>CALFMN010000041.1 GCA_937879875.1 uncultured Chloroflexota bacterium | reverse complement strand
GATTTCTGCCTGTCTCGTGGGCTCGGAGATGTGTATAAGAGACAGAGCCAGCAGATCGTCAACGGCCTGTTCACGGGCAGCATTTACGCGCTGTTCGCCGTCGGCTATACGCTGGTCTTCGGCATCCTCGACATCCTCAACCTCGCGCATCAGGCGGTGTTCATGCTGGGCGCCTTCGTCGCGCTCGAGCTGGTGTTGCACCTGAAGCTCGAAATCTTCCTGGCGCTGGCGCTGGCGATGCTCGCCGCCGGCGGGATCGGCATCGTGCTGAACTATGTGGCGTTCAAGCCGCTGCGCCGCCGGCCCGACACCTACTTCTCCGGCATGATCAGCAGCATCGCCATGGCCACGATCTTCGAGGCGATCGCGCTGCGCCTCTGGGGCGCCCGCACCAGCCGCTTCCCGCTGGATACCTTTCCCGATCACAGGTTCACGATCGGCAGCGCCAGCATCACGCTGCTGCAGATCGTGATCATCGTGCTCTCGCTTGTCCTGATGCTGGGCTTGCAGTGGATGGTGCAGCAGACGCGCCTGGGCAAGGCGATGCGCGCGGTGGCCGAAAACGAACGCACGGCGCGCATTCTCGGCATCGACGTCGAACGCGTGATCGCGATCAGCTTCATGATCTCGTCGGCGCTCGGCGCGGCGGCGGGCGTACTCTACGCGCTGCAGTTCAACACCGTTTCACCTGATATGGGCCAGGCCGTCGAGCTGAAGGGCCTGTCGGTGATCATCCTGGGCGGACTGGGCAGCATCCCCGGCGCGGTGGTCGGCGGCTACCTGATCGGTCTGGCCGAGGTCAGCACGATCGCCAACGTCGGCTCCAGCTACAAGGACGCGGCGGCGTTCATCGTGCTCTTCGTCATTCTGCTGGTGCGGCCGCGCGGGTTGCTTGGCCGCAAAGCCGTGCGGGAGGCTTGAGCGCGGTGGGCTGGTTGCAGGAGTTCTATAATCAGAACAGCAGCACGATCAATTTCTTCGGCCTGAACGCGATCCTCGGCCTGAGCATTTATCTGACGCTCGCCGCCGGCCTGCTCTCGCTCGCCAACGCCGGCTTCATGGCGATCGGCGCCTACGTTTCGGCCCTGCTGACGATTCACGGTCACTGGCCATTCTGGGCGGTGCTGCCTGGCGGAGCGCTCGTCGCGGCGCTCGTCGCGGTGCCGCTCGGCCTGCCGGTGCTGCGGCTGCGCGGGGTCTTTCTTGCCATCGCCACGATCGGTTTCGGCGAGGTCGTGCGCCTGTTCTTCATCAACTGGGACTACGCCGGCGGCGCGCTCGGCATCAACGGCATCCCGCAGCAGACGCGCTGGTACCATATCTTCGGCCTGTTGCTCGTATTGCTGTACTGTTTCTGGCGGCTGCGCGGCTCGCGCACGGGCTTTGCCTGGGAGGCGATCCGCGAGGATGAATCGGCCGCGCGCACGATGGGCGTGAATACGACCTTCTACAAGCTGCTCGCCTTCGTACTGGGCGCCTTCATCGCCGGACTGGCCGGCGGCTTGCAGGCGCACCTGCGTTTCATCGTCGATCCGAACGACTACGGCTTCGGCGAGGCGGTCGATATTCTCGTCTTCGCCGTGGTCGGGGGCATGAATATCTTCGTCGGCCCGGTGCTGGGCGCGGGGCTGATCACGGTGCTGCCCGAGGCGCTGCGGCACCTGCGCTCGTTCGGCATTCAACCCGGACCGGACCGCACGCTGGTCAGCGGCGTCGTGCTGCTGCTGGTCATCCTCTTCCTGCCGCGCGGCCTCGTCTCGCTGTTTACCGAGGCGCCGCGCAGCTGGGCGCGAAGGGAGGAGCCCGTTGCTCCTCCAGCTTGACGCCGTTGGCAAGGCCTTCGGCGGCGTCAGTGCCGTCGATGGCGTCAGCTTCGGCGTCGCCCAGGGCCAGGTGCACGGCCTGATCGGCCCGAACGGCGCCGGCAAGACCACGCTGATCAACCTGATCTCCGGCCTGATGCGGCCAGATCGCGGCGCTATCTGCTTCGACGGGCAGCGCATTGACCGGTTGCCGCCCTATCGCGTCGCCGCGCTCGGCATTCGCCGCACGTATCAGAACATCCGCCTCTTTCCCGCGATGACCGCGCGGGAGAACGTTACGGTGGGCCAGCATACGCGCCGCACCGATACCCTGCTTGAGCGGCTGTGGTTCAGCCCGCGCGTGGCGGCCGAGGAACGTCGGCTGCGCGACGAGGCGTTGCGCCTGCTGGCACGCGTGGACGTTTCCGATCTGGCGGAGGTCCGCGCCTCGAATCTCTCCTACGGCGACCAGCGCCGTTTGGAGATCGCACGGGCGCTGGGCTCAGAGCCGCGGCTGCTGCTGCTCGACGAGCCGGCGGCCGGCATGAACGGCACGGAAGCGCGGGCGCTGGGCCGCCTGGTGCGCTCGCTGGTCGGCGACGGTCTGACGGTGCTGCTCGTCGAACACAACGTGCGCCTGGTGATGGAGGTATGCGACGGCATCACCGTGCTCGACTTCGGCCGCGTGATCGCGGACGGAACCCCCGCGGAGGTCAGCCGCGACGAGGCGGTGATCGCCGCCTATCTGGGCACAGACGACGATCAGGCCGCGGACGTTCAGGAGACTATCGCGACGCTGGAGACCGCCGCCGGCAGCCTGATCGAGCCGGCGCCGGCCCAGGGCGAGGCGCCGCGGCCGGGCGCCGAGACGGAGGCACGCTGATGCCGCCGCTGCTCGAGGTCGAGGGGCTCGCGGTCAGCTACGGCCGCGTGCAGGCGGTGCGCAACGTCAACCTGCGCGTGGAGGAAGGCGCGCTGGTGAGCCTCGTGGGCGCGAACGGCGCGGGCAAGACCTCGACGCTGTCCGCGATCATGGGACTCGTGCAGCCGCGTGCCGGCGTCGTGCGCTACCGCGGTGAGGACGTGACCCGGCGTTCCGCCAGTGATCTGGTGGGCATGGGCGTGGTGCTGGTACCGGAGGGGCGGCAGATCCTGGCGCAGATGACGGTGTTGGAGAACCTGGAGTTGGGCGGCTACCGACGCCGCGACCGGGCTGCGCTCAACGCCGAGATCGGCCAACTGCTCGACCGCTTTCCCATCCTGGCGGCCCGGCGCGATGCGCCGGCGGGCACGCTCTCCGGCGGTGAGCAGCAGATGTTGGCGATCGCGCGCGGGTTGCTGGCGCGTCCGGCATTACTGCTGCTGGACGAGCCGAGCATGGGGCTGGCGCCGCAACTGGTGAACTATATCTTCGGCATCCTGCGCGAGATCCACGAGGAAGGCCGGACGATTCTGCTGGTGGAGCAGAACGCGCGCAAGGCATTGGCCCTGAGCGATCGCGTGTACGTGGTCGAAACGGGTCAAGTCGTGCTGGAAGGCACCGGGGCCGAGCTGGCCCATGACGAGCGCATCGTGGCGGCCTACCTGGGCGGCGTCGGCGTGAGCGGCCCGTCGTGAACGAGGCGGGACGACGATCGGCGCCCTGGCAGAGCATGGCAGCGGGGCAAGACGCGAGGAGAGCACTGCGGCTCTCCTCGTTGCGTGTCTTGCGGGATTGCCGGGGTGATCAGGCGCGTCTGCCCCGTTGCAGGCGGTAAGGGTGCTCGACCTCACTGTTGCGGAAGTCTCGCTCCTCGCCGCACTTGCGGCAGACGGCGTGGCTGCTGCTGCCGGCCGGCGGATCAATCTGCCAGTGGTGTGCGCAGATTGGCTCGACGGGCAGTTCCAGGCCTTCCATAAAGCCCCTCCCTCTCAAACGAAGGCGTGGGCCGGCGCACCCGCGGTCTGCGCCAGGCAGCCCTCGCATACTCCGCGTGGCTACTTCGGGGTCGCAGCCGAATGAGACGCCCGAGGTGGCGAGCGGCGCAGCCCGATGGCGCCCGCCCGGAACCATGAATAGCGTCCCGAGGATCGGTATCAGTCTAATTACTTTTCCGCCTGATTGCAACATAACGCGCCTGGATCTTGGCGGAAAGCGTCCTGGTGGTGCGGTTTCCGCAGCGCCTCGCCGGGACACTGCGTCGCGCACAATGCAAAAACCCCCGGCCGATTCGACCGGGGGTTAGTTGTGGCCGTGTACCGCGCGGTCTAAGCGGTGGCGGCTGCAGGGCGGAAGTTGCCGGCGTAGTTGCGCACGGCCGCGAAGCCCTCGCCCCAGATCGCCTGCTGCGCCTCGCGCACCGTGCCGGCCTGCTTGGCCAGCGTCTCGAGCGTCTGCCGGCTCTCCGCGGCCGCGGCGTTCAGCTCGTCGATCCACTCGCGGCCGACGCGCAGCGCCTCGTTCTGGTTTTCGACCAGCACGCTCATGTAGGCGTTGTAGCGCTCGGGCGAGAACCACGGCGTCGCCGGGTTGGCGAGCTGCTCGACATAGCGGCGGCCGTTCTGCTGCTGGCGGTTGAACGCCTCGATCAAGACGCGCGCCACGTTGAGCGAGCGCGTCTGCGCTTTGTAGCCGGCCTCGACCACGGTATTGAAAACGGCGGCGTTGGCCTCGACCAGCGCCTGCGCCGGGCTCTTCTCGGCCTGGGCCTGCTGTGCGGTTGCCATGATGACTCCCCTCCTTACGACGTGTAGCTTGCGCTGGTGGGATGGCCCCGCGACGCGGCTCCTGTCCGGCGCCCCAGCTCTCATCTATGTGCAATCTACACTTAGCTGGATCGCCTGTCAAGCGGTTCGTGAAGGAAATCGCGAAGGTACGCGTTTTGCCGGTGAGCGGGCGGCACGTGGACCCGTCCGCCGCGCCCTCGTTCAGTTGCCGCCGTAGCTGATGCGCAGGATCGCGCCGCCCTCGTCGTTGCTGACGAGCAGCGAGCCGTCCGGCAGGCCGAGGATGCCGACCGGCCGTGCCCACGCCTGGCCGCCCGCGTAAAACCCTGCAGCGAAGTCGAACACGGCGACTGGCTGTCCGTTCTCAAAGTGCACGCGTACGACCTTGTAGCCGGTCGGCACCGATCGATTCCACGAGCCGTGCAGCGCCACGAAGAGGTCTCCCTGATACTGCTGCGGAAAGGCGGAGCCCGCATAGAACGCCAGCCCGAGCGGCGCCGAATGCGCCTGAATCTCAACGCTGGGCGCCAGCGTCGTGGCGCAGAAGGCCGCATCGCCGAACTTCGGGTCGAGTTGATGGTCGCCGTAGCAGCCCGGCCAGCCGTAGTTGCCGCCGTCGCTGATGCGCGTGACGTAGTCCGGCGGCAGGTCGTCGGTCACCTGGGTCGCCTGCGCGCCGCTCAGGCCCATGTCGTCGCCGATGTTGTCGCGGCCGTTCACCGTCGCCCACATGTCGCCCGTACCGGGTTGCCAGGTGAAGCCGACGGCGTTGCGCAGGCCGACGGCATACGTCTGACCATCGCTGCCGTCCGGCTGGTAGACCGTGATTGCGGCGCGCAGCGGGTTCTGCTCGACGCAGACGTTGCAGGACGAGCCGACCGCGACATACAGCAGGCCATCCGGACCGAAGCCGACCGTGCGCGTGGCGTGCCCCCCGGTCGGCAGATGCGGCACCACCACCTGCTTCTGGCCCGTGTCCACGCCGCCGTCCTGATAGGGGTAGCGGTCGATCTGATTCGTCTCGCCCACGTAGAGATAGCCGCCGAAGAAGCTCAGGCTGCTCGGCTCGTTCAGCCCGTCGATCACCGGCTGCACGGCAGCGAAGGCGCCGCTGCCGTCGTCCACGAGCTCGACCACCTGGCCGCGGCTCATCAACGCCGCGAAGACATGGCCGTCCGGGCTCAGCGCCATGAAGCGCGGCCCGCCACCCGGCAGCGCATAGACGCTTGCCTGAAAGCCGGCCGGCAGGTTCAGCATGCGGCCGGCCGGAAACGTGCCGCTGAGCGCAGCGGGCACCTGCACGTTGGCGGCCGCCAGCGGTGCATCCTGCGGCGGCAGATCGGGCTTTGTTGCAACGAGGAGCGGCGGGTCTGACGGTTGCTGCGGCGGCGAGGGATTCAGGCCGGCTTGCCGAGCCGCCAGCGGCTGTGACCGCGTCGCTGGGCGCGGCGTTGCGCGCCGAGACCCGCCGTGCGAGCTGCAGGCGCTCAGGACCAGCAGCGCGATCACCAGCGAGGCGAGACGGCTGGAGCGGCGAATTCGGGCGGCGGACGGCATAAACGTTCTCGCTGACACCCTCGGAGCACGCTGTTCGTGCCTGCGATCAGCATAAGCGCGGGCGCCGGCGATGGTAAGCGTTCAATCGTTAACCTGCAGTCACCATGTTGCCAGCTACCCCTCAGGCTAGCCTGCGTCGATCCGGCGGGCTATGCTTGCCGCACGCATGCAGCGGAGGACACCTCGTCAGATGATGCTTGACACCGGTGGGTCGTTCGCCTGACCGATGAC
>CALFMN010000040.1 GCA_937879875.1 uncultured Chloroflexota bacterium | reverse complement strand
TCCGCGCCGCTGCGCCGGATCGGGCAGCGTCACGTTCGGCAGTTCAGGCGCGCGGGGACGGCTCGGGCCGCCCGGACGCGCCGGAGGAAAGGGCAGAGACGATGAGTCAGGACGGCTACTCCGGATACTGGTCGCGCGTCACAGCCTCGCGCCGCGCGACGCTGGCGGGGATGGGGGCGCTGGGAGCAGGGGCGCTGCTCGCTGCCTGCGGCGGCAGCAGCAAGAACAACAACGCGAAGCCCGCGAACAGCGCGGCGCCATCGTCTTCCGGCGCGAGCGGCGCGGCGGCGACTTCGGCGCCCTCCAGCGCGAACCAGGCGCCGCCGAAAGACCCTTCCAAGCTGACGCTGGAGCAGATGCGCACGACCTATGCCGGCTCGCTGCTCAAGAACCTGCCCGGCCAGAAGAACGGGCCGGTGGCCGGCGGCACGCTGCACTTCGCCAGCCAGACGCCGCCCACCTGGGATCCGACCAGTCCGGCCGGCTCGCTGCTCTCCTCCTATATGTTCGCCAACAACCAGCTCATCCAGTTCGCGATCAACGACTTCGTGAAGAACCCGAACTTCATGGAGGTCGAGCCGGTGCTGGCCGAGGCGATGCCCGAGCAGCCCGACCCGCAGACCTTCGTCTTCCACCTGCGCAAGGGCGTCAAGTTCCAGAATGTGGCGCCGGTGCTGGGCCGCGAGTTCAAGGCCGACGACGTGATCTACTGCACACAGGCCTACCAGAAGGCGCCGGCGCAGACGCCGACCTTCCAGGATCTCGACAGTGTGCAGGCGATCGACGACTACACCGTCTCCTTCAAGATGAAGGCGCCCGCCGCCTACTTCGTCGGCACCTACGCGATCCCTTTCCACTGGGTCTTCTCGAAGGAGCAACACCAGTCCTCCGACGGCCTCGCCAAAATGCCGATCGGCACGGGCGGCTTCCTGTTCGATTCGGCGCAAAACCTCGGCGGTTACAAGTTTAAGAAGAACCCCGCCTACTTCCGCGTCGATCCGCGCACCAACAAGCAGTTGCCCTATCTCGATGCGCTCGACACGACCTATTACGCCGACCCGGCGCAGTCGATCGCGGCCTTCCGCTCGGGCCAGTTCGAGCATGTCTGGCCGCAGACCTTCAATGACTGGGTGAACGTGATCAAGTCGAACGCCGACTCGGTGACGCAGGTGACAACGCCGCCGCCCAGCTTCCAGCCGTTCATCGCCATGCGTATCGACAAGCCGCCGCTGAGCGACCCGCGCGTGCGCCGCGCCCTCTCGCTCTTGATCGACCGCAACCAGATCATCGCCAGTCTGGCCAACGGCATGGCCGGCCTGGGCTACGGCCAGGACTGGACCTACTTCGGCCAGGAGTGGCCCTGGGAGGCGAACCAGCTCGGCCAGTGGAGCAAGACCGACCCGCAGCAGGCGAAGCAGCTACTGGACGCGGCCGGCGCCAAGGACGTGCAGTTCGACTTTTTGCTGACGCAGTTCGCCGGCCTGAACTACGACGTCTGGAACGCGATCGCCGGTATGTGGACGGCGGCGGGGATCAAGACCAACATCAACGCCCCGCGCGACCCGGCGCAGTGGCAGAAAGAGTATTACAGCGGCAACTATAACCACCTGGCCGGCACCGGCCTGATCGGCCCCGGCTGGGATCCGGACGCCTTCGCCTACCACGCGCTCTATTCGAAGTCGCCACGCAACTACTTCCACGTCAACGACCCGCAGATTGACGACTGGGCGGTGAAGCAGCGGCAGACGATGGACATCGAGGCGCGCAAGAAGATCCTGATGGACATCATGAACTACGACCTGGACCAGGTCACGCGGCTGTGGACGATCACGCCCTACAAGATCAACCTGCGCAAGCCGAACCTGTTCAACCTGGTGGACACGGAGGCGGCGTGGAACCCGGTCGGCTGGGGCTCCTGCGGTATGGACCTCGCCTGGCGCTCGAGCTAGACTCGACTTCCGCCATTAGGCGGCCCTTCTTCGGTGGGATTGGATGGCTGCGCCGGATTTTTTGCGGCGCTCCTGATGGCGACGCTGCCACAGCAATAGCCGCCTGTCACCCAGCCTGTCGCAGCGCCGTGAGCATATCGAGGAAGGACGGCGCCATCTTGCGGCGATACCAGGGTCGAACTATCCAGGCCAGCTGCTGGCCGCTCACCTGTTGGGCAGCGAACCACAGCAGGACCAGATCGTAGAGGATGGGAGGCCTCGCATGCCGGTAACTGCCTGCCCCGTAACGATCATTGCTGCCCCCGTCGAGCGGGTGTGGTCCCTCGTGATCGATCCACGCAACTGGAGTGGCTGGTCGGGTGCCCGCTTCGAGGCAGCGGCGCCGGATGGGCCGGCCCACGTCGGTCAGCGCTGGCGCTTTTCGACGACCGCGGTTGGCAGGCAGTGGCCGGTGACCATGACCGTGACCAGCGTCGCGGCAGACCGCCAGGGGCTTGGCCTGGACATTGCGACGCCGCTTGGCATCCGCAATGAGGAGCACATTACGCTGGCCCGCCTTGCGGACGGCCACACGCGGGTCCAGTTCACCTGAAACTTTGTCCTCCCGCCCGGGTGGCGGGGCTGGGTGCTCGAGCGCTTGTTCGGCAGGTCCATGCAACGCGACCCGGAGGACGCCCTGGTCCGGCTGAAACGCACTGCCGAGTTGGGTGTGGTGTAGCGGAGACCGCCTCGCCACGAGGATAATGGCGGAACTCGAGGCTAGAGCGTGTCCGATAAATGGTCGAAGGCCGTTCCGTGGTCGACCAAGGGACTTCCTGCCCCACTCGCTACGCGTGGACGGATTGCCAAAACCAGCAACCTGGTGCGGGCGACGGCCGCCGATCGGTTTATTAGATACGCCCTGGCCGCTGCGGATCAGCGAGGGGCAAGCAGAAGGAACGGGTGATGCGCACCTACGCGCTGCGGCGGCTGGGCGCGGCCGCGATCGTGATCATGCTGGTCAGTGTGGCCGTGTTCATCATGATGCACCTGCTGCCCGGCGACGCCCTGATCGTCAAGCTGGGGGCTACCGGCCGCATCCCGCAGGACCGCATGGATGCGCTGCGCCACCAGATGGGCATTGACCAGCCGCTGCCGGTGCAGTACGCGCACTGGGTCGGGCACATCTTCGACGGCAGCATGGGCACCTCGCTGATCTTCGACGGGCAGAAAGTGAGCACCCGCATCGGCGATGCGCTGCCGATCACGCTGGAGCTGGGCGTGCTCGGCATGGCGGCGGCGCTCGCGATCGGCGTGCCGCTCGGCATCCTCAGCGCTGTCTATCAAGACAGGCCGCTCGACTATCTCGTGCGGGTGATCTCCTTCCTCGGCCTCTCGCTGCCGGGCTTCTGGATCGGGCTGGTGGTGATCGTCTACGGCACGCGCTACCTGGGCTACAGCCCGCCGCGCGGCTACGTCGGCGTGCTGCATGACCCGATCGCCAACCTGAAGCTGATCTGGATTCCGGTGCTGGTGCTAGGCTACGGCCTCTCGGCCAGCATCATGCGCATGACGCGATCGACCGTGCTAGAGGCGCAGCGTGAGGACTACACGCGCACGGCGCGGGCGAAGGGGCTTTCGGGGCATGTCGTCGTCAGCCGCCATGTGCTGCGCAACGCGCTGATTCCGGTGGTGACGCTGGTCGGCAACCAGGCGGCGTTCGTCTTCAGCGGGGCGCTGATTCTCGAAGTGCTGTTCGTGCTGCCGGGCATGGGCCAGCTCACCTATACCTCGATCTTGCAGCGCGACTACACGCAGGTGGAGGGCTGCGCCCTAGTAGCCGGCGCGATCGTCGTGTTGATCAACCTGCTGATCGACCTCTCCTACGGCGTGATCGATCCGCGCATCCGCTACGCGTGACGGCAGAAGGGACACAGCCGATGGCCGCCATCGCCGAAGAACTGGTTCTTGCGCCGCGGGCCGCGCCGCCGCGCCTCGTCGGCGGGCTGCTGGGCTTCGCGCGGCACAAGCCGGTGGCCGCGGGCGCGGCGCTCGTGCTGCTTGCGGTCTGCCTCGTGGCCGTGCTGGCGCCGGTGTTTGCGCCGTACGGGCCGAACACCGTCTTCCTGCGCGACCGCCTGGCGCACCCGAGCAGCCGCCACCTGTTCGGCGGCGACCAGCTCGGCCGCGACGTGCTGACGCGCGTGATCTACGGGGCGCGCGTCTCGCTGGCGGCGGGACTGGGCGCGACGGCACTGGGTGTGGGCTTCGGCGTGCTCTTCGGCGTGATCAGCGGCTACGCCGGCGGGCTGTTCGACCAGGTGATTCAGCGCTGCATGGACGCGATCATGGCCTTGCCGCCGATCATCCTGCTGATGGTGCTGGCGACGACGCTGAGCCCGAACCTGCGCAACGTGATCATCGCCATCGCCGTGTTCGTGACGCCCGGCTCGGCGCGGATCGTGCGCGGCGCCGTACTGAGCGTGAAGGCGATGACCTACGTCGAGGCGGCGCAGGCGCTGGGCGTACCCCCCTCGCGCGTGGTCTGGCGGCACGTGCTGCCCAACGTCGTCGCGCCGGTGATCGTGATCGCCTCGATCACGGTCGGCTCGGTGATCATCATCGAGGCGGCGCTGGGCTTTCTCGGCCTGAGCGTACACGAGCCGACCGCGACCTGGGGCAACATGCTGAACACGGGGGCGCAGTCGTACATGGAGCAGGCGCCCTGGCTGGCGCTGGCGCCCGGCATCGCCATCGCCGTCACGGTCTTCGCGATCAACCTGTTCGGCGACGGCCTGCGCGACGCCCTCGACCCGCGCCTGCGCGGGCGGTGATGCGTGACTTCAGCCATTGATATGCATTGCGGCAGGCGCCACGTAGCGCCATTCAGACCTGTACCTTCGCCCTAACTTTCGGCTGCTCGCGGCCGATGTGCGATGGCCACCTAACCTCCGAATCCTGCAGCTCAATCATTACAGTGCTCGTCTGCCGGAATACGATGATTGAGGGCTGTTGCACCGGCGCCGCGCTGCTCCGCATCCGGCGAACGAGCATGGTGTAAAGTTAATAGTAAAGTACACCGATTATCCAACCGGGCAGGGGAGGAAGTCAGTGGCGCTCGCCGACGAACTCGGTCTGCCATTACCCGAGCGCGTCGTGTTCGGCAATCCACCGCTGATCCTGACCGTCTGCCAACTGAAGTTCGCGTCCATCCTGAGCGTCACGATCCCGGCGTACGTTGCCCCGTTTCAGCAGGCGATTCGTGAGGAGTACCCGATCCTTTCGCGTACGCTGCAGGTGAGAGCAGAACTTGGCGCGGGATCTGAAAGCGGAGCCGCCGGCGGCTCTCTATCGCAATCGCAGGCATGGACGTTCGTGGACCGAAGCGGGCTATGGACGGTGACACTGGCAGAGGATGCCCTTGCCATCGAGGCTCGCAGGTATCTCCACTTCGAAAACTTCCTGGGGCGCCTGCGCCGGCTGCTTGACGCGCTGGTCCAACACATTCAGCCGTCCGCTGGCCTGCGCCTCGGTCTGCGATATATCAACGAGATCCGGCCCGACAGCATGGTGCCACTTGACGCCGTGAAGAACGAAATACGCGGTCCTCTAGCCGTGCCTTCACTTGCAAAGCGAGCACGCCTTTCGATTCAGGAGTTACAACTTCAGTTCTCTGAGAACCGGGCCGTGCATGTACGCCATGGCCTCTTGCAAGGCAGTACCGTCGAACCTGCGCGCGGTGAATCGGTTCCGCAGGGTGAGTTCTACCTCCTGGATATCGACGCCTTCCAGACGTTTGAGATCCCGGATACCTTACTGATGCAGCCGGAGGGCATTTGCAGTTCTGTCGTCGAGTTTCACGATGCGATCGAGGCGTTGTTTCGCTGGTCGCTCACCGATACCTATACGAAGTCTATGGGGGGGCGTGACGATGCCTAGCACCGCTGCTCTGCTGAGGGACGATGTCGGCACCGGAGGGAAGCAGCTTAGCCAGGTGTGGCCTTTCGGCGCACAGCCCGATATCGTGGCGCGCTACTTCAACGACCTGCCGACATCGCCTGCCGGGTATGCCGGTGGCCATCAGGGGTGGTGCTTCGTTCTGACGCCCGGCAGGCTCGCCTTCGCCATCGAGTGGGGCGGGGGGCAGGCGCGCGAAGCGCCATCACCGGCACGAGACGCATTGGCCTTTATGCAGGCGCGTACGGCGCTATCGAATGAGCAGATCGCCTACTTGCTCGGTGTTTCGCGACAGACGGTCCAAAACTGGCTACGAGGAGAGCCAATCAGCGATACCAATCTGAGCCGCCTCCTTGCTGTGCGCGATGTACTTGCGCGCGCCGCACGTCACCACCCAACGCCGGAGACGATGCGCCTCTGGCTTCTGACACCTCGGGGCGCCGACGGGAGAACACCGAAGGACGTACTTGCAGCTAGAGAGATCGACCGCGCGCGTTTGTTGGCGATGGCGCCCATGTCCCCGCGGGTTTCGTCGCTACCCACGGTGCTAAGGGAACCGACGCCGCCCTCGATGCAGATCGGTCGTGAGTCCCGGATCGAAGCGTATCCGACCGAGCGGGTGGGAAACTCGGAGGATCTGCACACACTCGACTGCAATGAACCCGCCGATGAAGGATGGGTGGAGTAACGCCCTCGTGGCTTCCGATGCTGAGGCAGCGAACCAGCCGGTCGGCGCCCGCCTGTGGGCCGTCGGCTGGCGACAGGGCAGCCTCTTCTCGGCTAGCACGCTTGCCTTCGCATCGAATCGCCTGCAACCCGGCACGGGTGAAGTAAGCGTCCATCGGCGAAATCTCAAGAGCAACGAGTCGTTGGTCATCATCACACAGGACTGCGACATCGTTTCGGTGGATGAGCAGTTTGTCGAAGCGATGATCTGCTCGCGGACAAGCGCCGAGCGGGCGCGGCGATTGGACCGCAACAGCGCACGGTGGTTCGTCGTCGATCCAGATGCGAATTTGGTCGCAGCAGCCAGGTACCGGCTGGCGATCGAGAAGGAAGCGCTGGCGCGACTTACTCCATCACCGTGGCCAGCGGATGGCATCCGCTTCCAGCGTTTTGTGCGCTGGCTTGGCCGCCGCTACGACCGGCCCGCCCTGCCCGATCCGCTCGTGGACCTCTGCCAGCGGCCGGTATCGGATGCGCTGGAGGCAATCGAGCGCAATGATCCGGGAACGATGGCGCTGTTCTCCAAGGCGATCCACGAGATACGCATCACCGAGCCGACCACCGAGTTGCCGCCGTTTCACCTGTATGTCTATCTCATGGCACGCAACGACGGCGCCGGCATCACCGAGCCTCAGACGCGGGCGATTGACCAGATCTCGCACACAATTCTCACTGCCGTTGACGCGAATGTCGTGCGTATCGAGGAACCGATCGTGCGTTTTGAGGCGGAGATGTCGGTCGCGGAGTACTTCCGCACTCGCCCGCTGTTCCTCGAATACCATACGTATTCGGGCGATGAAGTGATCGGCGCCGAGCCGTCGCCGTCGCCTTGATGATGCAGATCACCATCAACCGGACCGACGTACCGATCGGCGGAGTCGGGGCGGAGCTTACAGCAGCAGACCTGTTTCAGTAAGGTCTGACAAAGTCGCGCGTTCCGACACGGCGTGACCTCACCCCCGGTCTCCAGTCATTCCACACTTCCGATCAAGCAACCGACCGAGATCCAAAAGAGGTGCCACGAGAATGAGGACTCACCGTGCCATGCTGCCCTCGGCGACAAGAATCATGGTCCCGTCTGTCTTCTCGACCCAGGCGAAGACGCCTTCGCGTTCGGGCGCATCGACGCAGGGGCCGGTGGCGACGGCGCGGACGCGGATCGGCTC
Organism: uncultured Chloroflexota bacterium; assembly: GCA_937879875.1. Lineage (GTDB taxonomy): Bacteria > Chloroflexota > Dehalococcoidia > CAUJGQ01 > CAUJGQ01 > CALFMN01. The sequence goes on along the minus strand of CALFMN010000040.1, from coordinate 20,278 downwards.
TTCGGGCCAGAGCACGTTGGTGAACTTCACCAGCAGCCGCCCGCCGCGCGCCCAGCGTTCGCCCAGCGCCCGGTCCAGCAGCTCGCCCGCGTAGCCCATCGTCATACGGCCGCCGACCACCACGTCACGGAAGCCCAGCGCGCGCGAGCGTTCGGCGTCGGAGTGGTAGTTCGCCGTGCCGTGGAAGAAGCGGCCGCACATCGCGAGCGTGACGGTCGTCTCGATCGCGCCCAGGTCGCGGCCCGCCGGCCGCTCGAAGCTGCGGGCGCCCTCTTTCTCCTGCGGATCGCGCAGGCGGACTTCGCCCGGCTCAGACAGCAGGAAGCTCTGGTGGTGGCGCTGCACCGAGACGACGCGGGCGCCGTCGGCCGTGCGCAGCACCGTTTCGGTCAGCAGAATCGTGCGCTCTCGGCGCGGGTAGATCTCGAGCACCCGGCCTTCCGCGCGATAAGTCGCCCCGCGCTCCAACGGCTCGAAAAACTCCCACTCCTGCCGCAGCCACAGGTGGCCGCGCTGCTGCGAGAAGAGCAGCCGGCCGCCGATATCGGCGCCGTTCGCCAGCATCAGCGGCAGCTCCGCCCGCGGCGCGATGCCAAGCCCGGCCAGATAGTCCGCGACCAGCGGCTCGGAAATGGTGAAGTCGCGCGGCGCCAGCACCTGCCCGACAAATGGCTCTGCCTGCGTAACCACGATCGCGTCCTCCTGCCGTCCGCGCCCGAGGCGAACCGTTTCAGCCCGGCGCCCGCGGAACAACTGTAGCCGATCGGCGCACACTCCGCTGCCGGCCCGCCGGCGGCCGCGGCTTGCCCGGAACTCGCTGCTGCCGGCCACGTCGCAACGCGCTATGCTGCGCCTTGCAGGCGAGGCACAGGAGGCAGCCGATGACCACGCAAACCACGACGATCGCGGATGTGCAACAGATCTTCGACCAGGTGAAGAACTGGGGGCGCTGGGGCGAAGACGACCAGCGCGGCGCCCTGAACTACATCACGGCCGATGTGCGCAAAGCGGCGGCGACCGTGCGCGACGGCATCGCCGTGAGCTGCGCACTGACGCTCAACACGACGCCGTCGGACGAGAACGCCAGCCCGGTACAGCACTTCATGGTGCGCGGCGGCGACATCGAGAACGCCACGGGCTCGGCCGACTACTTCGCCATCGCCACGCACGGCATGGCGCATACGCACCTCGACGCGCTCTGCCACATCTTCCACGACGGCAAGATGTACAACGGCTACCCGCAGGCGCAGGTTACCTCCGGCGGGGCACTGAAGAACGCGATCACCAGCGGTGAGCACGGCATCGTCTCGCGCGGCGTGCTGCTGGACGTGCCCGCGGCGCAGGGCGTGGACTTTCTGGAACCGGGCGACGCGATCTATCCGCAGGATCTGGAGGCGGCCGAGGCGAAATGCGGCGTGCAGGTACGTGAGGGCGACATCCTGCTCGTGCGCACCGGGCGGCACCTGCGCAAGCAGCGCGTGGGGCACTGGAACGGACGCGAGACGCTGGCGGGGCTGCACGTGACCTGCATGCCCTGGATCCACGAGCGGCGCGTGGCCGTGCTCGGCTGCGACGGCATCAGCGACGTGATGCCCAGCCGCGTCGAGGGCAGGGGCCGGCTGGCGGGGCTGCCGGTACACGTCTGCACGATCGTGGCGATGGGCGTGCACCTGATCGACAACGCCCAGCTCGAAGACGTGGCCCGCGCCTGCGCCGAGCGCCGCCGCTACGAGTTTCTGCTGACGCTCGCACCGCTGCGCCTGGAGCGCGGCACCGGCTGTCCGATCAACCCGATCGCCCTGTTCTAAGTTCTAAGCCGAGGGCTGCTCGCCCTCGAGCCGCCGCTCCAGCAGGCGCAGGATCGCGCAGACCGTTTCGCGCTCGGCGTCGGTCAGCTTGCCCATCATCTCGTAGGTTGCCGCCACGGCCGCCGTGGTTGCCGCGTCCACGACTTCAAGACCGCGCCCGGTCAGTTCGACGAGGATGCCGCGGCGATCGGACTCGTCGGGAGTGCGCGCGACCAGCGCGGCGCGCTCCAGGCGGTCGATACGCTTCGTCATCGCCCCCGAGGTGCAAAACGTGGTGCGCGAAAGCTCGGTGGGTGTGAGCCGGTACGGCGCCCCGGCGCGGCGCAGCGCGGCCAGCACGCCGTACTGACCCTCATCCAGACCGTTGGCGCGGCTGCAACGGTCGAGCGCCTGTTTCGCCAGGTGGTCGATGCGGGCGATGCGGAAGTAGGCCTCCTGGTGGGACCAGTCGAGGTCCCGCCGCTCCCGCTGCCAGGCGTGCATGATGGCGTCTACCTGATCACGATTCATGACCAAGATGGTAGCGGCTCCGCAAAAGTGCGTCGATCCCGCGCCGGCGCCGGTCGCGCGGGCCGCTTCGCCGGAAGTAGCTTAACAGGATGATATCCGCATGTTGCGTTTTCTGCGCGATTGGAGTATGACACAGGCATCGCGTGGTCCGGTTCCAGCCCGCGATCAGCAGACGGGTCTGTACGCCCGCCAAACCTTCGAGGACAGCCAATGGCCCAGCAGTATCGGGCGGACCAGGTCGGCAGCCTTCTCCCCTCGCCGGCGCTGCTGCGCGCCCGCGCGGCGTACCGCGCCCGCGAAACGACGCTCGCCGCGCTGCGCGCCGAGGAAGATCGTGCGATCGACGCGGCGCTGACGCTGCAACGCGCCGCCGGCATGGAGATCTTCACCGACGGCGAGCTGCGTCGCGCGTCGCTCTACTCCGTGCTCACGGACGCCGTGGACGGCTTCGTCACTGCCCCGCCACCGCGCGGTGGGGCAACTCTGAACAGCTCTTCGGATCAGTGGGATTCGCCCGGACAGGTGGTTGGCCATGCGTTGCACCGGCTCTACCGGCTGACCGCTGTCGAAGCGGCGTACCTCAAACAGCACGCGCCTGGCCCGATCAAGGTCACGCTGCCGAGCCCGGTGGCGGCGATGAATGCGCTCTACCGGCCCGGTGTGTCGGAACGCGCCTATCCCACGCCCGAGGATCTGCTTGACGACCTGGTGCCGATCATCCGCGCGGAGATGCGGGCGCTGGTCGACGACGGCGTCGCCTGCATTCAGCTCGACGAGGGCTTCTCCGGCTTCGTGGGTGAGAGCTGGCGCGGCCGGCTGCGCCTGATGGGACAGGAGCCAACGGGTGCGCTGGAGCGTGCAATCGCTGCGGAGAACGCCTGCTACGACGCCCTGCCGCGCGATCGGGTGACGCTGGCCATGCATCTCTGCCGGCGCAACGCGCGCAGCGCCTGGGGCGGGATCGCCGGCTACGAGAACATAGCCGAGCAGGTATTTGGGTCGCTGCACGTCGACCGCTTTCTGCTGGACTACGACTGCGAACGCTCCGGCAGCTTTTCGCCGCTGCGTTCCCTGCCGCCGGAGAAGACCGCCGTGCTCGGTCTGGTTTCCTCCCGCCAGAGCTGGCTTGAGACTGCGGAGAATCTGCGCAGCCGCATCGAAGAAGCGGCTCTGTACCTCCCGCTGGATCAACTCGCCGTCAGCACGCAGTGCGGCTTTGCCCGCGCCGCCGCCCGCGGTCTGCTCAGCGAGGAGGACCAGCGCAGGAAACTGCAATTGGTGGCCGATACCGCGCGCGATATCTGGAGCCAGCAGCCAGTTCACGCTGCGAAGGCGCGCTCCGGACCCGCACTGATGCGCACGATACCTTCCTGAGCCCCGTCGGGAAAGGGGCGTCCGGCCATGCGCAGACTTGCGCGCCGGGCGACGGGAGAAAGGGCGAGAACGTGGTGACCAATCTGGTACGTGAACGTTCGGCCGCTCTCAATGCCGCGACAGGGAACGGCCGCGAGGGCCGGCCAGGGACGACCGGCGCAGCCGGTCGAGCGGACGTGTCGCCGCGCCTGCACGCGATGCTGCGCGCCGTGCAGGCGGAGAATGCGCTGCTGCGGCTGGTGGTGGGCATCCACGATCGCCTCGACAGCCTGGTTCTCTGCGGGGAAGGGCTCGAGAGCATCACCGCGGAGCTGGCCAACCTGCTGAACCGCCCCGTGTTGCTGCTCGACCCGCTGCTGTGCACGATGGTGCAGCACGTGCCCGATGGCTCGACGGCCGCGGCACTGGCCGTAGTGGGCGCCTGCCTGTTCGATCTGCGCGATGCCTCGGTCGAGCGCATGCTGCGGATCATCGCGGCGGAGCGACGGCCGTTGCGCGTGCCGCCGGCGCCGGACTACGGCCTGCCGTTCGCCTGCGTGTTGGCGCCGATTCTCGGCAACGAGCTGCCGCTGGGCTACCTGGCGATCATCGACGCTGCCGGGGACAGCGCCGGCGAAGCGGGCGGCGACGAGGCTGCCTTGCTGCTCGCCGGCCATGCCGCCGGGGTCTGTGCACTGGCGCTGGCGCGCACTCAGCACGAAGTCGCGGTTTCCGCACAGCTGCGCGACGAGTTGCTCGATAGTTTGCTGCTCGGCGAGGTGGCGGGCGCGGAGGCGGCGCGCGAGCGGGCACACCGGCTTGGCTACGATGAGTCCCGGCCCTATCGCGCCGTGTTCGCCGCGTTAGACGAACCCGCGCTCACGCAGCAGAACGACGCGGGCGAGGCCGTCTGGGCCGCGGCGCGGCGCAAGCGGCTGCTCGCGAGCCTGGCAAGCCTGGCCGGCGAACGTGCGGCCGGCGCAATCGTGGCCGAGCGCGACGAGGGGCTGGTCGTGCTGCTGCCCGAGGACACGCAGCCAGGCGTGAGCGATCTTGCGCGGGCGCTCGTGCTGCACGCCGTTTCGATCGAGCCGGGCCGGCCTGTGACGGTGGGCATCGGCGGCATCTGCCAGTCTCCCGTAGAAGTCACCCGCAGCTACCGGCAGGCGCGCCGCGCGATTGAGATCGGCCAGCGCTTCGGCCGGCGCGGCGAAGTCGTCGAGTTCGGTGCGCTCGGCCTCTACCGGCTGCTGTTCCAGGTCACCGATCACGCCGAGCTGGATGCGTACGTCGAGCAGGTGCTCGGCTCACTGTTAACCTACGACCGCAAGCACCATACCGAGCTCGTGCGCACGTTGGCGACCTACCTGGCGCACAACAGCGCCGTACAGGCGACCGCTCGCGCCCTGACGATTCACGTCAACACCGCAAGCTACCGCCTGCAGCGCATCGAAGCGATCTCTGGGCTCGATCTCGCAGAGGCGGAGGACCGGCTGCAGGCGAGAGTCGCGCTGAAGATCCTCCACGGCTGCGACGCGGCCTGAGCCGGCCGGCCCTCATCCTCTCTTTTCTCCTTCCCCCAATCCTGGAGGGAAGGAGACGATCCGGCGTAGTGCGTTCCGTGGCCGGTACGGTTAACCCGACGCCGTCCGAGCCGTGCTCCGCACGATCGCCCCTCGCCCAGGATTGGGCAAGGGGACGGGGGTGAGGGCCGACGGCGCCGCGCTCAGCCATCGCCCGGCAGCTCGCGCCGCACCAACGCGGTGCCGACCGTCAGCGCCTGGAGCTTGGCCCGCGCCACGTCGGACGGGAGGTGGCGGAGCCCGCAGTCCGGGTTCACCATCAACCGCTGCGGCGGCAGCACCTGCAGCGCCCGCCGCACGCGCGCCGCGATCAGCTCCGGCGTCTCAACCTCGTGGCTCTTCACGTCGATCACGCCCAGACCGAGCGTGAAGGATGTGTCCGGGTACCGCCGGAACAGCTCCAGATCGTCGTAGCCCTTGCGCGCGAACTCCAGCACGACCTGGTCGACGTGCGCGTCCAGAATCGCCGGGAAGAGAAAGTCGTACTGTCCTTCCCAGAGCGGCCTGGCGTAGCGGTTGCCGTAGCAAACATGCACCGCGCGCAGTGTGGTACGCGGATCGACGCCCTCGAAGACGACGTTTAGCGCCTGCACGGCCAGGCCGGCGCGATCGCGATACCCCGCCAAAAACGGCTCATCGACCTGCAAGACCGCAACGCCCGCCGCGGCGAGGGCGCGGGCCTCGCGATTCAGCGTGCGGGCGAAGGCCAGCACCAGCTCGGCCTCGTCGCCGTAGCACTCGTTGCGCACGCGCCGCGAGAGCGAGAACGGCCCCGTCAGCGAGAACTTGATCGGCCGGTCGGTGTACTGCCTGGTGAACAAGAAGTCGTCGAGCAGTCCCAACGGCGGCGGGCCGGCCGGGTCCAGTTCGGGCAGCGGGTGCGTGACCCGCGCCTCGTAGTAGTCGTAGTAGAAGTCCTTCGCGCGGTGCGGAATCTCGACGCCGGGCATGCGCGCCAGGAAGTAGTCCACGTCGTTGTCGCGGCGCAGCTCGCCATCGGAGACCACGTCGATGCCTGCCCGCTCCTGATCCTTGAGCGCTGCCTTGATGGCCACGTCGTGGATCTCCGCGAGATAGGCGCCGCTGATGCGCCGCTGATAGTAGTCGGTCTTCAGGCGCTCCAGCCACTCCGGCACCGAGTACGAGCCGACCACGGACGTGGCGAGCGGCGTCATCAGCCGTGCAGCCGTGGCCGCACCGTTGCCGGCCCCGTCGGGAAGCGCTTGCAGTGGGAGATCGCGCGCCACGGCGGTCGATCGATTCTCGCTATTCGCGCACGCGCGCCGTCAGGGTCAGCACGTTCGAGCCCGCCCGGTGGGCGAAGCGGCGGAACTGCACGTCGAATCCGCGCCGCCGGCCGATCGCCGCGAGCACCGGCCCGTTGACCCAGTTCACCACCGAGCCGTCGTACTTTCCCGGTCCGCGGAAGCCGCTCTGATACTGGTCGATGTCGGTCACGAACAGATCGTGGCACTGCAAGACGCCGAAGGGATGCAGCAACGGCATCGAGTCGGCGAAACTGGCCGCGGCGCCGTTGCTGACGTGCATGCGCACGTCGCCGTTGGCCTCGACGATCGGGCGGAGGATCTCACCGCTGATACCGGGCGCCACCTCGTAGGTATCCAGCTCTTCGATCGGCACGTAGCGCTCTTCCAGCCGCAGCGCCTCCCACAGCGCCCGCCACAGCGCCACAGCGGCGAGCGGATCGCCGTGGAAGCGCTCGGCTGCTGCCTCGGCAAGCAGCGCCGGCCCAAGGTGCAGCAGACGGCCGACGAGATCACGCAGCTCAGCCGGAGTGATACCGACCTGGGCCGCCAGCCGCTCCGCCGTCGCGCCGGCGATGAATGTGCGCACCTCGACGCGGAAGAGATGGCCGCCCAGCCGCACGATCTCGTCCGTGGGCAGGTTGTCGTAAACGTTGGAGATATAGATAAGGAACGCCTTGTAGGAGAGGAAGCGCAGTGTCTGTGTCAGGGCGCGGGCATCCAGCACCAGGCTGCTGACATGCTCCGCGTGGCTGCTGACGTTGGCCCGCGCCCGTTCGAGCACGTGCGGTGAGTAGTCGCCCATCAGGTAGTGCAGCCGCCGGTAGTAGGCGCCGCCGTTGCGCTCGCGGTCCATGCGCACGAACTCGTCCAACCAGACGCGCGCCTGGTTGCCGTTGCCGACGCCCAGCTCCAGGATGTACAGGTCTTCCGGCAGCGCGTGCTGCGCCGCCAGGTCGTCCCACACCCGGAATAGCTCCAAGATCAGATCGCGCGCGGCGGCGACGTTGCGGGCGTCGCTCTCGCCTTTGGGCAGCGCCTGCTCGTATTCGTTGCCGGTCGCCTGCTCCCAGAGTCCGAGCGCAGACCAGTACAGGGCATTGAAGGCCCAGATGCAGCTCGCGCTTTCCGGCCCCCAGGCTTCGAGGTAGAGGCGGCAGCGGTCGTGCTCCTGCCCGTCGCCGCCGAGGCTCAGCGCCTGGCGGAACAAGTCAGGGAGGTCCGCGGCGTTTGCCCGGCGCAGATCGACGCCGAGCTCCAGGCCGCTGGCGCTAATGTCCGTCCCTGCTTCGGCCTCGGCATCCAGTCCGGCGCGGTAGGCGCGGGCCGAGGCCGTAGCGGTGGGGCAGATCAGGCGCGCGTCCACGGGCTCGCGGAAGTTCTGCTTGTACTGCACCCAGTCGCCCACCACCCGCAGCCGCGCCAGGTCCAGCGGGGATTCCTGAGCGGCAGCCAGCAGCGCGCCGAACACCGGCCCCAGATCGAGGGCTTTCGGCCCGCGCAACCTGTCCGTCGATCGAATCACGATCTGCATCGCGGCCCCGCGCACGCTGCCCCAGCGCACCTGCACGAGCGTCCGAGCGGAGCCCATGTCGAGCAGCGGCTTCGGCGTGCCGTCATTCTGGTGCAACGGCGCCGTCCGACGCATCGGTCGCCAGCGCCAAAGCGGTTGCCGGCCCGCTTGTGGAGCGCTCACAACCGCCGCAAACGCCTCGTGCGCGGCCGAGCGCGCCGCCGCGGCCGTCCTGTAGCCGCCGCACAAGCGCCCGCGCGCACAGTTCGTCGTGCAGCACCGATGATCGCGGCCGGCGCGGCAACCAAGAATGGTACAGCGACGCACGCGGCTGCGTGGCGGTCGGCTTCCGGCAGGAGGAGGACATTCCAGCATGGCGCAGTCAACGGCCCAGCCGGCGCTCGTGGCGGCAGCGGCGCGCCTGCGCGCGGCCTTCTCCTCCAGCCGCTTCGTGATTACCGCGGAGCTGGACTCGCCCAGCGACGCCTCCGCGGCACACCTCGAACGGCAGGCCCGCGCCTACGGCCCCTATGTGGACGCCGTCAACTGCACCGACAATTCCGCCGCGAAGGTGCGCATGAGCCCGATCGCGGCCGCGGCGCTGGTGGCCCGCGCCGGCCTCGTGCCGCTGGCGCAGCTCACCTGCCGCGATCGCAACCGCATCGCCCTGCAGTCGGACGCGCTCGGCGCCGCGGCGGTCGGCGCCGCCGGCATCGTCTGCATGACGGGCGATCCGCCTGGCGTGGGCAACCACCCCGAGGCGAAGGCCGTGCTCGACGTCAGTTCGACCGAGTTGATGGCAGCCGTACGCGGCCTCTGCCAGGGGCGCTTCATGTCCGGCGATCCGATCGCACGGCCGCCCGATCTGCTGGTGGGCGGGGTCGAGAATCCCGCGGACGGAGAGCGCTCGATCCCGCGCCTGAATGCCAAGATCGAGGCCGGCGCCGAGTTCGTGCAGACGCAGATCACCCTGGACGCGGGCGCCTTTGCGAACTGGATCGAGCTGCTGCGCGGCGCCGGCCTCGTGGAGCGCGTGCGCATCCTCGCGGGCGTCGCGGTGCTGCGCCGCCCGACGATGGCGCATTACCTGAACGATCACGTGCCCGGCGTCACGGTGCCAGACCGGGTCATGCAGCGTCTCGAAAGCGCCGCCGACCCGGCCGAGGCAGGCGTGCAGATCGCCGCCGAACTGTTACACGAACTGCGGGCGATCCCCGGCGTGGACGGCGTGCACCTGATGAGCTTCGGCTGGAGCGACGGCGTGCGCCGCGTGGTCGACGCGATCTGAACCGCGCACGCGAGCATGAATCGTCGAGAACGATGGCTGAACTGATTAAAGGTTCGCTGGTCGCCAGCCACCTGCGCCACCAGGTGCGCAAGGACGTGGCCGCGCTGCGTGCCGGCGGTGTTGAGCCCTGCCTGGCCGTGTGCCTCGTGGGCGACGACCCAGCCAGCCAGATCTACGTGCAGCGCAAGCAGCAGGCCTGCGCGGTGGTCGGCATCAAGAGCGTACGTGTCGATTTACCTGCCGGCGTGGCGCAGGCCGAGCTCGACCAGCTCATCTGTCGCTGGAACGCGAATCCCGCGATCCACGGCATCCTGGTCCAGTTGCCGTTACCCGCACAGATCGATCGCTTCGCGGTGCTCGACGGCATCGATCCCGGCAAAGACGTGGACGGCACAGGCAGCGTCAACATGGGCGGACTGATCCACGGATCGGCCAGATTTTGGCCGTGCACGCCCGCGGCGATCATCGAGCTGTTCAAATACCACGGCGTCGCTACCTGCGGTAAGCACGTCGTGATCGTGAACCGCAGCATCGTGGTCGGCCTGCCGCTGGCCGCGCTGCTCGTGCAGGACCATGAATTCGGCAACGCGACCGTGACGCTCTGCCACGAGCACACGCGCGAGATCGAGCGCATCTGCCGCGGTAGCGATATCGTCGTGGTCGCAGTGGGCAAGCCGGAGCAGTTCACGCTGCGCGGCAGCATGGTGAAGCGCGGCGCCGTGGTCGTGGACGTAGGGATCACGCGCAACGGCCGGCGCCTCACGGGCGACGTTGCGTTCGACGAGGTGGCGGCGAAGGCCTCGCTGATCACGCCGGTGCCGGGCGGTGTCGGCCCCTGCACGATCGCCATGCTGCTGAAGAACACGGTGCAGGCGGCACGGCCCGTCGGCCCTCATCCTCTCCTGTCTCCTTCTCCCAATCCTGGGGGAAGGAGACGATCCGGCGTAGTGCGTTCCGTAGCCGGACCGGTTAACCCTGCTGCTGCGTCACCATAAAGTGTTCCCCCGATCGGCCCGGGCAACCCGACGCCCATCGGAGCGCTCCACTCAGGATCGCCCCTTTCCCCCAGGATTGGGGGAAAGGGGAAGGGGGATAGAGGGCCGGCCGCCGCTATCCGCCCGCCTGCTGGATCGCCTGCCACACCTTCTGCGGGGTGAGCGGCAGATCGATGTGGCGCACGCCCAGCGGCGCCAGCGCATCCATCACCGCGTTGGCGATCGCCGGCACGCTGCCGATCGTGCCCGCCTCGCCCACGCCCTTCAGCCCCAGCGGGTTGATCGGCGAGGGCGTGACCGTATGACCGATGGTCAGCCGGGGCAGCGTTTCGGCCTGTGGCATGGCGTAGTCCATGAACGTGCCAGAGATCAACTGGCCCGTCTCGTCGTAGACGACTTCTTCCAGCAGCGCCTGGCCCACGCCCTGGGCGATGCCACCGTGCACCTGGCCGGCAACGATCAGCGGGTTGATCACCGGGCCGCAGTCGCCCACCCCATCGAAGCGCTGGATGCTGGTCGCGCCGGTGTCGCGGTCGATCTCGACCATCGCTAAATACGCGCCGAAGGGGAAGGTCGTACCCTCGCCCTGGTAAAACGTCTCCGCCGCGAGACCCGGCTCGCCCCCGGCCGACCCGCCGTACGCCCGCGCCGCGACCTGGGCGAAGCGCAACCCGCGGTCGGGCGCGTCCACCGGCTCGATGCGGCCGTTGACGAAGCGCAGATCCTCGGGGTTGGCATCGAGCGTGTCCGCGGCGATGCGGCGCATCTTCTCCTCGATCTGGCGCAGCGCCAGGTAGACCGCGGAGCCGCCCATCACCATGCTGCGGCTGCCCATCGTGCCCGTGCCCTCCGGCACCAGCGCCGTGTCGCCCTCGTAGATCGTGACGCTGTCCATCGGCAAGCCGAGCACTTCGGCCGCGATCTGCGAGAGCGTAGTCTCGTGCCCCTGGCCATGCGCCGAGATGCCCGTGGCGATCGCGACGGCGCCGGAGCGGTCGACCCGCACGGAGGCGTACTCCCAGCCGCCGACCTGCCCGCCCGTGCTCTCCACGTAGCTGGAAAGGCCGATGCCGACGAGCCGGCCCTCGGCCCGCGCCGCATCGCGCTCGCGCAGCAGCGCCTCGTAGTCGCACTGCGCCAGCAGCGTGTCGAGCGCCTTGCGGTAGTCGCCGCTGTCGTAGGTCAGCCCCGTTACGGTCGTGTACGGGAAGGCGTCGGCGGGGATGAAGTTCTTGCGGCGCAACTCGGCCGGGTCCATCGCCAGTTCGTGCGCGAGCAGATCGACCGCCCGCTCCATGAAATAGACCGCTTCTGGCCGGCCGGCGCCGCGGTAGGGGCCGGTCGGCGGCTTGTTGGTGAACACTTCCGTCAGCGTGACCTGCGCCGCCGCGAGACGGTAGACGTTATTGGCGAGACGCACGGTCTGGTGAGGCCAACCGGCGGTGATCATGTTACAGGTGTAGCCCAGGTCGGCGATCACGCGCAGCTTCAGGCCGAGCAGCGTGCCGTCGCGCTTCGCCGCCAGCTCGGCGTAGCCGATTTGACCCCGCCCGTGCTGCGTGGTGGAGAACGACTCGCCGCGCAGCTCGATCCACTTGATCGGCCGCCCGAAGCGCCGGCTCAGCAGACAGGCCAGCGTCTCTTCGTTGTAGGTATTGCCCTTCGCGCCGAAGCCGCCGCCCATCTCCGGCACGATCACGCGGATGCGACCCTCCGCCAGATCCGTCAGCCGCGCCAGCACGCCGCGCATGCGGTGCGGCGCCTGCGTCGTGCTCCAGACCGTCAGCGTGTTCTCCCACGGCTGGTAGGATACAACGACACCGCGGGTCTCGACCGCGGCGGGCGCCAGGCGCGGGCAGGTCATGCGCTGGCGCACGACCACGTCGGCCCGGGCGAAGGCGGCGTCGATGTCGCCGCTGCCGTGGGGCAGATCGCGCACGAGCGTGTTGCCGGGGAAGCCTTCCCAGAGCTGCGGCGCATCGGGAGCAAGCGCCGCCTCCGGGTCGACGACTGCGGGCAGTGGATCGTAGTCGGCCTCGACAGCCTCGGCCGCATCGACGGCCTGGGCGCGCGTTTCGGCCAGCACCACGGCCACCGGCTCGCCGACCATGCGCACCGTGTCGCGTGCCAGCAGGAAGCGCGGCGGCTGCTTCGGGCCGGCGTTCGGCGGGAAGAGCGGGATCGTCTCACGCGCCGGGTCAGAGTCATGGTCGGTGATCACGGCGACGACACCGGGCATCCGCCGGGCTTGCGCGGCGTCGATCGCGCGGATGTGCGCATGGGCGTAGGGCGAGCGTACGACGGCCATGTGCAGCATGCCCGGCAGCGTGATGTCGTCGACGAAGATGCCGTGGCCCGTGATCAGTTTGGGATCCTCGCGCCGCTTGATCGGCGTGCCGTACCAGCGGGCGTGCAGGAAGGGGCCGGCCGCATGCTCGGCAGTGGTCACGGTGGAAACCTCTCGGTCGTGTGTTGTACCTCGTTGACTGTTCGAGCACCGACGAAGCAGGAGCTAGAAAATAGAATCGAAAAATAGAAAATAGGAGCTAGAAGGGCACGCCCCGTCGCTCCTCGTTCCTATTTCCTATCTCCTGGCTCCTATTTCCTCTCCTTCGTCCACCGGCAGCGGCTCCAGCGCCTGATCGCCGGTGAGGAAGCGCAGTACGACGCGGTTGTGCTCGTTGGCGTGCTCGAACTGCGCCCAGTGGCCGGTATCGGCCGCGCAGTAGTACTGCGCTCCCGGGATCGCCGCCGCCAGCCGTTCGCCCATCGCCGGCGGCACCATGTTCTGCTCGCCCCAGTACACCAACGTCGGCGCCGCGATCCGCGCCAGCTCGGCCTCGGTCATCAGATGTCGCTGCGAGGGCAGCTCCGGGCCACCCATGTAGTGCTGCACGACCTGGCGCAGCGAGGCATTGGTGGCGGGATTGCTGTAAAGCTTCTGGCGCACGGCGATCAGCTCATCGGGCAGCCGCTCGGGCCGCGCGAGCAAGGGCAGCATGCGCCGGCGGATGTTCTCCCAGCTCGGATCCTCCAGGTACGCCATCTGCCGGGCGCCCGTGGCGCGCGAAGGCGTCGAGGCAGCCGGCTCGCTCCCCGGCGGCGGGGCGAGTTTGAAGCCCTGAGCCGTGGTGAGCACCAGTTTGCGCAGACGTTGCGGGTGGGCGAAGGCCAGACGCTGCGCCGTCCAGCCGCCCATCGACTGCCCTTCGACGTGCGCCGCGGCGATGCCCTGCCAGTCGAGAAAATCGACCACCTGCTCCACGTAGGCCGGAATCAACTCCGGGTTGAACGGCGGCTGCGGTCCCAGGCCGTGCCAGACGCAGTCCAGCGCGAAGACGTGGAAGTGCTGGGCGTAGGGCATGAGGTTGCGGCTGAAGTTCTCGACGTGGCCGCCGCTGCCGTGCAGCAGGATCAAGGGCTCCGCGTCGGGCGAGCCCGCCTCAAGATAGCGGCCGGGATACGTGCACCCGCCGAACCGCACCTGTGCGCCCAGCAGCTCGACCCAGATCGATGGCATCGCGTCCCCCATCATAACGCCGCCCCTGACGCCCGCGCATCGTAAAGCGACTCGGCGCGTTCGCCGCACCGCGGCTCTCAGCCTGCGCGACGCAGCGGCGGCGATGCATCGGCCCCGGTCGCCAAACTCGCTCCGCGGGCAATTGTGTGCCGCGCACAAGCGCGGCAGCGCGGGTGTGGCTTGTGTGGATGTTCCAACAGGCCGCCGGCGTTTCCTGTGGCCGATCGCCAAAGACGGGCCACGGCCGCTGAACTATACTCCACCCTCTCACAGGTCAGCCTGGGCAGCGCGAAGGATGCTCTGTTGCCCTCTCTGCTGGCCGGGTGTGCGACGCGTCGCGCTGTGGCTTGAGGGCGAGCGCTGCATGATTCGATCGCTGCCGGTCCGGACAGACAGCGGGCTCGATTTCCCGGCGCGCCTGCGCACGCGTGTGCTGGTGTGCGACGGGGCGATCGGCACGATGCTGCACGCCGCCGGCGTGTCGCTGGACCTCTCGTTGCCCGAGCTGAGCGTCTCCCGCCCGGAGCTGGTTCGCGCGGTGCATGGCGCCTATCTCGCCGCCGGGGCGGAGATCATCGAGACGAACAGCTTCGGCGCGTCGCGCCTGCGGCTGGCACGGCACGGACTTGAGGCGCGGGTGGCAGAGATCAACCTCGCAGCCGCTGAAGCCGCCAGGGCCGCCGTCGCCGCGAGTGCGCGCCCGGCGCTGGTCGCGGGCTCCGTCGGGCCGGTCACTCCGGCCGGATTCCATGGGCGCCTCCCTGCGGAAACGCTGTACGACGCCTTCCGGGAGCAGATCGCGGCGCTGCATGCCGGCGCGGTCGATCTGCTCATGCTCGAAACGTTCGGCGGCCTGGGCGAGTTACTTGAGGCGATCGCCGCAGCGGGCGCGGCTGCGCCGGGCACGCCGGTCGTCGCCGAGATGACCTTTCTGGAGGACGGACACACGCCCGGCGGCGAAACGCCCGCGGAGGTTGGCGCCCGCCTCGATGCCCTGGGGCTGGCGGCGATCGGCGCCAACTGCACGCTGGGGCCGCAGGGGCTGCTGGCGGTGCTGCGCGAGCTGGGCGCGCATACGAGTCTGCCGCTGGCGGCGCAGCCCAACGCCGGGGCGCCGACCTTCGCCGACGGCCGCTTCCACTACACCGCCGACCCACCGTACTTCGCCCGCCACGCGCGCCGCTACGTCGAGCTGGGCGCGGCGCTCGTGGGCGGCTGCTGCGGCACAACGCCCGCACATGTGGAGGCGGTCGCGGCCGCGGTCAAAGAACTGCGGCCCGCGGCCCGGCCGGCTGTGCGGCGTCCGCGTCCCCTGGCCGGCGATCAGCGATCGGACGTGCCACAGGCCGCACGCAGCCGCCTGCTGGAACGGTTCACGGCGGGGCGGTTTGTGCTGGTGGGCGAGCTGCCGCCGCCCACCGGAGGCACCGCTGACCAGGCCGTGCGCGACGCAGCCCTGCTCAAGCAGGCCGGCTGCGACGCGGTGCTGATCGGCCCGCCCAGCAGCGCCCGCGCCCAGGTGAGCCCCACCAGCCTCGCGGCGCTCGTGCAGCAGCGGGTGGAAGGGCTGGAGGCGATCCTCGGCGTCGCCCCCTGGGAACGCAGCCTGATCTCGCTGCAAGCCGACCTGCTGGGCGCGTCCGCCTTCGGCATCGGCCACGTGCTCTGCCGATCGGGCACACCACCGCTGCAGGGCGACTATCCCAACATCGGCGGCATCTGGGACGTGGACTCGCTCGGCTTGATCCAACTCGTGCGCGGTCTGAACAGCGGGCGCGACCACCACGGGATCCCGCTCGCCCGGCCGACGGCGTTCGTCGTCGGCGGTCAGATCAACCCAACCGCTGAGAATCCGGAGCGCGAGATCGAAGATGCCCGCCGCACGATCGACGCCGGCGTGGACTTTCTGATCACGCCCCCCGTCTATGACCTCGCGGCGCTCGACCGGCTGCTCGACGCCGTGGGCGTGTGCGACCAACTGCCCGTCCTGCTGGGCACGATGATCTTGCGCGACTTCACCCAGGCCGAATACCTGCGGCATGAAGTCCCCGGCATGCTGATCCCGAATCGGATCGTGAAACGGCTGCGGCTGGCGCGCGATGACGGGCCGCTGGTGGGCCGCCAGATCGCCCGCGAGCTGATCGCGGAGGCCCGCGCCGGCGGCCGCATCCGCGGCGCCGTGGTTTCCGCGGCGGACGGCGCGACAGCGGAGATCGTGCGGCTGCTGCGGGAGTTACCCGATTGGCGATCGCCGGTCGGTGCCGAGTACGCCTGAGCAGCGGAAGGGCCGGTCGGAGAGGCGAGAGAGGAACGATCGAGCGGTGCAAGGCTACATCCTGCGACGGCTGATTGGCATAGCGGTCAACATGGTGATCGTCAGCCTCGTGATCTTCCTCGCGTTGCGGCTGGTGCCGAACAACGTGGCGGCCGACGTGCTGGGGCAAACCGCGACGCCGGAGCAGTATCACGCCTTCAACGCAAAGTACGGCCTGGACGATCCCGCGCCGGTGCAGTTTGCGCGCTGGCTGGGCGGCGTGCTGCACGGCGACTTCGGCCGCTCGTTTCGCACCAACGCGCAGGTCGCCGTCGAGTTCCGCCGGCGCTTCCCGATCACGCTGGAAGTCGTGGTGCTCAGCTTCATCTTCACCGCCGTGATGGGCGTGCTGTTCGGCGCGATCTCCGCGCTCAGGCAGAACTCGCCGCTGGATTACGGCGTGCGCCTGTTCTCGATCTTCGGCCTCTCCGTGCCCAACTTCCTGCTGCTCACCTGCCTGCTGATCTTTCCCGCCCGCTGGTGGGGCTATGCGCCGCGCTTCGGCGCCACCGACTTCTTCAAGGATCCGTCGGGCAACATGCAGCTCTACCTGCCGGCCACGTTTACGCTGGCCGTCGGCGCCGCCGCCACGCTGATGCGGCTGACGCGCTCGGCCTTCCTCGAAGTTGTGCGGCAGGACTACGTGCGCACGGCCCGCGCCAAGGGGCTGCGCGAACGCGCGATCGTGCTGCGGCACGAGCTGCGCAACGCGATGCTGCCGGTGCTGACGCTGATGGGCATCCAGCTCGGCGCGCTGCTGGGCGGGTCGATCATTCTGGAACAGGTGATGGGTCTGCCTGGGCTGGGCACCTGGGCGCTGGCCGCGATCGGCGTCAACGACTACCCGGTCGTGATGGTCGTGGCGCTCTACGCCGCCATCACCGTGATGGTGATCAACTTGATCGTCGATCTGTCCTACGTTGCGCTCGATCCGCGCATCCGCCTGGCGCACTGACAGGTGGAGCGAAGCTGAGGGAGCTGGTGATGGCGAGCGCCACAGAGGCGGTTGTACTCGGCACGAGGGCGGAGTCATCCGACTCCCGACACCTCCGCCGTATCCTCGGCATCGTGCGCCGCCAGCCGCTGGGGGTGTTCGGTGCGATTGTCTGCGTGGCCTTCGTCGTCGTGGCCTTCGCCGCGCCGCTGATTACGCCGCACGACCCGCACATCTTCGTCGGGCCGCGGCTCGGCCGACCCAGCTACGCCTTCCCCTTCGGCACCAACAACCTGGGGCAGGACGTGCTGGCGCGCACGATTTACGGCGCCCAGGTGTCGCTGGTGGTCGGCGTCGCTTCGGTGCTGCTCGGCACCGTGGTGGGGTCGGCGCTGGGCCTAGTGGCGGCCTATTGCGGCGGCTGGGTGGACTCGGCCGTGCAGCGGGCGCTGGAAGTCGTGGCCTCGTTTCCAGGGCTGATGCTGATCTTGGTGGTGGTGGCGGCGCTGAGCCGGCCGCGCGTGGCGCGCGATGTGAACTTGCTGACGCTCACCTGGGAACTGCGCGTGGTGGTGATCGCGGTCGGCATCGGCTTCATCTTCGCCACCACGCGCATCGTGCGCTCCGTCGCGCTCACGGAACGCCACGCGCCCTACGTCGAGGCCGCGATCGCCTGCGGCGCCGGCTGGGCGCGGATCATGTGGAGGCATCTGCTGCCCAACGTGATGGCCTACATCATCGTCGGCGTCAGCGTGACGCTGGGCCTGGCGATCCTGGCGGAGGCGTCGCTCTCGTTCCTCGGTTACGGCGTGCCGCCGGGCACGCCCGCCTGGGGCACCGACCTGTCCGGCATCAACCGGCAGTTCTTCCTGCAGGCGCCCTGGCTGGTGCTGGCGCCCGGCGGCGCGATCAGCCTCACCCTGCTCGGCTTCAACTTCTTAGGCGACGCGCTGCGCGACGAGCTGGACCCGCGCCTGCGCGGCCGCTGAGGCCGAGACTCGGGCTAATCGCGGCGCCAGGTCTCCGGCGTACGAGGGAGTAGACGGCGACGGAAACGCGGGAAACCGTGGTGCGGGGCTGAAGCGCCGACCACGCGAGCGTTCGCGATGGGCAGGGCCGTACGTGTCGGTTCGGCGTTCTCCAGGGCCGGCCAGTGGGGCTGGCCGACGGAGACAGCGCCGAAAGGCACTGAGGAGGGATCGATGGGACCGTATCGTTCTCAGACAGGGGCACTGCGCCGGCCGAGCCGGCGGCAATTCCTGGTTGGCGGGGCGGGTTTGACGGGTTCGGCGGCCTTCCTGCTCGCCTGCGGCGGCAACAACAACAAGGCCGCCACCAACACCAGCAACAATGGCGCAGCTAAACCGGCCGCGTCCGCTGCCGGCGGCGCCAGCACGCCCGGCGCCGCGTCCGCAAGCACGCAAACGCCGAAAAAGGGCGGGCGCATCAGTCAGCTAGCCGCGATCACCACCCAGACGTTGAACCCGGTGACGAACTGGAACGAGGGCACCATCCTCTCGGGTGTGTCGATCTACGACCGACTGGTGTCCACACGGCTCAACAAGGACTCGGCTACCGAGTACGTGCCGGAGGCAGCGGCGAGTGTGGAGCAGCCCGACCCGCTCACCGTCGTGTTCAAGCTCAGGCCGGGCATGAAGTATCAGAATCACGACCCCGTCAACGGCCGGGCCGTGGTGGCCGACGACATCGTGCAGACCGAGGCCTACATCAAAGACAACCCGGCTTCTCAGGACAAGTCCTTCCAGACCCTCTCGATGGACAGCGTGACGGCGCCGGACGATCAGACCGTCACCTTCAAGCTCAAGGCGCCGAACGCTTATCTGTTCAGCGGCACGCAGCTCAGCTATCCCGCCGGGGGATCGATCATCATTCCCAAGGAGACGCTGAACAACCTTGACCAGAGCTGGCAGGTCGGCAGCGGCCCGTACCAGCTCTCCGACTTCCAGATGAACGTGCGCTACCTGTACAAGCGCTTCGACGGCTACCACGGCGCCAGTCAGGGGCTGCCCTTTGCCGACGAGCGTGAGTGGAAGATCATCGTCGATCCGGCGGCGCAGGAGTCCGCCTTCCGCAGCGAACAGGTCCAGATCTGGGGGGTGCCCATCCCGCAGACCGCGGACACGGTGCAGAAGGACCTGAGCGCCAGGATCAATATGCAGAACTACCTGTCGCTGTCGATGGTGACGCTCTCGTTCAACGTGGCCAAGCCGCCGTGGAACGATGCGCGGGTGCGGGAGGCGATGTACCGCTTCACCAACCGCCAGCAGTACCTCGACCTGATCGAGTCGGGCCGGGGCCAGGTGCCGCCGGGGCTGCTGTCCGTGGGCTTGAAGGACTATCAGCTCGACCCGTCGCAGACGGCGAAGTACTGGGCAAACGACCTCAAGCAGGCCAAGCAACTGCTGGATGCCGCCGGCTATGACTACAACCACCAGGTCGAGATGTCGACGATCGACGGCCCGCGCAACAACCAGGGCATGCAGATCTTCCAGCAACAGGCGGCGCAGGTCGGCATGAAGGTCCAGATCACGCCGATGCAGTTCGCCGAATGGCTGAACCAGAAGATCCTCACCGGCAACTGGGAGGCCTGGTACTCCCAGCACCCGACCTACGACTCGCCGCACATTTACCTGCGCTTGCAGGCGACGAACACCTACAGCGTGCACAAGTACAACGGCTTGAAGGACCCAACGATCGACGCCATGATCGAGAAGTCCGAGCAGACGCTCGATCACGCCGCGCGCGTGCAGCAGGTGAAGGACATCCAGCTCGCGCTGCTCGACAAGTACACGCCGTTCTTCATCACCCACAACTACACGGCGTATGTGGCGCTGTGGAAGTACGTGATGGACTACGAGGTCAACCCCGCGTCAACCGCAGAGCCGACCTACAACACCCAGATGTGGCTGAACAAGGCGTGACGAGCCGGCCCCCATCCCTTTCCCTTCCCCCAATAATAGGGGAAGGGCGATCTCGGGTTGGAGCGATCCGGAAGGGCGTCGGGTTAGTCGAGCGCCGTTGATCGCGCATTTGGCGCGAAGGGCGCACACCATGCGCCCCTGCAAGTGGCCAGAAAGCCCCGCCTTCAGCCGAATTCCTCCGTATAACAATCTCCCCTTCCCCTATTATTGGGGGAAGGGGAGATTGTTATACGGAGGAATTCGGCTGAAGGCG
>CALFMN010000039.1 GCA_937879875.1 uncultured Chloroflexota bacterium | reverse complement strand
GGTCAGCGTCTCGTCGTCGCTTACCTCAAACGACCGAATCGTTGCGTGATGTGCGGTTCTACGGTGTTCCCCGTCGTTATCCTGCGCAAAAAGCCAACCCGCGAACCAACCACTCAGCACGACAATTAAAACTGCAATCGCACATCTGCGTTCCATAGAATTGCTCCGATCGAAAGGGATTTGATCGTGCAGAATCTGGATCGTATGATAGGGCCGAAGTTAGGGGATTAATATACCCCCAAAAAGGACTGAACGAAATCAGTACGCTGCCGGTTCGGCTCTAGTAGCATGAGACCTTTATAAAATACGGATCAACACCAGCCCCGCACCAGAGAATCGAACCACCATGCGCCAATTCAGAACCATCGCCGCCCTCTGTTTTCTCTCTATCGCACCGCTCTCTGTATTTGCCCAGCCTACGCCCCCGGCTCATCTCTCCCTCCCACAGGAACCCACACCCAATCTCGGCCGGCTCAAGACGAAGCTGCTCGCCTATCACGATTGCGCTGCGCCCACCTGCTATAGCCCCTCCCTCAATCACCAGGCCGACATCGCGATCGCGTGGCTACGCCATCGAGTCGCCACCGCCAGACCGGGAGAAAAACTCGCGCTCGTCCTGGACATTGACGAGACTTCTCTTTCGAACTGGGATGAGGAGAAGTCTGGGGACTTCGGTTACGTCACCAGCGACTGGGACGCCTGGGTCAAGAGCAAACAAGCGCCCGCTATCCCCGGGACGCTGCGCGTGTTCAACGAGGCGAGCAGCCGGGGCGTGGCGGTCTTCTTCATCACCGGCCGCGGCGAGGCTCAGCGAACGGCGACGGCCGACAATCTGAAGGCCGCCGGCTACAAGGATTGGGCAGGCCTGGCGCTGCGCGGGCCTCATCCCAAGGACGAGTCCACGACGACATACAAGTCAGGCGAGCGCCGCAAGATTGTCGATGCCGGGTACACCATCATCCTCAATATTGGCGACCAGCTGAGCGATCTGAACGGGCGGCCCCAGGCGGAATACTCGGTCAAGCTTCCGAACCCGTTCTACTTCATCCCCTGACGCGTGGCGAATTCGCTGTCAGCGAGTGCGGGAAAGCCAAACTCCTGTGCGAGCAACTCATAACTTCGCAGCCGTTTCGCGTGATCCCACGTAATTGTGTTCACCACTAATTCGTCGATTCCCAGCGCCGCCGCCATCACCTCCAACTGCTCCCGTACCCGCGCCGGCGTCCCCACAAAATATCGCGGCCACTCGCCCTCTTCGGGAGAGGGCCCGCCGATCGCCTGTAACTCCTGGACGGCGTCTTCAGGAGCAGCGACCGGCCTGCGGTCGTTCATACGAATCCTTCGCTGCAGCAGGCGCACGCTCGTGGCGAGGTACTCGGCTTCGTCCTGTGTCTCGGCGCAGATGACGCCCACGGCCGCCATCGCCTCTGGCCGCGTGCGCCGCGACGACGGCACAAACGTGTGCTGGTACGTCTCGATCGCCTGCCGCGTCCCCAGCCCGAAGAAGAAGTGCGCGAACGCGTAGGGCAGGCCAAACTCCGCCGCCGCGTTGGAGCTCCACTGGCTGGAGCCCAGCATCCACACATCGGGAGCTCCGGGCATCTCCGGCGCTACGCGCAGACTGCTGAACGGATGGCCCGCGGGGAAGTCGTGATCGAAGTACGCCAGCAACTCGGCCACCTGGTCGGAGAAGTCGTCCTGCATCTTGGTGCCGCGTTCGCGCTTCAGCGCCAAGGCTTCCACTGGCCCGCCACCCGGCGCGCGTCCCAGGCCCAGGTCGACGCGTCCCGGGTACAGCGCGTGCAGCGTGCGAAAGACTTCCGCCACCTTGAATGCCGAGTAGTGCGGCAGCATGATGCCGCCGGAGCCGATTCGGATTCGCTCGGTCTCCCCGCCGATGCGCGCCAGCACAATCTCTGGCGCGGTACACGCCAGCGTGTCCATGGCGTGATGTTCGGACATCCAGAAGCGCGTGTAGCCGAGCCGGTCGACTGTGCGTGCCAGCTCGATCGAATTCTGCAGCGCCTGTCCCGGCGTACTCCCCGCGGCCACCGGCGACTGGTCGAGTACTCCCAGTTTTAAACCTTTGAAATCGCTCACAGGGCATTGGATGTGTGAGCGCGGGGATCGATGCCAGGGCCCGTCTTTCCTAGTCTTCCGGCTGGGGCTTCGGCGATCCCATCACCATCACCGGTTCGGACGCTGTGCTCGCGCCGTTGCGGCCGACTGCGAAGATGGTGTAGCTGGCTTGCTCGCCTCGTTCCGGCGCCGGTTCGGTAAAGGCTGGCTTGGTGAGTCCGGTCGCGATGATTTTTGCCTGCGGCTCGAGCGTGCTGGCCCGCGCTACGCGATAGAACCTTGCGCCCGGCACAGCGTCCCAGGTCAGAGTCAGCTTCCTGTTGCGGACGTCGGCCTTGCCACCGGTCGCGGCCGCGAGTTTCGTGTCGCCCTTTGCCGGCAGCAATCCGTAGACGCAGAACTGGCCCGTGCCCACGTTCTCGTTGCCGAAGCTGGCGAGGTACACGCGGCCATTGGCGATGGTCGGGGGCGCCATCTTCGAGTACTCGCCACAGTCGTCGCGGGCCGGCAACTCCAGCGAGTTCCACAATTCGTGCCGGATGTCATCGGCGTCGTAGGCGTGCAGAATGCCCGGCCGTGACTCGTGCCACGAATCCCCGGTGGCGTGGATTGCCGCCCACAGGATGCCGTCGCGGCCGCCGTTGGCGGAGAGCGAGAGCATGGCGCCGGGATGGCCCTGGTTCGGAATGTCGCGCACAACCGACGGCGTCTCGACGATCTTCTCACCGTTGAACTCGTAGACCTTGGCCTTGTCGCGTTGGCCCCAGACGTACAGCAGCGGCCCGTGCTTGTCGCTTTGCCAATAGACGAGGCTGTGCAGGTGCGAGGCGGTCGCCTGGAAGTGCTGCACGGCGTGGTCATCGCCGAGGTGTCCAAAGTGACGTGTGTCGAGCGTGTACAACACGCCCCCTTTGCCGCCGCCAATAACCAGATGCGTCGCTGGAATCAGCGTTGCGCCAGATGAGTTCAGGTCGATGTCGTGGGCGTCCAGGTCGTCGTGGTTTGTGGGTGTAAACCAGTCGAGCAGCTTGAGTTGCGGCGAGAACTTCAGGAAGCTCTCGCTGAAGTTCTGCACGCCGTCCCAGCTTCCGTTGCCGGTGACAGCGTAGACGTTGCCCTCCGCGTCCGCCGCCGGTCCCTGGCCCGACTGCCAGATGCTCGCCTCAGTGCCGGTCGGCGAAGTGTTGAAGACGGCGGTCTGCTTGAGCGTCTGGGCGTCGTACGCCATCAGGTAGCCGTGGTACGGTTCGCGGTCGCAGTGCGATGCGTAGCCGACGTAAACCAAGCCGTTCGCCAGCATCAGGGCCGGGCGCTGGTTCTGCATTAGCGCGTTGAAGTCCGCGGCCTGGATCACCACCGGGCTCTCGGGCAGGTCCGCACCGGTGGCGAGGTCGAGCTCGTGCAGCCGTTGGGTGTAAGCGTCGCCGGCTCGGGTCAGCGCAACGACGTAGAGGACGCCGCGCGCCTTGTCGATCACGGGCGTACCGATGATGCCCATCTGGCCGTTGATGTCGAGGCAGCCGAAGTTGGCGCTGTGGAGGTTGGCGGGCGTGCCGAAGTTCACGTGCCAGGTGGGCGCGGCCGCCTCCGGGTCGTTCGCATCGAAGGCGTAGACGCTGTTGTTCACTGTGGTCACGTAGACGACGTCGTGGGTACCTCCGTTCACTGCAACGCCCGTAACGACCAGCGGCTGCGTGTACAACTGATCGTCCACCACGCGTTTGAAGAGCATGCCAAACTGCGCCTGGTTTACATCGGCCGGCGTCAGTTCTGTCTCGCTGAGGTTCGCGCCGGTACGACCATTGTCGTTGTGCTGAGTCAGCACGTCCACCTGCGCGAGCGTCGCGGGGCTTAGCAGCAGTATAGGGAAGAGGAGAGCAAGAATCAGCGCTGAGTGCATCGCCGGGCGGCTGCAGGGAACCGTCATTCGCATGCATCTATTCTGCATGATGAAGGACTGGCTGGGTCGCGAGCGGGCATCCTGCTACCATCGAAATTGACGTACATCATGACCGAAACCACTTCCGCTCCTATCCGCGTCCGCATTGCACCTTCGCCTACCGGCGACCCGCACGTTGGCACCGCTTACATCGGCCTGCTCAACTTCATCTACGCCCGCCAGCGCGGGGGCCAGTTCGTCCTGCGCATCGAGGACACGGACCAGACACGCTTCGTCGCGACGTCGGAACAGATGATCTTCGACGCGCTGCGCTGGCTCGGACTCACTTGGGACGAGGGCCCGGACGTCGGCGGACCTTACGGGCCTTACCGGCAGTCGGAGCGCACGGAGATCTATCGCGAGCATGTGGAGAAGCTGCTCGCCAGCGGCCACGCGTACCGCAGCTTTGAGACGGCCGAGGAACTGGAAGCGATGCGCAAGTCGCAGATCGCTGCGAAGCTGCCACCGCGCTACAACGGCGCGCATCGTGAACTGCCACAGGCGCAGATTGATGCGTTCCTGGCGGAGGGCCGGCCGTATGTCATCCGGCTGAAGGTGCCGGTGGAGGGCGAGACGAGTTTCCGCGACGAATTGCGTGGCGTGGTTACGTTTTCGCACAACAACGTAGACGACCAGGTGCTGCTGAAGTCCGACGGCTTTCCCACGTATCACCTCGCCAACGTGGTGGACGATCACCTGATGCGGATCACCGATGTGATTCGCGCAGAGGAGTGGATTTCGTCAACACCGAAGCACGTGTTGCTATACAAGGCATTTGGGTGGGAGACGCCGCGCTTCTGGCATATGCCGCTGCTGCGCAACCTGGACAAGAGCAAGATCTCCAAGCGGAAGAATCCCGTCTCGCTGATCTACTACCGCGAGAGCGGATTCCTGCCGCAGGCGCTACTCAACTTCCTCGGCCTGATGGG
>CALFMN010000038.1 GCA_937879875.1 uncultured Chloroflexota bacterium | reverse complement strand
CACCAGCCCGCGCAGCCCCAGCCGCAACTCATCGCTGAACCCTGGCCCCGGCGCCCAGCTCGCAGGCCATGCGGCGCTTGAGCGCACTCGCCTGGGTCATGCGCGTCCGCTGGCTGATCAGCGCCCAGACCGCCGCCTCGTACGGCGAGAGGAAGTTGACCGGCCGAAAGCCGGGATAGCGCGCCTGCAAGCCGGCAACCACTGCATCGCGGTGGCCGACTGCCGCAAAGCCGGCGCCGTCCACGTCCAGCGAGAGGATCTGTGCGGCCTGCGCACGTACCGCCTCGATCGCCACCGTTTCGCCGAAGACCTCGCCCACCACGCTGTCGTCGCGCTGCTGCAGGCAGACGCCGGCGGCGTCCAGCTCACCCTCCGGCACGAAGGCGAGGTGCAGGTGCCCGCTCCAGCGCGTGCCGCGCTCGCCGGCAGGCGGCCAGCCGCCCAGAAATGCCGCGCTTTCCTTCAGCGAGAATGATCCGCTCGGAACGATCTCAAAATGCATCGCTCGTCTCCTTCGTCTCACACGCGTAGGGCCGTGCTGCAGCTGAGACGAGCGTACGAACTGTCTCCTGACAGCAGCCTGTCAGCAGCCGGAGAACGTCGCCGGCATCGGGCGAAATCGGGGTCACTCCAAGCCGGCGCGCGTCTGCAGCGCAGCCAGGTCGCGCCAGCCATACGCCAGTTCGGGCAGATCGACGCCGCCGATGCCGATCGGGCGCTCGTATACCACCGCGCCGCCGAGCGCCTCGTAGAAACGGCGGGCCGGAAGGTTCTCAGCCAGCACCCAGAGCAGCAATGACCGGGCGCCGCGCTGCCAGAGCCGCTCGACCAACGCGGCTGCCAGCCGCTTGCCGATGCCGCGCTGCTGCCGGTCGGCCAGCAGGTAGATCGCGTATAGCTCCCAGGGATAGACGGGATCGGTGCCGCTTTGCTCCGGCCCCCCGGCGGCGAACCCCACGATCTCACCCGTATCCTCGTGCATTGCCACGAAGACCGCGGTCGTGCCCTCCGCGCCGCACAGCCCGCGCTCCCACATACGCTGTCGTTCCTCGACCGAAAGGCCGTCGAGATAGGCGTCCGGCACGATGCGGCGATAGGTCGACTGCCAGCTCGCGACGTGAACGCGGGCGATGCCGGCCGCGTCAGGGCAGCGGGCCTCACGTATCAGCGTAGTCATGGCGGCAGCGTAAGTGTGCCGCGCCGCCAGGGCAAGGTGCCGGCTCACTCGGCCTCGCGCATGCGACCAGAGCGGATCGAGATCGAGCGCACGATCGCGTCCGCGAGAGCGGCGCCGGCGCCGGGGCGCGGAGCCCGCATGGTTCTTCCCACGACTATCCTGTACGCTTACGCTGAGGCTCGGCGCGTGCCGCGCGTCCGCCGGAGGATCGCACCCTGGCCACATTGGACACCAGGGACACCAGCGACACGGGTGCGATGCCGCCGCGCCACGACCCCTTCGCCGCCGCCCGCCAGCCCAATTTTCGCTTCTATCTGCTCAGCCGGCTCTTCTCCGCCACCGCGACCACGCTGCAAAGCGCGGCGATCGCCTGGCAGGTGTACCGCATCTCCCACTCGGCGCTGGCGCTCGGCCTGCTCGGCCTGGTGCGCTTCCTGCCCGCGCTGCTGGCGGGCCTGCTCGGTGGCGCCGTCGCCGACAGCTTCGACCGTCGCCGCGTGCTGCTGCTCGCCCAGCTCCCGCCGCTCGCCTGCTCCCTGGCGCTGGTGGCCACCAGCCCGAGCAACCAGGGCGGGCTGGCGCTGGTCTTTATGCTCACCTTTGCGATCGCGCTCGCCTCCGCCTTCGAGAACCCGGCGCGGCAGGCGCTCTTGCCGCAACTGGTGACGCGCGAGACGTTCGCCAACGCCGTGGCCGTCAGCACGACGGTGCAGCAGTTCGCCTTCGTGCTGGGTCCGGCCGTCGGCGGCCTGCTGATCGCGACATCGGGCCTGCCCGCGGCTTACGGTGTCTCCGCCGCGCTCTATGCCGCCACCGCACTGAGCTTGCTGCCGCTGCGGCCGGCGCTGGTGGTGACGCCGAAGCGCGCGCTGAGCCTGGCGGCGATGCGCGAGGGCGTTGCGTTCGTCTGGCACCGCCAGGTCTTGCTCGGCGCGATGACGCTCGATCTGTTCGCCGTGATCTTCGGCGGCGCGACGGCCTTGCTGCCCGTCTACGCCGAGAGCGTACTGAAGGTCGGCGCCGACGGCTATGGGCTGCTGACCGCGGCGCTGCCGGTGGGCGCGGCGCTGATGTCGGTGCTGCTGGTGGCGTTGCCGCCCGTGCAGCGCGCCGGCCGCGGCCTGCTGGCCGGCGTTGCCTGCTTCGGCCTGATGACGATGCTGTTCGGCGCTTCGCGCTCGTTCCCGCTCTCGCTCGCCGCCTACGCGCTCACCGGCGCCGCCGACCAGGTGAGCGTGATCATGCGCCAGACGACGATCCAGCTCGCCACACCGGACGCGCTGCGCGGCCGCGTCAGCGCGGTCAGCTCGGTCTTCATCGGCGCCTCCAACCAGGTCGGCGCGATCGAGTCGGGCTTCGTGGCCGCGCTCACCAGCGCGACGTTCTCCGTGGTCAGCGGCGGCGCCGGCGTGCTGGCGGTGGTCGCCGCTGTAGCCGCCGGCATGCCCGATCTGCGACGCTACCGGCTCGGGGATCGGGAGTAAGGGCGCAATTAGCAACATTCCAGGCTGCGCCGGCAGGCCGCAGCGCCCGCCCGTTGCCCGCACACAACGGAAGCAGGGTGAACGCGCTTGGTGAAGCGATGTGCGCCCGGCAGAGTGGAGATAGCTCCCCACTCTGTCTCGCGGGAACGTTGCATGCGCCTGCGCTACGCCTCTGTGCTCGTCGCCTTGATCGCGCTCTCCTGCGGCGGGCGCCGCGTCGCCTCCACACCGGCGGCCGGCCGCGTTCCCGCCCCGGCGAGCCGCGCCGCTGCCGCAGCCGCCGGCACGACCGCCGCTCCTTCGCCTGTGAAGGCGTCTGCCACACTTACACGGCAGGCAGCGGCCACTGCCAGCCTTTCGCTCATGGCAACGCTGGCAGTGTCGCTGGAGAGCACGGGCGGCAGCTACAAATACACGTATGAAGCGGACGCTGTGAGCATCGCGCTCGACGGCGACGGCACCTTCGACAGCACGGCGCCGATCACCGCCTCACTCGCGCTCAGTGCCAACGGCTGCAACTGGGATCTGCATCTGGTCAACCCGCAGATCGAGATCGCCGGCAGCGTCTCCGACGACGGCAGCACGCTGCGCATCGCCTCAATACAGGTGACGCAGGACGACGTGAGCGGCGCCGGCACCTGCACGGCGGACGGCGGCCAGAGCGCCCGCGACTTCACCGGCATCGGCGCGGGCACCACCAATCTGAGCCCTGCCGCACCGGTGGCGATCCCCTTCAGCGACGGCGCCACGGCCAGTCTGCCGCAGCCGAGCGCGGTCGATCGCTACCCGCGCTCGGTCTCGATCGGCTGGAACGGCACACTGCAGCTCAGCGTGCCCGGAGGGTAGAGCCGGGCCCTCGATCCCCGGTCATGCGGCATCTGCGATGCTGGTTCCCCCAATACCAGGGGAAAGGGGCAAGGGGCGAACCGGTGGTGCAGAGGCGACAGGGCGCTGGGTTACCCGGAGATTCGGTAGGGGTGGTTCGTGAACCGCCCGTCGCAGCGCAGCCGCGATCAGCAGCGCACCGGTCAACTGCACCGGCTATGCAACGCCGCACGCCGCAGCATGGTTAACCGCGCCGGCTACGGAACGCTCCATGCCCGATCGTCTCCTTCCCCTATTATTGGGGGAAGGAGAGAAGAGAGGATGAGGGCCAGTGCTTGGCGAGCGGCGTGTAGATGTTCCAACCGATCGCGCCGTGCAGCAGCGGCGCGCCCAGCGTCTGGAAGTTCTGGAACTCGGCGCGGGCCTCCGGGCTCATCGTCTCCGGATCGGCGATGTGCGGTACGCTCTCGGCACTCTGAATCTCGTACAGCGCCAGGTAGCGCGGCGCCATATTGAGATGCGCCAGCGCGGGGTCTTCCACCAGCCGGAAGCGCATGCCGCTCACATAGCCGGGGACTTTCAGCAGATTGGGCACGTGTGAGCCGCTGTACCAGTGATTGAATTCATCTTCGACCTCCGGCCGGCAATTGCTGGTCACGAGGCTGAGCAGGTAGTCGCGGTCCATCAGCGTCGGCGTGAACGGCGTGCCGTAGATCTGCTCGTAGACGTTGATCGCCACGTCTGAGAGCCCTTGCAACGCGCCGAATCTCTCGAACTCCGCGTTGACGATCGCGGGGCGCTGCGGCGGGTCGGCGCCGAGCAGGCGCGGCAGCCACTCGCGCCCGGCGATCTCGTACAACGCCAGGTAGCCGATCTCGCCCACAACGCCGCGGTAGCGCCGGCCCCAACGGTAGCCCGGCACCTGCAAGAGATGCGGCACGTGCGCGTGATACCAGTCGTTCAACGCCGCCTCGTGCTGCGGCGCGACGTTGAGCTGCACGAGCAGCAGCAGGGGTTGCGATTCGGCCATAGCATTCGCTCACTTTCACCCGGTTCCGACGCCGGAAACGAGGCTTTCACCAGCTTTTTACCCGTTCGTAACCGGCAGCGCCAGCGCGGGCACTACGCTGAATGTGGAGGCTCGAACGAGCGGAAGGCGGACCCGGTGCAGCATGGCAGACGCCGAACGAAGAGAGATGAAACGCAGATGTTGCCGGCCGATGCCCCATTGCGCCTCACGCTCAGCGCCGCCCAGATCGAGGCGATCTTCGGCGCGATGCGCACGTTTCGTGACGACGATCGCACGCGCCCCAGTGCCGCCCTGACGATTCTCTGCCTCCGCTGCGGGCGCGACCGGCCCGCCGCCGGCTCGCTGGCCTACGGCGAGGTGCGGCTCTGCAACGGCTGCGCGACCGACTACGAGTTGCTGCGTATGGCCGGGCTGGAACGCGATCTCCTGCATCAGGCGCCGTAGGGCACGATCAGCCCAGCGCCGCGATCAGCCGCCCAACCTGCTCGGCCAATGACGAGAGCAATGCGTTTGCATCGCGCTGCGCCTCGGCCAGCGTGAGCGGGCGCGAGGTGAGCGCGAACGCGGCGGTCAGGCCGGGCACTGTGTTCGGCTCGAAATCGGCGGCGATCCCGCCGACCAGCGCGATCACGGGCTTACCATGCCGCCGCGCCGTGGCCGAGAGGCCGGCGATCGTCTTGCCGAACGGCGTCTGGCCGTCCAGCCGGCCCTCGCCCGTGACGATCAGATCCGCGGCCCGCACACGCGATTCCAGATCTACCGCCTCGGCCACGATCTCAAAGCCGGGCCGCAGCCGCGCGCCGAGGAAGCCGACCAGCCCCGCGCCCAGCCCACCCGCCGCGCCGGCGCCCGGCAGTTCGATCACGTCGCGGCCGAGGTCGCGGGCGATAACCTCGCCCAGGCGGCGCAGCGCCGCGTCCAGCTCGGCCACCTGCTCCGGCCGCACGCCTTTCTGCGGGCCGTAGACCGCCGTGGCGCCCTGCGGGCCGCAGAGCGGATTCTGCACGTCCACGGCCACGTCGAACGCGCACCCGGCCAGCCGCGGATCAGCGCCGTCCGCCTCAATGCGGTCGAGCGCGGCAAGCGCGGTGGCGCCGGGCGCAAGATCGTTGCCCGCCGCGTCGAGCAGGCGGAAGCCGAGCGCTTGCGCCATACCCGCGCCGCCGTCGTTGGTGGCGCTGCCGCCGATGCCGAGCAGAAAGCGCCGGCAGCCAGCATCAAGCGCGGCGCACACCAGCTCGCCCACGCCGCGGGTCGTCGCCCGCGCCGGATCTTGCTCACGGCCCAGCCGCGCCAGCAAAGCCAGGCCATTCGCCTCGGCCGTCTCGATCAGCGCCGTGCCGCCGTCGAAGACGCCGAAGCGGGCCTCGACCATCGTCCCATGCAGCGGTCCGCTCACCCGCGTCGTGCACGAATCGCCGCCGCGCGCGGCCAGCAGCGCGTCGAGCGTGCCCGGACCGCCGTCCGCCAGCGGCAACAGGTCGAGTTGGACGTGCGGCAGGGCGCGGCGCAGGCCATCCGCGATCGCCGCTGCGGCCTCCGCGGCGGTCAGGCTGCCCTTCAACTCCTGCGGGGCGATCAGGATGCGCATCGTTCGCCAGCATCTCGCCGGGCCGAATCCGGCCGTGGCATGCCACCGTACGCACGCCGCCCTTTACAATACACATGAGGAACAGGGGAGGACTGGCAGATGGCGCTCTACACGCCGGTTGGCTGGCTCGACCCGGCGACGCAGGAGATCGCCGGCGCGCTGACGCGCTTGCCGGAAGCGGATCTGGGCCGTGTGGCCGCCGCGCGCGGCTTAGAGCTGAGGCAGATCAGCGGCGTCGACCTGCCCACGCGTCGCACGATCCTCGCCACCCAGCTCGTTGCCCTACCCGGCATTCAGCTTGCGCTCGCCGAGCTGACGCACCGCGACCTCTCGGTACTGCAAGCCGTCTGGCACATGGGGCCGTTGCCGGCAAAGCAGCTCGTCGAGCGGCTGCAGAAGTACGCCGCCGCCGCCACGGTGCAGACCTCGCTGCAACGGCTGCGCGATCTGCTGCTCGTGATCCCCGCCGCCGCACCGGGTGACGCGCTGGCAGTGCCGGCGGCGATCGGCGCGGTGCTGATGGGGCGGCTCGGCGGCGCCCGGCCCGCGCAGCAGACGTACGAGGCGCTGAACTCCGACACGCTCGGTGTGATCTGCGCCGCAATGGGGCTGACGCCGGCGAAGCCGCGCAAGCAGGACCGTGCGCAGGCGATCGTCGCCGCGCTGAAAGACGGTGAGCGCGTGCGCCGCGAGGTGACGGCGCTCTCGAAAGACGAGCGCGACGTTTTTCAAGGCGTGCTGGAAGTCGGCGGCACGGTCGACGCCTGGAGCTTGCTGCAACGCTTCCCGAAGGCGGCGGGCAAGAACAGCTACTACGGCTACGAGCTGCGCCTGACGCAAAACGCCTGGCGCGGCAACCCCGCGCCACTGATGTCCTTGCAGGGGCGCGGCCTGATCGCGCCCTACGGCGGCGATTGGGCCAACTCCTTCACCGTGCCGGACGAGGTCCTGCAGGCGCTGGTGCCGCCGCTTTCGCTCAGCGCGGCGGATTTCGCCGAGCCGCCCTTCGCACCGCCCCCGCCCGAGTCGCGTCCCGCCGGCGGCCAGCCCGCGCCGCTGCTCGATCTGGCCGAGTGCCTGCACTTCATCGACGAGACGCACCCGGCGCTGACGCAGCGCCAGCTCTTTCCGCGGCCGGCGATCAAGCGCATGGCCCGCCAGCTCAGCCTGCCCGACGCGCCCTACGCGGATCTGCTCGCCTCGCTGGCCTTGCAGCTCAAGCTGGTGGACGGCAACGCCGGCCTGAAAGTCCGGCCGAAGCGCGCCGCCGAGCTGTTCGAGCAGCCGGAGATCGAGGGCCGCTCCGCGCTGCTCGAAGGCTGGAAGGCGCTGCAGGGCTGGCGCGACGACCGCGACGAGGGGCTGGACCGCGGCGACGCGCAGTTCGACATCGGCCGCGAGGAGCGCGAGACGGCGCTGACGCAGTTGAAGCTGCTGCCGGACGAGGGCGCAGCGCTGGCCTCGTTCGCCGCGCGCTTGTCGTTCGCCGCGCCGCTGCGTTTCGGCGCGGCGGGCGCGAAGACGCTGCTGCCGGGCGACAGTGTCTCGCCGGAGAACTTCGCCCGCGGCTTCCTGCGCTCGCTCGCCTGGCTGGGTCTCGCCGAGCCGCTGCAGACAAGCGGCACGCCCGGTACGCCGCCCGAAACCGTTGGCCTGCGGCTCACCCCGGCCGGCCGCGTACTGCTGCGCGGCGAGGCGGCGGCCGAGGCAGAGCTGCCGCCGCGCACCGAGCGCATCATCGTGCAGCCGACGCTCGATATCCTCGCGCCGCCCAACGTGGCGCCGGCGCTGTATCTTTCCCTGCGCGACTTCGCCGACCTGCGCGGCGCCTCGGGTATGCGCACGCTGACGCTCACTCCCGCTTCGCTGCGCCGGGCGCTGGACCGCAGGGCCACGCCTGCCTCGATCCGCAAGCTGCTGGAGCAGCACAGCGACACGTCCCTGCCACCCACCGTGCTGGCGCTGCTGGATGACGTGGGCCGGCTGCACGGCCGCGTACGCGTCGGCCAGGCGAACTACTACATCACGGTGGACGAGCCGCACCTGCTGGTCGAGCTGATGGCCGACCGGCGGCTGGCGGCGCTCAAGCTGCGCCGGCTGTCCGATACGGTCGCGATCTGCTACGGCGGGCCGATCGGCGCGATCCTCGAGGCGCTGCGCGGCGCCGGTCAGATGCCGGTGGCCGACAGCGAGGCCGGCGCGGCCCTGCGCGCCGTGGCGACGAGCGCCGGTACGGTTGCAAAAGCGCCGGCTGCCCCGAGCCGAGCGGTTGCGCCCGCGGTTTTCCCGCTCGACGGCGAGGACGAGGAGCTACTGACCGAGGGTGGCGGGAAGGCGCGCGGCATTCAGGCGGTGATCGGCTTGCTGGAGGATGCCGTGGCGCGGCGGGCCGTGGTGGAGATGCAGTACCGCGGCAAGACCAACGGCGTGGAGCGCACGAGCAAGCGTGAGGTCGAGATCGAGACGTTCGACGGCGAGACGGCCTACGGCTACGACCGCAGCACCGGCCGCCACCGCCAGTTCAAAGTCGAGCGCGTGGACTGGGCACGCCTGACCGGCCAGCGCTTCCGCCCCGGCTACAACTACTGAACCCGCACGTCCACGCGATTGGAAGGCGCATGTACAAACCCGACAACCCGTTCATCGTCCAGTCGGACAACACCGTGCTGCTGGAGGTTGAAAACGCGCTCTACGCGCAAGCGCGCGACGCGCTGGCGCCCTTCGCCGAGTTGGAGAAGAGCCCCGAGCATATCCACACCTACCGGATCACGCCGCTTTCGCTCTGGAACGCCCGCGCCGCCGGCATGGCGCCGGACCTGATGGTCGCGGCGCTCGAGCGCTTCTCCAAGTTCGACGTGCCCGGCAGCGTCGTGGCCGACGTGCGCGACTATGCCGGCCGCTACGGGCGACTCAAGCTCGAAAAGCGCGGCGACGATTTGGTGCTGCGCGGCGACGACCAGTATCTGGTCGAGGAGATCTGGAGCCACAAGGAGCTGCAACGCATCTTCCTTGCCCGCACCGGTCCGCTGGAGATCGCGGTGCCGGCGCACGAGCGCGGCCGGCTCAAGCAGGCGTTGATCCGGATCGGCTGGCCGGCGGAAGACCTGGCCGGCTACGTCGAAGGTGAGCGCCTCGATCTCGCCCTGCGCGAAGAGACGAAGGCCGGCCTTTCGTTCGGCCTGCGCCGATATCAGTTCGACGCGGCCGAGGCGTTCTGGGCCGGCGGCACGGCGCGCGGCGGCAGCGGCGTGCTGGTGCTGCCCTGCGGCGCCGGCAAGACCGTGATCGGCATGGCGGCGATGGCGAAAGCGAACGCGCGCACGCTGATCCTCTGCACCAGCGTCACCGCCGCGCATCAGTGGCGCGACGAGCTTTTGGACAAGACTACGCTCACTGCCGACGAGATCGGCGAATACTCCGGCGCGCGCAAGGAGATCAAGCCGGTCACGCTGGCGACCTACCAGGTGATGACGCACGTTAAGCGCGACGCGGAACGGCATGAGACGTACCCGCATCTCGAGATCTTCAACCAGGAGAACTGGGGGCTGATCGTCTACGACGAAGTACACCTGCTGCCGGCGCCCGTCTTCCGCATCACGGCCGAGATCCAGGCACGGCGCCGCCTCGGCCTCACGGCGACGCTGGTGCGTGAGGACCACCGCGAGGATGACGTCTTTGCGCTGGTCGGGCCGAAGCGCTACGACGTGCCCTGGCGCGATCTCGAAGCACAGGGCTGGATCGCCACGGCGACCTGCGTCGAGGTGCGCGTGCCGCTGGCCGAGTCGCAGCGCATGGCCTACGCCGTGGCCGATCCGACCGAGAAGTTCCGCATCGCCAGCACCAATCCGACCAAGGAGCAGGTGGTGGTGGACCTGGCGGCGCTGCACCGCGCCGATACCGTGCTCGTGATCGGCCAGTATCTCGAGCAGCTCGATCGCTTTGCCAGGCTGCTGCAGTGCCCGATCATCACCGGCAAGACGCCGAACCGCGAGCGCGAAAGGCTCTACGCGAAGTTCAAGGCGGGCGAGGAGAAGCTGCTCGTCGTCTCCAAAGTGGCCAACTTCTCGATCGATCTGCCGGACGCGAACGTGGCGATCCAGGCCTCCGGCACCTTCGGCTCGCGGCAGGAAGAGGCGCAGCGGCTGGGACGCATTTTGCGGCCCAAATCGGACGGCGGCCAGGCGCGCTTCTACAGCGTGGTGACGCGCGACACGCGCGACCGCGACTTCGCCGCCAACCGCCAGCGCTTTCTCACCGAGCAGGGCTACCGCTACGAGATCGTGGATTACCTGCCCGGCGCCGGCCTGAGCGTGGCCGACGGCAACGCACTGCTGGCGCCGAATGGCACTGCAGAGTTGCCGCCGAACGTGACGCCGCTGCGGCGGCTCGGCGCGCCCGCGTCGCCGGATTGAGCGTCCCCCGACCTCACCCTCTTCCCCCGGCTTCTTCTTGCCCCAATGCTAAGGAAAGGAGTGGTGCGATCCTTGAGAGGAAGTTCCGGAGACGGTGCGGTTGCTCCGGCGGCGCGCCGGCTACCCCGACGCCCTGCGGAACGCCCGACGCTGGATCGCCCCTCTCTCCCATACAGCCCCAATCGCCTCGCGGTCTAAAGACCCTTTGTGTATGGGAGAAAGGGGCAGGGGAGTGCGGGCCACCCGCCGCGCCAGCCGGCTACCCCTCGCGCTCGACGCTGCCCCGGCGTACCGTGCTTCTCGGGTGAGATCGACGTGTCTGATGCAAGGCAGTTTATGGCGGAGCAACAGTACGCCGCGCCCGATCACACGGTCCGTTCACCACTCACGCTCAGAGGAGTTCCGATGCCTGGCGCATTCTCCGGCTGGCAGGCGCGGATCGACGAGCCGTGTCCATCGGCCTGCTTCCTCGACTGGCTGCTGTGTGCGGCCGGCGCAACCGTGGCCGATGACGCAGGCGAGCGCCTCGGCCCGGCCGCGCTGGCGCTGCGGCTGGCAGGCGGCGAACGCGCCAGCGCCCGCGGTGGGCTCACGCTCGGCGGGCCGCGGGGCGAACGCTATGCGGCGCGCTTCGTCGCCAGCGACCGTCCCGGTTGCGAGGATGGCGACGATGCTGCGGCCTGGGGCTGGGGCGGCATGGCCAGCGTCACGGGCGAGCCGGACGGCCCGCCGCTGGCGCCTGGGGCGCCGGTGGCCGGCATGTGCGCCGCGCTGCACGCCGCGCTCGCCTTCGCCGCGGGGCGTTATCGCCGCCTCGCCGCCGTGTCCATCCGGGTGCCGCTGGCGGATGTCGTCGCCTCGCTGATCGAGGTCGCCGGGTTGCGCTACGCGGCCGACGGCAGCGTGCGCGGACGCGGCGGCGACTGGTGGGGCATGGCGGGCTGGGGGCTGTATCCCTGCGCGGACGGCAAGCTGGCCGTGTCGCTGCGCGATCTGGACCAGCTCTTGCGGCTGGGTGACATCCTCGGTCTGGCCGAGCTGCGCGAGGCGCGCTTCGGCGATTTCGCCTGGGGCATCGCCGCTGCGGGCGAGGAGCTGCACGCGCTGCTTTTGGCCGGCTTGATCGAACAGCCGCTGGCAAAGCTGCTGCCGGCGCTGCGCCGCGAGCGGATCGCCGCCGCGCCCGTGCAGCCGCTCGGCGCACTGCTGAGGGACCCACACCTGCGCGCCCGCGACGCCTTCGCGCAGGATAACGGCCTCTGGCTGCCGCGCTTCCCGGCCCGCATCACCCCCTCCCCTGCCCCTCTCCCAACGCGTTGGGGGAGGGGCAGGGGAGGGGGCCAGACCGTTGCGCGGCCTGCGCGTGCTGGACATCAGCTCGATCTGGGCGGGGCCGCTGGCGGCGCGGCTGCTCGCCGACCTGGGCGCCGAGGTGACGAAGCTGGAGCGGGCCGACCGCCGCGCCGGCACGTTCAGCACGGGCGCGGCCTGGGATCGCAACTTCTACGCCATGCTCAACGACCGCAACAAGCGGCCCTTCAGCTGGGATCTGACCGCGCCGGCAGACCGCGCCGCTTTCAAGGATTTGCTGCGCGAGGCCGACGTGCTGATCGACAACTTCACGCCGGGCAGTCTCGATCGCGCCGGCCTCGGCCGCGAGGCGCTGCATGCGCTCAACCCGCGGCTCGTCGCCGTCTCGCTGCCGGCGCAGGGGCTTCGGGGACCGGACGCGGGCGCCGTGGGCTACGGCAGCACGATCGAGCAGGCGGCCGGGCTGGGCTGGCTTTACAGCGACGCGGCGGGCGAGCCGCACCGCTCCGGCGTCAACTTCTCCGACCCGATCGCCGGGCTGTACGGCGCCCTCGGCGCCCTGCTGGCGCTTTGCGGCGAACGCCGGCACACCGCGGTGGAGCTGAGCCAGCAGGAGGCGGCGCTGAGCCTGATGCTGCCCGCGCTGGCGCGCTTTCAGCGCACCGGCGAGCCGCCGCGCGCCCAGGAGGCGGCGCCCTGCGACGGCGGCTGGTGCTTCGGCGGCGTGCGCGTGCGTGACGTTGCCGAAGTCGTCGGCCGGCCGGGCGCGCCAGGCAGCCGCGCCATACGTTGGCTGCGCCACCCGGATGGCCGCTCGTATCCGCTGGTGATTCTTCCCTGGCAGGGAGCCTTCAGCCGCGCCGTGGCGCCGCAGCCGGCGCGGATGCCCGTACCGATCGCCGAACGCGGCGCCGTGCCTTCGCCGGTGGTCGGATAACTCCCTCCGGCAGCGCGCCGAATCGGCGGCGGAGCCCGGGAGCGATGCGGCGTATCCGAGCCTCCATCGTGCTTCGACCTGTGCCGATACTGCAACTGTGCCGCCGGCGCAGCGGCGCGCTGCGGGCGGCCGCGGGGCTATGCCACGGCGCGAACTGCTCGATACTCAGCATGAGCAGGTTTCGGCGCGCCGCTGCGCCGGCACGCTGCAGCGAGCCGCCCGAAAATCGCACTGAGCCGGAGGCGCAGCGACCCATGAGCGCGGCAGAACAGCCCGTCGTCGTCATCCTCGACGCTGACCCCGCGGCCCGCGAAGCAGTCGAAGCGGCCGCGGCAGGATGCGGCCTGATCGTCGGCGCCGTGGGCACCTTCGGCGTCGAGAGCGAACTCTTGATCAGCGACGGTTGGCCCGATGCGGTGCTGCTCGGATTGGAGCCGCCGGTGGAGCGCGGCCTGCAGACCTTGCGGGCGCTGGCCGCCGCGCAGCCCGACATCCCCGTGATCGTCTATTCCAGCCAGGCCGATGGCCCCGCCGTGCGCCGCGCGATGATCGCGGGAGCCCGCGATGTCGTCGCCGCACCCGCCGCCGGGCAGCCGCTCTACAACGCCGTGGTGGGCGCGCTGCGGCGCACCAGTGAGATCCGCGCCCGTGGAGAGAGCGAGGACGCCGGCCACCCCGCCGGCGAGTTGGCTGCCGGCCAGGTGATCGCGGTCTTCGGCCCCAAGGGCGGCTGCGGCAAGACGACGATCGCCACGAACCTGGCCGTCGATCTGGCGTATGTTTCGCGCGCGCGCGTGGCCCTGGTCGACCTGAGCGCCCGCTTCGGCGATGTCGCGCTCACGCTCGACGTGCCGGCGCAGCACACGCTGGCCGACGTGGTGCGCGAAATTGACAGCCTGACCTTCGCGACCGTCGCCAACTACCTGACGCCGCATTCCTCCGGGCTGCTGCTGCTGCCATCCTCGCGCGACGCCAGCGAGTGGGATGCGATCACGCCGGACACCGTGCGCCGTGTGATCGGCCTGCTGGCGCAGTCGTTCGATTACGTTGTGCTGGATGCGCCGCAGGCGTTCACCTACACCGTTGCGTCTGCCGTGGATCTGGCGACCGTTGCGCTGGGCATCACCACGCTCGACATCACCAGCGTCAAAGACATGACCGCCGTGGTGAGGATGCTGCACGATCTCGACTTCCCGATGCACAAGCTGCGGCTGGTGGTGAACCATCGCGGCGCGGTGAAGGGCGCCACGACAGAAGAGCTGAGCCGTGCGATCGGCGCGCCGGTAGCGTTCACGATTCCGCACGACAAGGCGCTGCAGTTCGGCCTGCAGACCGGCATTCCCGCGGTAAGTCAAGCGCCGAACGCGCCGGCATCGGTCGCCATCCGCGGCATCGTGCGTTCGCTCGTGCCCGGCAGCGAGCCCGTGCCGGAGAAGCGCCGCGGTCTCTTCGCCCGCCTTGCCGGCCTCCGCCAGGCGCGGTCCGCCGAGCCGCTGCGCAAGTCGGCGTAGGGGCCGGCGTGCTACCATGCGCTGCGTCAGAGGATCGACCGGCGCATGGCCGGCGGACACGAAGGCGGAGGGCGATGGACTTCCAGTTCACCAAAGACGAAGAGGCGTTCCGCGGCGAGGTGCGCGGCTTTCTCGACGGCGAGCTGCCGTCCGGCTGGGATGCGCGCTTCGAGGGCAGCGAGCAGCCCGGCCCCACGAGTGACGCGCTGTGGGAGTTCTCGCGCGGCTTCACGCACAGGCTGGCCGAGCGCCAGTGGCTGGCGATGGCCTGGCCGAAGGAGTACGGCGGGCTTGAAGCCACGCACATGCAGCAGCTCATCTACAACGAGGAGATGGCGTACCGCTCCGCGCCCGGCGGCGGCGGCATGGGCGTGGCCTGGGTTGGCCCGGCGATCATGCTCTACGGCACGGACCAGCAGAAAGAGCGCTTCATTCCGCGCATCACCAGCGGCGAAGATGTCTGGTGCACGCTCTACAGCGAGCCGGGCGCCGGCTCGGATCTCGCCGCGCTGCAAACCCGCGCCACCGCCGATGGCGACGATTTTCTGATCAACGGCCAGAAGATCTGGACCTCTGGCGCCCATCGCTCCAACTGGGGCTGGCTCGCGGCGCGCACCGACCCCGACGCGCCCAAGCACAAAGGCATCAGCACCTTCGTCGTGCCGATGGACGCGCCCGGCGTCTCGATCCGGCCGCTGATCAACATCGCCGGCCACCACGGCTTCAACGAGGTCTTCTTCGACAACGTGCGCATTCCCAAAGACTATCTGGTGGGCGAGCAGAATCGCGGCTGGTACCAGGTGGCCGTGGCGTTGGACTTCGAGCGCTCCGGCATCGCCGCCTACGCCAACGGCCGGCGCACGCTGGAGACGCTGGCCGAGTTCGCCAAAGCGAACCCGGAGTCCACGCGGCGCGATCCGGGCCTGCGCCTCAAGCTGGCGGATCGCGCCGTCGAGTTGATCGTCGGCACGCAGCTCGCTTACCGTATCCCCTGGATGCAGTCGCAGGGCAAGATCCCCAACCATGAGGCGAGCATGTCGAAGCTGTTCGGCAGCGAGCTGTCACAGCGCATCGCGCTCACCGGCCTGCAACTGCTGGGTCAGTTCGGCGCGCTGAAGCCGGGCTCGAAGTGGGCGAAGCTGAGGGGCCGCATGGCCGACGCCTATGAGTCCGCCGTCTCCGCGACGATCGCCGCGGGCACGAGCGAGATTCAGCGCGGCATCATCGCCGGCCGCGGCCTGGGTCTGCCGCGCGGGTAGAGGTGGCCCTCATAACCCCGTCCCCTGCTTCTCGTCAGGGTAGGTTTGCGGCCATGCCCTGCAGGCGCGAGGGCACGCCCCGTGGATCGGCGGGCGCCTGAGGTGTGCCGGCAGGTCGCGGAGACCGCGGCGGGTCCGCGGTCTTGCCAGGCGCCCGTCGCCCACGGGGCCGCGGACGGTGCCCAGCCCCTGCCGGTCCTGCGCCGGACGCCGGCGACCGTGCTGGCACGCTGGCGCGACGGGCTGGGGCAGCGGCGACGCGAAGGCGGCGTTCCGACCGGCGGCGCGCCCTTGCGGCGCTGGGTGCTGGCGCCCGGGGACGCGCCGCCGGTGGCGCTAGCCGGGGACGCGCCGCTGCTGGGCCAACGCGGCGCCGTGCTGGGTGTGCGCGTGGGGGATCGGGGCGCCGCTGCTCCTGCCTGTCCCTGTGGCTCGTCGGCAAGAAACCTGCCCGTGAAAGCTGGCCCGCTCTCCATTTCATGAAAAGGGGGCCAGGAGGTGAGGCCACGCCCATCGCGCTGCGCCCCTGCCGCACTGAGGACATCGCGGCCGTGCTCGCGCTCTGGCGGAGGGCCGGAGCCGTGCCGCGGCCGACCGACAATCTCTCCGCGTTGATGCGCCGGCTGGAGCTCGACGCCGAGCTGTTCCTGCTGGCCTGGGACGGCGAGCGGCTGGTCGGCACCCTGTTGGGTGGCTGGGACGGCTGGCGCGGCAACATGTATCGTCTCGCCGTCGATCCGGACTACCGCCGCATGGGCGTGGCGCGGCGGCTGGTTGAGGCCGTCGAGGCGGCGCTGCGGGCGAAAGGCGCCGAGCGCATCACCAGCCTCGTCTTCGAAGCTGAGCCGGGCGCGGCCGAGTTCTGGCAGAGCGCCGGCTACGCGCCCGACCTGGCCGCGCGACGCTACGCGAAGAACCTGACGCAGGGCCGATGACGCGGGCGGCCCGAAGTGCGAACAGCCGAGACCTTTGCTCGAGGGCGCCGGATCACACCCGCACGGGGCGCCTGACCCCGCTTTGGCTGGCGCCGAAGCTCCCTTCCCCACAGGGGAAGGGTTGGTTCCAGGACAGACCATCGGGTTGGAGGCCAGACCGCCGTGTTTCCCACAAGGACACCCGTGCCCCGCCGCCGTCGCACGGTGCTGGGAACGCTCCAGCAGTCCCTTTCCCGGCTCGGGCCAGAGCGCAGCGCAACCGTCGGAGACTTTAGATAGACCGCTTTGCCGTCCGGCAAAGCAGGGTTAGGTGCCCACGCCGCCACAAAACAGCGGGCGGTGGTAGAGCTGATGCTCCGCCACCGCCCAGTGATTACCCGGCAGCTATCGGGCTACACGCGCTCGAGGATGGTCGAGATGCCCATGCCCGCGCCGATGCACTGCGTGGCCAGGCCGTAGCGGCCGCCCGAGTTGCGCAGCTCGCGCGCCAGCGTGCCTACCAGGCGCGCCCCCGTGGCGCCCAGCGGGTGGCCGATCGCGATCGCGCCGCCGTTCACGTTCACTCGATCAAGCGGAATGCCCAGGTCGTGGCAGGAGGGGATCACCTGCGCCGCGAACGCCTCGTTGAACTCCACGCGGTCGATCTGATCCGCCGAGATACCCGCGTGCTTCAGCGCCTTCAGCGTCGAGGGGATCGGCCCGATGCCCATCAGCTGCGGCTTCACGCCGGCCACGCCGAAGCCGATGATGCGCGCCATCGGCTCAAGCCCCAGCTCCAGCGCCCGCTCCTCGCTCATCATCAGCACGGCGGTGATGCCGTCGTTCGTCGGGCAGGAGTTGCCGGCGGTGATGCGCAGCTCCTGGCCGCCGTAGCTCTGGATACCGTTGACGGTCTTGAGCTGGCTCAGCGCCTCCATGTTCGTGCCGGGGCGGATGCACTCGTCGCGCTCAAAGACGGTCCGCTTGCCGTGCTCGTCCGCCAGCCAGTTACCCTGATCGTCGAAGACCGGCAACTCGACTTCGAGCGGAATGATTTCGTCTTTGTAGAAGCCGCGCTCATACGCCGCTACGGCCTTCTTGTGGCTGCCGACGGCGAACTCGTCCATCGCCTCGCGCGAGAGGCTGTAAGTTTCGGCCACGTTCTGCGCCGTTTGCGTCATCGAGGTCACGGGCGGCGCGTCGAGGATGTAATCGGGGAACTTCACGGAGAAGACCTGGTCGTGGTCGGGCGCCATGTCGCGCTGCTCGCGTGACATCTGCATGCGGCGCGCGTTGAACTCGGTGATGCGCGTGCGCTGCGCGTTGTTTCCGCCGCCGCCGAGTTGCCGGCCCATGCGCTCGATGCCGAAGGCGATGCCCGTATCGATCGAGCCGACCATGATGCCCTGCGCCACGCGGTGCAGCGTCTCCATCGAGGAGCCGCACTGGCGGTTGGTATCGAAGCCGGAAACCTCGTGCGGCAGGCCGGCCAGGTGCGCCACCGTGTCGGCGCCGATGCCCGCCAGCTCGCCCGCGCCCGCCACGTTGCCGAGGCCGATGTCCTCGATCATGCGGTCGCTGACTTTGGGGTTGCGGTCGAGCAGCGCCCGCAGCACGTTCGCGCCCGCCTCGTCCAGGCGGGTGGCCACGAGCGAGCCGCGCCCGCCGCGCCCGAAGGCCGAGCGGCAGGCATCCACGATCACGGCGTTCCTGAGTTTCATCGTTCCCCTTGCTCCCCTTCTGTTCTCCGGCTGCCGCATCTTGCGGCGCTGCCGCGCTCGCACAACCGGCCGCCGCCTTGTGGGCGATCGGCGCACGTTATGACGGCCAACAGCCGCAGTATAGCGCGTCGCGCCGGTTGCGAGAACGATGAATCAAGCCTCGGGCAGGGTCTTTTGATGCTGCGACTGTTGCGGCCAACCGACGCGCTGGCGCTCGCCGCTGCGCCTCATGGGTCATGAGGGGCCGTTGTCTTGAACGTCTCCGACGGTTGCGCTGCGCTACGGCGGCCCCTACCGACCGCACGAGAGCGTGCCGCGGGCCTTGCGGCGGTCCGGCCGGAAGGCCGCGCACTGCGCAGCCGAGAATCAAAAGTCCCTGCCCTCAACACGCGAAGCCGTTGACGGCCCGGCGCTATGCCCCCGATACTGAATGCGGCCGGTTTGGCGGCGAGCGCTGCGGGCCGGCCCCGGGCGATGGATCGAAAGGAGCGAGCACGATGACACCCGTTGTGGGAACCAGCGCGTGCCTGCGCGCCGATCGATTGCGTCCGCTGACATCGCGCTTCGCGCGATCCAGGGAAAGCAGAGAGAGTAGCCGGCCGCCGGCTGTGGCCGCCTGAACGGGCGGGCTGCTCCCTCGGGGCGGCCCGCCCGCCCGTTTTTCCACCGTGGACGCATGCCGTCCGCGGTTTTTTCATGCCCGTCGCAGAAAGCCAGCCGCGTTGCTGAACGGCAGCGCGGCACACGAAAAGGAGGCGTCCAGTGCAACAGCAAGTCAACGTCCGTGCCAATGGCCCGTCCATCCATATCAACCAGATTAACCACCAACGATGGAGACGCTTGCGATGTCCAGAGAACTGCTTCCCGACGAGCACGTAGCGACGTTCTACGATAACGGCTGGATCACCGATGTGCTCCATCCCGTGAAGAGCGGCAAAGAGGCGACGGTTTACTGCTGCCGGGCGCACCCGCGCACGGGGCAACGG
The DNA here is from genome assembly GCA_937879875.1 of uncultured Chloroflexota bacterium. GTDB lineage: Bacteria > Chloroflexota > Dehalococcoidia > CAUJGQ01 > CAUJGQ01 > CALFMN01. The sequence continues at coordinate 19,789 of CALFMN010000038.1, read as the reverse complement.
CTGCTCGCGCTCAAGGTCTACCGCGAGCTGCGCTCGCGCGGCTTCCGCAACGACGCGGTCTATACCGAGGGCCGCTTCCGGCGCGAGACGCACGAGCTGCGCGCCATGCGCAAGAAAACAACAAAGGGCCGCGAGTTCCAGTTCGGCGCCTGGCTGGGACACGAATACGAGACCATGCGCACGCGGCACGCCGCCGGCGCCGCCGTGCCGCGTCCGCTTGCCGCCGGCGAGAACGCGATCCTGATGGAGTACGTCGGCGATGTGGAAAGGGCGGCGCCGCCCCTGCACAGCGTCATGCTGCTGCCGGCCGAGGCGCGGCAACTGTTCACGGTGGCGATGCACAACGTCGAGCTGATGCTCGGCTGCAACCTGATCCACGGCGACCTTTCGGCCTACAACCTGCTCTACTGGCAGGGCCGGCTGACGCTGATCGATTTTCCGCAGGCGATCGACCCGCGCTTCAACACCAGCGCCTACAGCTTCTTGCAGCGCGACGTGGAGAACCTGTATCGCTACTTTCAGCGCTGCGGCGTGGATGCCGACCCGGTGCGCCTCGCCGGGCGCCTATGGGACCGCTTTGTCCGCTCCGAGCTGTGAGGGGGCGGCGCCGCACGATCGGCGAGCAGCCGGCCGCCGCGGGCCGATCAGGCAGGGCCGGACGTGGTATACGTCCGGCCCTGCTGTCGTGTCGCGCAGCGGAGGCGGAGGGCAGAATTCGTGTTTGGCGATAGGCTGAGACCGACGAGAGCGGCGCGACGGGCGCGGCCGCGGGCTGCGGGGGAGATGGCCGTGGCTCAGCTCTTCCAGATTCTCGGTGCGCTGCTGATCCTCGCGGCGTTCCTGCTGGCGCAGGTCAGCCGGCTGGCGCAGCAGTCCTATGCCTATCTGCTGCTCAACGTCTGCGGCTCGGCGATTCTCGCCGTGCTTGCGGCGGCCGAGCGGCAGTGGGGATTTCTGCTGCTGGAAGGCGCCTGGGCGCTGGTTTCGCTCTGGGGTATCGGCCGCCGGCTTGCCGGGCGCCCGCCGCTCTCGCCGCACTGATTCGCCGCGGCCGCTGCCGCGCCGGCGTCAGTATGCGCCGCCCAGCCTGTGCCGGCTGACGATCTCCTGGCGACCCTCCGTTTCGCCGATGAAGGCGACGCTCTGGACCGCGATCTCCCAGTTCAGCAGCCGCACGGCAAGCTGGCGTACGATCGCTGCCGCGCCCTCCGCATCCACGTCGCCGAAGCCGATCGTGATGTGCGGCATCCAACTATCCGGGTGATAGTAGGCCTGCACGTCGAAGCCGGCGCCGGCGATCGCCTGCCACAGCGCCGCGTGAAAGCGGCTGAGCGCGGCCGTACGCACCAGCGGCAGATAGACCACCGGCCGCGGCCCCGTGAACAGCCCCAGTCCAGCCGTCGTCACGACAAAGGGCGGCGCTTCCGCGGCGAAGCGCTCCAGGGCGCCGTCAAGCGCCGCGCGGTCGTAGCGCTCGGCCACCTGATAGGAGAAGTGCGGAAACGGCGTGAGGTTGACGCCACGCAGGCCGCACGCCTGCTCCAGTTCGGCCCAGAGCGCCTCGGCGAGCGCGTAGTGTCGCTCATCCAGCAGGGAAACCACCCCTTCCACCGTGCGCGGCTCCCCTTCGCGGTGACGTGCTGTGCCTCCGCTCAGCGGTCATCGTATCATCCGCGCACCGAACGCTCCGCGCTGGAATCGGCGGAGCGGCCTGAGCCGCCGCCCGCGGGGAGGGCGATTGGCGCCGAAGCGATACCGCCTGGCGACGAGGGCGGCGAGGGCGATCACCGAACCGCTGCTGCTGTGGGCGCTGCTCGCCGCGGCGGCGGGCGTGGCGCTGCCAGCCGTGGGTCGAGGGGGCGCCGGGCTGGTGCCGTGGTTGCTGGGCGCAATGGTGTTCGCCACCGGCAGCACGGTGCCGCCGGCGCGGTTGGCAGCGGCGCTGCGCCGGCCGGGGCGCTTGCTGGCCGCTCTGCTGGTGCAGTTCGGGCCCTTGTCGCTGCTGGCCTATGGCCTCTCGCGTCTGCCGTTCGGCACACCACTGAGCATCGGCGTCCTCTGCATTGGCGTGGCGCCGTCGGAGATCAGCTCCGGCGTGATGACGTTGCTCGCCGGCGGCGATGCGGCGCTGGGCACGGCGCTGATGGCCGCCTCGCTGCTCTGCGCCACGCTGATCACGCCCGGCCTGCTGGCGAGCTACGCGGGCGGCACGGTGTTCGTCGACCGGGCGGCGCTGGCACAGGAGCTGGCGCTCTCGGTGGCCGCGCCGTTGGCGGCGGCGCTGCTGCTGCGCTGGACCCTGGCCGGTTGGCTGGTGCGGCGGCAGGCGGAGGCGTCGCTGGCGCTGTTCGGCGAGCCAGCGCCGCTGCCGCAGCTACCCGTCCCGCTCTCGGGCTCCCGGGTCGCCGCGGCGCTCGACCTGCTGGATATTCTGGCGCCCGCACTGGCGGCGCTGGCCCTGCTGGCCCTGCTCTTTGTTGTGGCGGGGGCAGCGCGGCCGGTGCTGCTCAGCAGTGATATCTTCGTGGCAGTTGCGCTATGCCTGTTGCTGAACCTTGCCGGTTACGCGGCCGGACTGGCGCTGTTTCGTCTGCTGCGCGAGCCGGAACTGACGGTGCGCGCCGCGGTCTTCGGCGTGGGCATGCGCGAGTTCGGCGTAGCCGCCACGCTGGCCACCGCCGTGCTGCCCGCTGCCGGCGCCGTGACCGCGGTCTACGGCATCCTCGTTCTCGTGACGGCGCCGTTACTCGTGCGCTGGTACCGCGCGCGGCCCTCATAGCCCTTGCGCCCTACGTCCTCCCGCGCGGAATCAGCGGCAACAGCAGGTGCGTGGGGTGGTCCGCATCGTGGTAGATCGTCTGCACGGCGGGGCGCCAGTCGCGCGCCGCGGCGGCGGGCTCGCCCGTGTTTGGGTTGCGGTCGTAACGCGGGAAGTTGCTGCTCGATACTTCCACGCGGATCTGGTGACCAGGCTGGAACAAATTGCTCGTCATCAGCATGTCGATGTGCAGCTCGTACGGTTTGCCCGGCTCCAGCAGCGCCGGGCGCTCGCCGCCGTCGCGGCAGCGGGCGCGCAGGATGCCGTCGCAGAGGTTGCGGGCGCGGCCGTCCGGCGCCACGTCCACCAGCTTCGCCGTGAAATCTGTATCCGGCGCCGAAGAGCTGGCCCAGAGCGCGAGCTGCACCGGCCCCGTCGCTTCGATCGCTTCCCGCAGCGGCGCGGTCGAGTACACCAGTACGTCGGTGCGCCGTTCGGCGGGGCGCTGGTCCCAGACGCCGGCCGCGCCAACGGTCGGCACCGGGTTGAGCGGGTTATAGAGGAAGACGTCGGGCTGCTCGCCGGCCGGCTGGTCCTGGCTGAGCTTGCCGTCGCCGTCGAGCGAGTTCGCCCGCCCGGCGCTGTGCAGGTAGAACGGCGTGTACTGCGTGCGCGCCAACGGCCACTCCTGCTCGTCGCGCCAGCCCTCGTTCATCACGTACAGCCGCACCGGCGGCTCGTCCAGCAGACCCGTGTCCAGGTCGCGCAGCCAGTGGTCGAACCAGCGCAGTTGCAGATCGTCCATCTGCACGGCCGCGCCGTAGCCCCAGTTCGTCTCGCCCGCCTGCGTAATCGAGGGCGAGTTGTGCGTCCACGGTCCGATCAGCAGCTTCTGGCCGCGCCGCGCCTGCTCGGTTTTCGCGTGCTCGCGCAGGCCGGCGAAGTTGCGCGGCGGTCCGGCCAGAAAGAGGTCGTACCAGCCGCCGAAGTTGAAGGCGGGCACGGCGATGTTGGCGTGGTGCTCAAGAATGCTGCACGAGCGCCAGAACGCATCGTCGTCCGGGTGTTGCAGCCACTCGTAGAAGTAGGGCGCCAGCCCTTCGCGCCGCAGCAGCGGCAGCTCGCCCAGCGGCAGGTGCGAGAGCGTGCGCCGCAGCCGTTCGAGCGCCTGCCAGAGCCGCGCCTCCTCGTGGCGCCGCTCGTCCGGCGCAAGGCCGAGTCGGGCAAGCTGCGGCAGGGCAAGGAACTGCGCCGCCCAGGCTGCGGTGAACGAGAGGTTGAAGGCGCCGCCGAGATAGATCCAGCCGTCGTGGTAGTCGGCGGCGGTGAGCGCCGGAAAGATCGCCTGCAGGTGCGGCGGTGTGGCGATCGCGGCGAGCCACTGCGTCGCGCCGACGTAGGAGATGCCGTACATGCCGACGCGGCCGTTCGCCCAGTTTTGTGCGGCGCACCATTCGACCGTGTCGTAGCCGTCCGGAATCTCGCAGTGGAACGGCAGCCACTCGCCGTCCGAAGCGTAGCGGCCGCGGCAGTCCTGGATCACGACGGCGTAGCCGGCCTCGACGGCGCGCAGCGGATCGAGCATGCTGGAAGCAAGCTGGCCGCGGCTTTTGTCGTAGGCGGTGCGTTGCAGCAGCACCGGGCGCTGGCCGCCGTCGGCCGGGCGGTAGACGTCGGCCAGCAGCCGTACGCCGTCGCGCATCTCCACCGGCAGGTTACGCTCGACAAGAATCCCGGCCATGCGCCGCTCCTGCGGCCGCCGGCGCGCCCGATCGCGGCCGGCGACGTGGGAATCGCAAGTATCTTGCCCGCTGCCCTGAGCGAATGCAAGGACAGGCGCCGGTTTCAGGCCAGTGAACGCAACGATGCCGAGGTGTCCATTGAGCGGTGAGATCGGCGCTGAGATAAACGAAGAGTCGCGGCCCGCCCGCACGCCGTCGCGCTGGATCGCGGACCAGGCCGAGCCGAATCCGTACCGGCAAGCGCTGCACCGCCTCGCCGCGGAGCTGCGCACGATCACGGCGCTGCTCAGCGAAACGGCCGCGTCCGCCGAACTGCTGGACGACCTGGCCGCGGACGCCGCGCGGCTGCGCGAGCGGCTGGCAGCCGCGCCCGGCGGCCGCCTGCGCACGCGCTACCGCTCAGAGGCGGATGGCCCCGCCGGCGCTGACGAGCGGGTTTTCCTCGATACGAGCCCGCTGATCGGGCGCGCCAACCCGGTGGCGCCGCCGCTGCGCCTCTCGCTGGACGGCGAGACGGTGCGCGGCGTCTGCGTTTTCAGCCGGGCCTACGAGGGGCCGCCGGGCTGTGTGCACGGCGGCTTCATCGCCGCGGCCTTCGATGAGCTGCTGGGCGCAACACAGTCGACGACCGCGCGGCCAGGCATGACCGGCCGGCTGACCGTGCGCTACCGGCACCCCGTGCCGCTCAACCGGGAGATCGTCTTCGCCGGCTGGTTGACGCGTGTGGACGGCCGCAAGATTCTCACCGAAGCGACGCTCAAACTCGACGGCGTGCTGCACGCCGAGGCGGAAGGGCTGTTCGTGTCGGTGGACCCGTCGCGGCTGAAGCCGCGCCACCCTTCCCCTGTGGGGAAGGGTGGGTTTGAGGGCTAGCGATGACTCTCGAATCACCCTTCCCCTGTGGGGAAGGGACAGACTTCGCTTGCGAAGTCAGGGATAGGTGCCCGCGCCTGGCGTTCCGCGCTGCGCCAGCCAGGTACGGATCTCGGCGGCGTGCTCTTCGTAGTGCTCGTAGCTGTCGCCGGCGATCTGCTCCCAGACCGTGTGGCCAACCGCTCCGAGGCGCGCCGTGTCGTTGAGTTCATCGTCGCCCAGGGCAGAGACGGTGGCCAGCAGCTCGGCATAGGCCTGCCGGTGCGCCGCCAGTGCCTCGGAGGGCGTCCGTCCGCGGCCGTCTGCGGCCGACTCTGCATTGAGCCGGTGCAGCTCGGCCTCCGTCAGGGGCGCGGGCTGCTCCGCGGCCGGAAGGCCGAGCTGCCAGAGCGTGCGCTGCTCCCAGAAGCAAAGGTGGTTCAAGAGATCACGCACGGACCAGGCGTCCGTAACGCCGGGCTCGACCATGCGTTCGGCGTCCACCGCCGCCAGCGCCGCTTCCAGTACGGCGTGCGCTTCCTGCATCTTCACCAGCAGCGTGGACCGGTCCATCCGCTCGGGCATCATGCCTGCTCCTTGCATGCGCGACCATTGCGACGGCGACCACGCGAGCAACTCGTACGGGTGCGCGGTGAGTGTGGCCACGATCAGCCTCCGTCGCCGGAAACGGCACGACGGCGCGCCGGACCCGCGGTCCGCTCCGTTCGCGCCGAGGCCCCGGTCGCCGCCGAACCGTGTGCGTGCGCCGGGCGCACTCGGCGCCAGAACCGCACCGGGAACGGCTCGGCGCGATGCTCCTGAGCGATTCGCAGACGCCAGAGCATCTGCCGATCGGTGTGCTCCCGCTCCAACTCGCGGACCATTTTCCAGACCTCGGGCTCGAACATGACCGCCTCCGTTCCTAACCACTGTATCGGCTACGGCGGTGTCGGTACACGATCCAGTTTAGCACGAATGTTCTATGTACGCGTGCTCTGGTCTGCTGGTTTCCTTGCAATTCGGGAGACTGCGTACGCACGTTGTCTAATAACCGGTAACGGGCGTATTGTGGTGTTGTAACGCGCTGCGGAAGCGCGGCGGAAAGGTCAGGACCGCTGTGCCAGGCCGCCTGCCTGCACCGGGCGATCTCGCGCTCGTGCAGGCTTTCGTCAACACGCTGGACATCGAGGCGGGGCGCGACGATCTGCGCAACGTGGCCGCGCTGCGCGACTGGCTCGCCGATCAGGGGCTGCTCGAACGCGAGCCCGATCTCGGCCCCGCCGATCTGCGCCGTGCCCTCTCGCTGCGCGAAGCGCTGCGCGAACTGCTCTCGGCCAATCACGGCGGCCAGGGCACGGCGCCGGCAAAGGCGATCACCGCGCTCAACGCGTTGGCGGGCGTCGCTGCGCTGCAGCTGCGCTTTGCCGCGGATGGCACGGCGACGCTGCAGCGGGGACGCGGCGGACTGAACGGCGCCGTCGCGCGTCTGCTGGGCGTCGTCTACACGGCGATGGTGGACGGTACCTGGCGGCGGCTGAAAATCTGCCGCGCCGGCGGCTGCCGCTGGGCCTTCTACGATGCCTCAAAGAACCGTTCCGGCGCCTGGTGCGAGATGCAAGTCTGCGGCAACCGCACCAAAGTCCGCGCCTACCAGCGGCGCCGGCGCACGGGCGCGGAGCGCGAGCCGGCGGCAATCGTTCCGCAGCACTGATACGCCGACAACATGCCTCACCCGCTTCAGCGAATTGCGGACTATAGTCCGTAGACCATCTGGCCACCGTCTCCATAGCTTCGGAACGTGACTGAGACACTTGAGTCCTACTTCGGGCTCACGGCCGACGAACTGTTTAAAGCCATCCTCGGCAACCCGAGATGTCTGATGAATGTGAAGGGCGCGGTTGCCGAGGAGCATCTGCGGCTATTGATTGAGCATTTGCGAGTCCAGGGAGTAATCGACGGCTATACGGTGGGCGGCGAAGGGCAGCCAGACTTTGCCCTCAGCTATCGCGGACGGACACTCCACACGGAGTGCAAGAACGTTCAGAAGGCCAAGAACATAGCTAACCAAGAAAGCCTCGCGTTGGTTACGATCGACTTTAAGAAGACGAGAAACCAATTAGGGGGCAAGCACCTCCGATTCTATCATCGAGACGAATTCGACATTGTTGCGGCCTGTTTGTTCAATCGTACCCAGCAGTGGCGGTTTGTCTTCGCGAGGACCGACGCGTTCCCCGAACACCCAGCCCACCCTGGGCTTGGTCACCTGCACGACAAGCTGGAGGTAATGCGCGACGGCGCTCTTCTGCCAGGCTGGACTGATGATCTCGCCAGCCTCCTTCGTACGTTCGGATGAGCCAGCTACCGCCATCCATGAGGCTCGGCCAGGCCATGCGGCGACTCCGCAAGGAGGTCGGCGTCTCACAAGAGGCGCTGGCAGATCGATCGGGTCTCGATCGAACCTTCGTCAGCTTGCTTGAGAGAGGCAAACGCCGAGCGACACTCGAGAGTACCGAGGCTATTGCGCGGGCGCTGGGCCTCTCGCTTGGAGAGTTGGTGAACCTGATGGACACTCAGTCCGCCGAGATCGGAAAGGCTTCAAACAAAGACGGCTGACGCTGTGGCTCGATTGCCTCGATATGTGGCAACCGTGTGTGGGCTCCCTCTATTCCGCTTCCCATAAGCACATCTCCTGGGAATCGGAGCGTCGAGCCGCGCAGATACGGCTCATGTGATTCAATTGCGATCCAGCGGCGGTCAAGGCTCTGCGCTGCGTACCCCGTCGTATTGGATCCGCCGAATGGATCCATCACCAGGTCACCTGACTCGGTACACAGGCTGATGAAAAAACTTGGAATACCTACCGGGTAACGAGCAGGATGTGGCTTCAGTCCGAGCTTCTTGCATGCAGCCATATATGTACCAGAGGCATCGTTGTTCCCCAATTCAAGAAGATTTGAAGGTATCGCACCACCGAGATTCCGATCGAATTTCGCTGTGATGTTGTGGCCACTCGGTCGCTGCTTGGCCCGATAGCCCTTTTCGATGAGCCGCTTCATGTCTTTGCTATATGGAACAAGTACTCTCCTGTTGTCAGCTTTTGGATGTTTAGTCTTCGAAAGCCAAAAGATATAGTTGACTGCATCCTTGACACGGATCCTTCGGACGGTGACCCACTCTGCTGGTGAGGGCAAAGCGGCTGGCCGATACCAGAAGAACTCTTGGGCTAACTGAAAGCCGATCTGCTCGCATAAGGCGAGAATTAGCCGGTATACGTACAACGATCGGGTTGGGCTACCCTTTCGCCATGCACCACCTAGATCCACAACAAAAGAACCGTCGTCCGTCAGCAGGCGATGGATCTCGCTGGCGTACTGGCAAAACCACTGAACGTAATCATCTTGGTGCTGGTTTCCATATTCCTTCTTAAAGGTGAGGGCAAAGGGCGGCGAGGTCATGGCTAAGTTCACTGAAGAGTCTGGCAGTTCCTGCATGATCGCCAGAGAGTCTCCGAGATACGCATGGCCTGCGTGCGTACTGTAGTAAGGTTGGAGAGCGGCCAAGGGCTGCGCCTCAGTGCCAGGCACGATCCACGACTCGGACGGCGCCTGCAAGAATCCGCGGTTAGCATATCGCATTTGCCAGGACAGTTCGCACTGATGTTCCGTCATTCGTCGTAGAGCGCTTCCGCGCTCAGCGCCGGCCGCGCAGGCGCGGATCCCAGATGTCGCGCAGCGCGTCGCCCAGCAGGTTGGCGCCCAGCACCGCCAGGCTGATCGCCAGGCCGGGGAAGACGACCAGGTTCCAGTGGCCCAGCCGCGCAAACGTCAGGTTGGCGCCGCTGATGTCGATGCCCCAGCTGGGCGTTCCCGGCGCCACGCCCAGGCCAAGAAACGCGAGCGCCGATTCGGCCAGAATCGCCGCGCCCAGCCCGCCGCTGATCAGCACCACGGTGAGCGGCAGCACATTGGGCACGACGTGGCGGAAGAACACGCGCCGCTCGGAGCAACCCAGAGCCCGCGCCGCCTCGACGTACGTGGTATGCCGCTCCACGATCGTGGCCGCGCGCAGGATGCGCGAACCGCCGAACAGCCCGCCCACGGCCAGCGCCAGCACGATCGTCTTCGGCCCGCGCCCGAAGGCCGTGATCAGCATCAGGTAGAGGATCAGCCCGGGGAAGGCGGCGAACGCCTCCCCGGAACGCTGCAGCAGGTAGTCGACCCAGCGGCCGTAGAAACCGGAGAGAATGCCGATGAACGAGCCGAGCGAGCCGCCGATCAGCACCGCCGTGCCGGAGATCGTCAGCGTGGTACGCGCCCCGGCCAGCACGCGGCTGAACAGATCCTGTCCAAGATTGTTCAGGCCGAAAGGATGCCGCGGTGAGAGGCCGCCCAGCGGCGCGCCCGCCCGCAGGGCATGCGGATCGTACGGCGCCAGCGCCGGGCCGAAGAGACCGAGCACGATGAAGCCGATCAGCATCAGCAGTCCGAACACGCCGAGCGGATGGCCGCGCGCCATCCGCCCGGCACGACGCAGCAATCCTGGCTGCTGCCACGCGCCGCCGCCCCACGCGAGTTCGCCCGCTGCTCTGGTTGCCGCTGCCATCCGCCATCTCCGCCCGCTGGCCTATCCCTGATTTCGCTGGCGCGAAATCTGTCCCTTCCCCGCGGGGAAGGGTTGGTTCGAGGGCTACCGGTTGTTCTCGAGCGAACTCCTCCCCGGCGGGGAGGGGACAGCCGAGCCTTCAGGCGAGGCAGGGGTAGGCGACGCCTCGCCGCAAGCGGCTATGATGTGCCGCAGGACCAGCGGCAAACGCCGCTCGACATCCTCATTGGCGATGTGCAGCACTTGTATACCCTCACGGCCAAGAATGCGGTCGCGCTCGGCATCATATTCAGCTTGCGTTTCGTGGACAGGTCCATCGACCTCGACCGCGAGCCGCGCCGCGTGACAATAGAAGTCCACGATGAAGCCCGCGATTAGCTGTTGCCTGCGGAAGTGCAGGCCCGCGAGACGGTCGGCCCGCAGCGACTGCCACAGGCGCTGTTCGGCCGGCGTCGTCCTGCGCCGTAGCTGAAACGTCAACGTGCGCTTGTCCGGGTCGCTTCTTGGGTACGAGATCTGCCCGTACTCTGGCACGATGACCCTCCGCCGATCGCCTATCCCTGACGGCTTCGCCGTCTGTCCCTTTCCTGCGAGGAAAGGGTTAATCGAGAACGTCACGCTTTCACAGCCAGGTCCCCACCGCGCCACCGATCACGTCGCCGCCTCCGAGTCATTCGCTTCTCCTCAGTCCAACCCTTCCCTTGTAGGGAAGGGACAGATTTGGCTTCAGCCAAAGCAGGGATAGGCCTCACGTATAGCGCACGCGCGGGTCGAGCACGACGTAGCTCAGATCCACCAGCAGGTTCAGCACGATCACCACGCCGGCCGTATAGACGACCAGAAACTGCACCACGGGGTAGTCGCGCGAGAGCACGGACTGAAAGAAAAACTGCCCCAGCCCGTTGATGCTGAAGACCTGTTCGAGAATCAACGCACCGAAGAACAGCTCGGCGATCAGCCCGCCGGTGATCGTCACGATCGGGATCAGCGCGTTGCGCAACGCGTGGCGCATGACCACGCTGCGCTCGCGCAGACCCTTCGCGTTCGCGGTGCGCACATAGTCCTGCCGCAGCACGTCGAGCAGCGTCGAGCGCGTGAGCCGCATCAGCGTGGCGGCATGCGTCACCGCTAAAATCAGCGTCGGCGGCACATAAAGGCGCAGGTTCTCCCACGGATGGGCAAACAGCGCCTTATGCCCGCCCACCGGCGGCGAGTAGTGCCACCAGAGCGAGGGCAGCACGATCAGCAGTACGAGCAGAAAGAAGCTGGGGATCGACTGGCCGAAGACGGCGAAGACGCGCAGCCCGTAGTCCAGCCAGGTGTTCTGGCGGATCGCCGAGATTATGCCGTAGAGCACGCCGAAGAAGGTGCCGAACAGCACGGCCAGCGCCATGATCTCGAACGTGATCGGCAGGCGCCGCGTGATCTCCGGCCAGACCGGCTGCTGGCCGCGGAAGGTTCTGCCGAAGTCGCCGCGCAGCAGATGGCCGATCCAGTCGCCGAACTGCACGACGATCGGCCGATCGAGCCCAAGCGTGTGGCGGATGCCGGCGATCTGGTCCGTCGAGGCACCCTGCCCCGCGAGCAGCACGGCGGGATCGCCCGCCCAGGGCGAACGCAGCACGGCGAAGGTGATCACCGACACGGCGGCGGCGATCATCGGCAGCGCGAGCAGGCGGCGGATGATGTAGCGGCGCATGGCATACTCGCGGAGGGTGAGTGGTGAGCGGTGAGCGGTAAATGGTGAAGAAGCACGTTCACTCTTCACCACTCCCCTCACCCTACTTGTCGATGTACAGCCGGCCGTTGAAGAGTCCGTAGCTGCCGCGGCCGACCAGCCGGCCCTTCACGTAGTTCCAGAACAGATCGCTCTGATAGGCGACATAGAGCGGAATGAACGGCGCGAACTTCTGATACGCCTTGCGCTGAATATCTTTGATCGCGGCCGTGCGCTGCGTATCATCGATGATTGCCTTCTGTGCGGCCACGGCCTGATCCAACTCGTCGTCTTTGAATCCAGACCAGTTCGGCCGGCCGCCAATCACTTTGGAGTAGGCGCCGATGTAGCTGCTGGGGTCGTCGTAGTCAAGCGAGGGGTAGACGATGAAACCGTCGTACTGGCCCTGATAGAGCGATTTGGCGAGCCAGGTGCCGAAGTCCTCGGCGGTCAGCTTCACCTTCATGCCGAGATTCTTCTGCAGCTGCCCCTGTACGATCTGCGCGAACTGCGCCGGCTTGTCCGTGAGGATGTAATACTTGATCTCGTACTCATGGCTGAGATCGAAGCCGGCGGCCTGCAGGAGCTGCTTGCCCTGCGCCGGGTCGAACTGCCAGAAGGTTTTGGTCAGCTCGTCGCTGTCCAGCGCATACGTCTTGAAGGCGGGCGGAATTGGGCCGGATTTGGCGGCGTCGCCGAACTCCATGAGTTGGATGTACTCGTCGCGGTTGAGGCCGAGATAGATCGCCTGGCGCACGCGCGGATCGGCGAAGGCGCCGTCGGCGCGCGTCTGCACGGTCCAGATCGCGCCTGTTACCGTGGTATCGACGTCGACCTGCTTGCCCAGTTGCTGCACGAGTTGGTCTTTTTCCGCCTTGTTCTGGGCGGCGAAGTGGTCGATCTGCTGGGCGACGAAGGCGGCGTCGGCGGCGGCCTGCTCTTGAATCAGCTTCTGCTCGTAGCCGCCGGTCCAGGGCTCACCCGCAACGCGCCACTTGTCGAAGCGCTTCATCTTCGGGTTGGCGCCGTTCTCGTGGCTGACCCACTGGAAGCGACCGCTGCCGATCAGGTCCTTGTCCATGAAATCCGGCTGCGTGGCGATCTCCTGCGGGATGATCGAGCTGCTCAGCGGGCTGCCGGCATTGGTCGAGGTGAAGGTCCAGGCGTCCGGCTGTTTCAGCTTAAACGTGACCGTGCTGTCGTCGGGAGTGGTGATGCTGTCCAGCGTTTTGGTCCACCAGTCGCTGTTGGAGATCGTCTTCGACTGTGCCGCGGCCTCATAGCTCGCCTTGATATCGGACGCCTTGACGGCACGGCCGCTGGTCGGCGGCTTGTCGTGGAACACGGCCTGGCCGATTTTGACGGTGAAGTTCAGCGGGTCCGGCTGCTCGATGCTGGTGGCGAGGAAGAGCACGCGCTCGTTCGTGTCCTTCGTCGTATACCACATATGGTCGAAGATGGTGAAACCAAGCGTCAGACCGGTCACGAGGTCTTTGTAGGGGTTAATCGTGGGCCAGGGCTGACTCTGGCGATCGTGGTAGACGTTGTTCTTGTTGATCTTCGATTCATCGACGACAGCCGTTGGACGCACGGTGAGCGTGGGCAGTGCGGCCTGCGTGGCTGGCCCCGGCGTGCCGTTGGCGCTGCTGCTCGCGCTGCCGGAGTTGCCGGACGGCTTGCTCTTGTTGTTGTTCGAGCCGCTGCAGCCGGCCAGGAACGCGGCCATGCCGAGCCCGCCGAGGGCGGCGCCGCGCAACGTCTGCCGGCGCGTCGTGCGCCGCTGCCAGTAGCCTGCCTCGCTCATGCCACGCCTCCGCCGGCCTTGCCTCTGCACGCAATTCGTGTCGGTCTTTCGAACCGCGTTCGAGCCAGTGGCTGAGTATAGCCAGCAGCGAAACGGTGCGTCAACGGGGTGCGCGGCCCTCATAACCCCCGTCCCCCTTCTCTCCCATACACACGAGGTTTGTAGACCGCAAGGCGATTGCGGGCGGTATGGGAGAGAAGGGGGCGATCATTGGCAGGAAGCGCGAGAAGGTTTCGGGTTAGCCGGCGTCGCTATTCCCCATTCCCTAACCCCTAAACCCTAACCCCTGCACCCTATCCCCTCGCCCAGCGCACGGTGTAGAGGCCGCCGTTGATGTCGCTGAGATAGACCGTGTTCCCCTCGACGTAGACGCCCCAGTCGAGCGGCGTGTCGGGAAACTCCGTGTGCAGCGGGTTGCGCATGACAGACGGCACGTAGGCGGCGATTTCACGCGGCGCCGTTGGGTCGGAGATGTCGAACACCCGCAGCCCGTCCGTGTACCAGGAGACGAAGGCCAGATCGCCCACCACCACCGGATTGTGCGCCGTGTAGTAGCCGGGGCCGGGCGCGGGGAAGGCCGTGCTGTCGGCCGTCTGCAACTCGCTGAGCTGGCGCGGCGCCGCCGGGTTCGAGATATCCCAGATGCGCACGCCGCCCGAGTGCCGCTCCGACGGCAGCGTTACGGGGAGCGGACCGTTGGCCAGCGCCGCGTGCAGTGCCGCGCCGTCGTTCGCGCCGATCACAACCACCGGCGCGCCCAGCCCGCGCCCGCCGCCGAGCGAGACGGCGTCGCCCGGCGTGACCACGATCGCCGCCGTGGCGCCGGCGCCGATCGCGCGCGCCGCCTGGTCGTAGGGCTGGCAGGAGCCGGCGTCGAGCAGGGCGACGTGGCCGCGCACGGCCGCCGGAACCGCAGCGCAGGCGCCGCCGTCCACCAGGCTGCCCGCGATCACGCCGGCGTCGTTCAGCGACGCCGAAAACAGCGCCTCGCAGGCGACGATCTGCCGCGGGCCGTCGGGCGCATCCACGCGCAGGTGCAGCCCCGGCGGCGGGCCGAAGATGCCGCTTTCGTCGGCGATCAGCAGCTCGTTGCCGCCGTTCGCCTCGGCCACGGAGTGGGTCTCGCCCTCCTCGCTCGGCGGATAGCGGATCCATGAGAGCAGGCGCGGCGCGGTCGGGTCGGAGATGTCGAGCACGATCTCGCCCGCGTCCCAGTAGGAGAGATAGGCGCGCCTGCCGTCGGCGCTGGCGCGGGCGCTGTGGTCGAAAGTCTGGCGGTTGCAGCCGATGCCGCCGTTCAGGTCCACGCCCAGCGCCCTGCCGGCGCCCCAGGCCGAGAGCTGCCGCGGATGGCGCGGATCGCTCACGTCCACGATGCGGAACTCGCCCGTGCCGCTGTTGCGCTCGGCGTAGGGCACGGCCAGCAGCGCCAGCATGCGATCGCCCTGCTGCACCAGGTCCAGCTCGTGTACGCCGATGCCGGGATCGGTGGAAAAGAACGAGAGCGTCGCCGGGTGGCGCGGATCGCTGACGTCCACCAGCGCCAGGCCGCCCTGGCCGGCGCGGCCGCAGTGCTGAATGCCCGCGGCCAGCAGTTCGCCGGTAAAGGCGGAGTTGCTCAGATGCTGCACGCGAACGTCTTCTTGCGAGCTGCCGGGCATCGCGGCGGCGGTGGCGACCGGCGTTGGCCTGGCCGGGTCGGAGACGTCGACGATGCGCACGCCGCTGGCCGGGCAGGCGTTGCCCGAGCCGTAGGCGCCGACGTAGGCGAAGCCGTTGTGCACCCAAACGTTGCCGTTGAAGCCGCTGTTGCCGAGGTCGCTGTGGCCCAGCGGCGTCAGCGTTACACGCACGGGCTCAGGCGGCGCCGGCGTGGGCGTGGCGGCGCTGCCGGCCGCTGCAGCGGGCGAACCGACGACTGGTGCCGGGGTGGTCGCCGCCGGCGCGGAGCTGACGGGCGTTTCGCTGCCCTTGTCCGGCGCCTGGATCGCGCGTGTCGGCGTCGAGCCGGCGGCCGCCGCGGTTGTGGCCGTGGCCGGCGATGCGGCACTGCTGCTGGCCGTCGGCCGCGCCTTGCCGCCGCTGCACGCGGCCAGCACCATGCCCGCCAGCAGCGGCGCGAGGCGCGCGCAGTTACGGACACGGCTCATCGGGGATGCTTCACGGGCGGCTCGCTCCGAGTGGTGCTTGCGTCCATTGTGCCGCGGGGCGGGCGTCTCGGGTCAACGCGGCTGCCATACCGCAGCGCGCGTCTGTCGCCTTCGGCCCTCAATCCCCCGTCCCCTTTCCCCCAATCCTGGAGGGAAAGGGGCGATCGGGCTTGGAGCGATCCGCAAGGGCGTCGGGTTAACCGTGAATCGATCGGATCGCCCGATACCGGATCGTCTCCTTCTCCCAGGATTGGGAGAAGGAGACAGGAGAGGATGAGGGCCGAACGCCGCGAACGCGCCGCGCTGCCAGGGCCGCTGTCGAGGTTGATGCGCTTGCAAAAAAGCTGGGCGTATCGTCAACCGAGTCGCTCACATAGGCGATGTGCCCGCCCGGCTATTCCACGGTAAAGAAGACCGACGGCCCGAACAGGCCGGTGGACGAGCGGCCGGACTGCTGGAAGCAGACGTTGATCGCGCTGGCAATGACAGTGAAGTTCTGCGTATCGCCGTCAGCTTGCAGTGCGACAGCCTCGTGCCGCCGGCCGCAGACAGGCCGTCGGTCCATGCAGCGAGCACGAACGGGGCGTCTCTGACGGCAGGCTCTGCATTCACCTATCGCAAAGAGCTGCAAGTATCTGGATACCGATGCATCAGCGCCACTGGATCCTCTGCGAGAATCCCGTAGGCGACGGCGCGGGGCGCCTCGCTCGAAGGGCGTTAGCCGGTGGCGCCGGGTGTGGCAGCGGCCAGCAACGCTGCCGCCAGCGCAGCTACGCCCGGCTCGATGCGCTCGGGCGGGATGCGGCCGAACCAGAGGATCAGCCGGGCGCCGGCGGGCGGCGTCTGATAGCAGGGCGTCGCGTCGTTGATCGCCACGCCGCGCGCCACGGCCTCGGCCCGCAGCCGCACCGGGTCGGCGGCAGGCGCCTCCAGAAAGGCGTGCAGGCCGCCCGTCACCGGCCAGAGGCGCACGTCCGCCGACAGATGCGCGGCAAACGCGGCCAGCAGCCGCGCCCGCCGCGCCCGGTAGCCGCGCAGCGCCCGGCGCAGGTGGCGCTCCAGCTCGCCAGCCTCGAACAGATCGGCCAGCGCCTCCTGCACGGCCGGGCTGGTGGCCTGGTCGAGCGTGCTCTTGGCGGCCACGGCGGCGGGCACGAGCGCGGGCGGCACCACGAGATAGCCCACGCGCAGGGCCGGGTGCAAGATTTTGCTCAGGCTGCCGAGATAGAGGCAGCGGCCGTCACGGTCCATGCCCTGCATCGCCGGCAGCGGCGGGCCGCTGTAGCGGAACTCGCTGTCGTAGTCGTCTTCCAGCAGCCAGGCGCCGTGCTGCTGCGCCCAGTCGAGTAGGGCCAGCCGCCGCTCCGGCGCGAGCACCGCGCCGGTCGGATACTGATGCGAGGGCGTCACGTAGACCATGCGGGCGCCGTCTTTCGGCAGCGCCGCACAGCGCAGGCCGTCGCCATCCACCGGCACGGGCGTCAGCCGTGCGCCCAGCGCCTCGAACACGGCGCGGGCACGCGGATAGCCCGGCTCCTCGATGCAGACGCGATCTCCGGGCTCAAGCAGCAGCCGCGTGGCGAGGTCGATGCCCTGCTGCGAGCCGCTGACCACGATCACCTGTTCCGGCGTGGCACGCACGGCGCGGGCGTGCGCCAGGTGCGCGGCCAGTGCGGCGCGCAGGCGCGGGCTGCCGGCGGGGTTGCCGGCGCTGTACTCGACGCCGAGATAGGCGGCGGCGCGGCGCAGGGCGCGGCCCAACGCCTCGCCAGGAAACGTCTCGGACGCGAGGCCGGGGCGGAAATCGTAGCGCACGGGCGGCGGAGCTGCCGTCGTCGCGCCCTGGCCGGCAGGCGCCGCGCCGGCAACGCCGCCCGCACCATCCGCCTCCGGCATCGGCATGGTGAGCCGCCGTCCCCAGCCGGAGAGCGCCGGCTCCGTCGCCGGCAGCGGCTCACGGCGCGGCGGCGACGTGACGGTGACAAAGGTGCCGGCGCCCACCCGCGCCGCGCAGTAGCCCTCGCTCACCAGCTCCTCGAACGCCGCGACGACGGTGCCGCGCGAGACGCCGAGCTGCGCCGCCAGGGCGCGGCTGGGCGGCAGCCGCTCGCCCGGCGCCAGCCGCCCGCCCAAAATCGCCTCGCGCAGCGCCTCGACCAGCCGCTCGCCCCGCGGCCCCCCGGACGGCAGAATCAGCGCGAAATCCATAGCGATAGGGTATAGGGGTTAGGGGTTAGGGATTAGGGGGCGTGCCTGCCGGCCGAAGATCCAGATCAGCCGCGCGCCCGCTGTGAGATCCGCTTCAAGTAGTAAGCAGCGGACGTGGTGCTTGTACACCCTGTGGTATTTGCCGTACTGGCGTCGTTTGACCCAATGCTCACGGGACGCCCTTCATTCCACGCGTGGCGCGCGGCCCGGGCGCGCCGCGCGCAAGCTGTTTTTCAAACCAATGATCTGCGTAAGGCTCGTCGTTAAAGGCAGCGACCTCCGCATACCCGGCCGAGCGGTACAGGCTGATCGCCTCGACCAGCGCCCGGTTCGTCTCCAGACGCACCACGCGCGCGCCGTTGGCAGCGGCACGTGCTTCGAGTTCCGCCAGCAAGCGGCGACCGAGGCCGAGGCCGCGGGCTGTCTCGTCGACCCACATGCGCTTGATCTCCGTCGGCTCATCGTGGTGGAACTTGAGCGCCCCGCAGCCGACCGGTTCGGACCGCAGCGAGGCGACCAGGAGCAGACCCGCTGGTGGCCGTAGCTCGTGGGCCTCTGCAGAGATGCTGCGGGTCGGATCGAAGCCGGCAGCGAAGCGCCGGTCGAGTTCCGCAAAGTACGCGCGCAAGCAGTGCTGCGCATGGGCGTGAGCCGGGTCGAGCGGCGCGATCTTGACCAACGCCGCGGTCAAGAGGCGTTCGGCCTCGCGCATGGCGGTGATCAGGCGGCGGCGCTGCCCGTCATCGAGCGGTGCGAGTAATGAAGTGGCAAGACGGTCGCTGCGGCCATCGAGCAGCGCTCGCTCGGCAAGGCCGGCTGCGGTGAGCCGCGCGGTGCGGACGCGCTTGTCGGCAGCGTTCGGCGTGACCATTACCAGGTCGGCCGCTTCCAGGGACCGCAACACCCGGCTGAGGTAGCCGGAGTCGAGATCGAGGCGGGACCGCAGGGCGCGCAGATCGCAGCCCGCCGTGCCGATCTCCCACAGCACGCGGGACTCCCCAAGGGGGCGGTCGCGGGCGAGGAAATGATCGGTAAGGGCACCGACACGCTGGGTCACGAGTCGGTTAAAACGGCGGACCTGGGCGATCATTGCGGCATCCATTCTCTGATACTAGTCAGAGAATTCGGAGGGGGCAAGACCGCTGCCTGTCCTTCAAGGATCAGCCTGCTGAAAAAGGACGAACAGCTACGCAATCGCCGAACGACGCCGCCAGGCGCGACACTGGCAGGCGTTGCTGCCGCGCGCCGCCGATCTCGATGTCGAAATTCCGGGGTGCGGCCAGTACGAGCCGATCCCGCATGCCGCGGATCGGCTGTTCGTGCAGGCGATCTACGCGTCAACGACCACCGCGCACAGATCTGTCCTGCGCTCAGCGCGGCCGGCGTGCAGCCGCCCGACCTCGATGAGTGGTGCCACTGGCGCTCGGCGCGTCCCTGAGCGGGCCGGATCGGCTACTCCCGGTATCTGATCGTGTCAGTCGCCGGCCGGCACGGCGGCGGGCGCCGGGGCGAAGGCGTCGTAGCGGGCCAGCGCGTTCTCTACGACCATCTCGATGTCCTCTTCGAGGATGTAGCGCTGCGCCGCGAGCTGCTCGGCCGCGGCGCGGGCGCGGGCGGCGTAGTCGTCGCGGTCGCGGTAGCGCTCGGCGATCGCGGGGCGCGGGTCGCCGCGCTGCCGGCGCTCTTCGGCCGTCGCCGCGAAGGGCAGTGTCGAGCCGGCCATCAGCACGAGCTGGCCCGCGCCGCCGATTGATGCGTCGCGCACGTTCCAGCCGATGTAGGCCGCCACCGGCACAGAGACTTCAGGCAGGCGAATGCCGGCGAGTTCGTTGCCGTCCGCATCGACGGCCGAGACGAACTGCGGGAACGGCTCGCCCGGCTCGACCGGATGGCGCACGATGCCGGCCCCGGCCCCCTCCCCCTGTCTCTTATACACATCTGACGCTGCCGACGATC
>CALFMN010000037.1 GCA_937879875.1 uncultured Chloroflexota bacterium | reverse complement strand
CTGTTCTACCAGTAGTATAGTCAGGAGATATGGGTTTGTCAAGCCGTAAATCACCGTTTCTAAAGTCTCCGACGGTTGCGCTGCGGTCAGTAAAGGTCTCCGACGGTTGCGCTGCGCTCTGGCCCCCAATCCTGGGAGCAGGCGACGATCCGGCGTCGAGCGTTCCGATCGGGTTGCGGTTAACCTGACGCCCTCTCGATGTAGCAACCACGGATCGCCCCTCTCCCAGGATTGGGAGAGGGGACGGGGGTGAGGGCCGAACACGGCCGGTTCGCCCGCGCCTATCCCTATACGTCGCGCTCCGGCCCCGGCAGCGCGGCAGCGAAGCCGTCCGGCAGCAACTCGCGCAGCGTCCAGCGGCGCTCGCTGCCATCCATGCCCCGGCTTTCCATGATCAGCTCGGGCGCGAACTCGGCCAGCGCCTGGCGGCAGAGGCCGCAGGGCGCCACCGGCTCCGCCGCACTCGCCGTCAGCGCCAGGCGGCGGAAACGCCGCGCGCCGGCGGCCACGGCCGAGACCAGCGCCACGCGCTCGGCACAGATCGTGGCGCCGAACGAGCGGTTCTCCACGTTGCAGCCAACGAACACGCGGCCGTCCTCTGCTTCCAGCGCGGCTCCGACGCGGAAGCCGGAGTACGGCGCGTAGGCGCGCGCCAGCAATTCCTGCGCCAGTGCGGCGAGCGCATCCACGGCGCTAGCGCCGGCCGCCGGGCTGCTGACCGCGGGCCGCGGCCGGCGGTGTGCGCGCGGCGGGCGCCTGGCGGTGGAAGCGGATGCGTCCGTGCGTGAGGTCGGGCTGCGCCACAAAGCCTGCGTCGAGCCAGGCGCGCGCCCGCGGCGGCGCCTTGCTATGCACGCCCTGCCAGAAGGGCACGCTCTGCGACCCGCGCGGCAGCGGCGCGCCGATGATGCGCTCGATCTCGGCGAAGGTGAGCGTCACGTCGCTGTGCTCACCGGCGAGGCGGCGCAGGTGGGCGCCCAGCGGCAGGTACTTGTCCTTGATCGGCATGCGCGGATCGTACGGGAGGAAACGGTATTCAGGGAACAGGGCGTCGCGGCCGACAGGCTCGTGCGGCGAGCGAGATCGAGACATGGCCGATCGGAGTAGTTCCTGGCCTTGGCCGTTCGGCGCCGATGACGGTCTCTCAGCCGCTTCTCAGGTCGCGTGACTAGCGTGGGTCGTGTCCCCCGCCGAAGCGGTGGAGTGCGCTGCGTGATCGATTGCAAGCGACGCCGCCGGCGGCCGCACCATGCGCAGGTGCGGCTCTGCCGGCTCGGGCTGGTGCCGTTGGTGGCCGTGCTGGTTGGCTGGTGCGCAAGCCAGGCTGCTCAGGAAACGGCGCGCACGGTCGCCGCAGCCACTCCGGCGCCTGCGTTGCCCGCTCCCATCGTCGCCACGCCAGCCGGCAGCACGCCCGCGGCGCCGAGCCTCGCCCCCGCGCAATCCGCGCCGGCGGTCCAGCCCGCGGCAGCCTCGCCGGCAGCGAGCGTTGCGGTTCCGGCGCCCGCGCCGCAGCCGGTATCCATCGGAGCGCCGAGCGCCACGCCTGCAGATACGTCTTCAGCCATGCATCCGGCCGCCGTGGCCACGCCTGCGCCGGTGCAGGTGTTCACGCCGGCCGGCGTCGCCACTGCCGGAGCCGCCGCCGGCAGTGGCTCGACTGGCCAGGGCGCACCCGACGCGGTGCCATCGCCGACGCCGTTTGTGCCCCTGACGATCGCGCCGGTCACTCCCCTGGCAGGATCGAACCAGACACCGGGGCCGTTGCCGACACCCGTCCCGGCCGGCGGCGCGGCGGGCGGGGCGCCGGGTGCAGGTGCGGGCGTCGGTCCGGCGAGCGCAGCGTCGTCGGCGTCGGTGCAGAGTCACGGCCCTTCGGCCGGTATCGTCGTGCTGCTCGCGCTGGGACTCGTGGCGATCGCCGCCCTGATCCTCTACGGCGCTCGGCTGGTCTACCGCGGGGACGAGGAGATCAGGCAAGGCAAGCAGATCCCGCGGGCCTGAGCCGGCTCAGACGTGCGGCACGCCGTCGTGCCCGCCGCGCAGTCCGCAGACATGTACGGCGTGGGCGAGCACACCTGCGCCCCAACCCAGCAGCGGCCAGTAGAACCACCAGCTACCCGGCGTCGCCACGTTGATCAGGAACAGCGCCAGGTGACGAGCAGGTAGGCGGTGACGTGCGCCTGAAAATCGCGCAGCTCGCGCGTCTGCCGGCGCACGCGCCGCACGGCTGCCTCAGGCCGCAGCATCTCGGTTTCCAGCGTCGTGGTTTCCATGATATGCGGTGACTCCTCGTACCGGGCCGGCAGCACCGCGCCGCCGCGCGTCTGTCTTCAGTCTGCCGCGCGCTGGCCGGCGCGTCATGCGGCGCTGGGACCGTCGCGACCACCGCCCCTGGGCGCGCTGTGGCGATCCGGACGCACCCGGCAAAAAGTCCCGGACCCTGCCCCGATTCGGTGACGGCGACCGCGCCAGGCCGCGCGCTGCCCTGTCGGGTCAAGAGACAGTCATCGCGCCGGCATTACAGCCGTGCCGGATCGCATGGAAATTGCGTCGGAAAACCATTGCGAAATCCTGCCACAATCGGTAACTTGTCACAGGTAACACACTTCGTGGGAGGAATAGCCCCGTGGCACGATTGGTGAAATGGTCTGGATTGATGGCCGCCGCCCTGCTGCTGCTGGCAGCGTTCAGTCACGGCGGTACGGCCGTGCGTGCACAGAACTTCAGCGGCGTGACCCTCACGGTCAATATTACGTCGGACGATGTGACCGGTCTCGATCCCACCGTCCAGGTCGCGCTGATCGGCAGCTGGACGATCGCCTTCGACGACAACGGCGGCTACGCGGTGGGCAAAGACAACACCGTGACCGCGGCCGGCCTGTGGCAACTCAACGGCAACGAGCTGACGCTCACTGATGTCAGCGGGCCGCTCGCCTGCAGCGGCGATCAGGCGACCGGCACCTACGCGATCTCGTACGACGGCTCGACCTACGCTTTCACCTCGATTGACGACACCTGTCAGGGGCGCATGTTCCTGCTCACGGCGCATCGCTTCAGCGCGCAGTAACCGCCGCGGCTTCCCGCATCAGCCTCGCGCCCGGCGCGAATGACATGCGCCGGGCGCACGCGCGCCTGGCTGTTGTGCTACGGATCGAAGGTGCAATGCAGCCGCAGCCCGTCGCGCAGGCGTCGCAGGTACTCGTCGCGCGCTGCAGTAATCGCGCCCAGGCTGGCCAGATGCGCGGTCATGAACTGCGCGTCGAGCAGAGTGAAGCCGCGCTCGCGCAGCCGGCGGCAGAGCACCAAAAAGGCGACCTTGCTCGCGTCGGTTCGATAGCTGAACATCGATTCGCCGAAGAAGACGCCGCCCAGCGCCACGCCGTACAGCCCGCCCGCCAGCGTCGCGCCGCAATACGCTTCCACGCTGTGCGCCAGCCCCGCCTCGTGCAGCGCCGTATAGACCGCGACGATCTCCGCTGAGATCCAGGTCTGCGGCCGCGCGGCGCAGGCGCGCAGCGTGGCGGCGAAATCATGGTTGATGCGCACGTCGAAGCGGCCGCGGCGAAACGTGCGCGCCAGTGAGTGCGAAATGTGTTCGGTACCGGGCACGAAGACGGCCCGCTCGGATGGTTCATACCAGCCGATCGGACCGTCGCGCCCTTCGGCCATCGGAAACCAGCCGCGACAGTAGGCCGCTACGACCAGTTCCGGCGTGAGGCGCTGACTCATGGGGCGAGTGTAGCTGACGGGTGAGCGGAGAGTGGTGAGGTGTGAGTGGCGAATCGGGACCGGCGACGGAAGCGCTGTCTACCGAGAGGTCTACGGCTCACCGCGCACCAGCCGGCCCGTCCTGCGGTGGCAGGGGCATCCGGCGTCCCACGTTCACCCCCTCCATTCACCACTCACCCCGCGCGGCAGACGAACAGGTTGTTCAACCGGTCCGGCGCCGGCGTGACATCGATGGCCGTGAAGCCGGCCTCGGCAAGCATCTGTCGGGCGAGCTCTTCGCCCCAGAGCGTGCCCAGGCCGGTGCCGCCTTCCGCCAGCGAGACGGTGAGGCAGTGCAGCACACTCACGGCGTAGGCGAACGGCGCGCCGGGGTTCTTGAGATTGTCCTCCAGCCTGCTGCCGGCGCGCGGCTCGACCATCAGATAGACGCCGCCCGACGCCAGCGCCTGGCGGACGCGGCGCAGCGCCGCGGCGGGCCGCGCCTGGTCGTGAATCGCGTCGAAGCTGGTGATCAGGTCGAACGGCGGCTCGACCGGCAACTCGGCGGCGTCGTGCCGCTCGAAGCGCACGTTGCTCAGGCCGAAGGCGCGCGCTTCCTCCGCACCCAGCGCCAGCGCATCCTCGGCGATGTCGAAGCCGATGAACGTAGAATCGGGAAAGGCGCGGCCCATCAGGTTGACCGCGTGCCCCGTGCCGCAGCCGACATCGGCCACGCGTCCCCCGGCCGCGAGCCGCTCGCGCAGATCGCCCACGGCCAGATAGCCGGAGAGCAGAAAGGCGTCGTGCCGGCCGCGGGCGACGATGTCCTGCTCGACGGTGAACTCGGGCCGGTACGCCGCGTAGGGCACGCCGCCGCCGCTGGCGAAGGCGGCGGCCACGGCGGGAACATGCTTCGCCAGCAGCGTGGCGGAAAGGCTGAGTCGGGAGAGGTTCGCGCCGCCGTCGCCGGTGAGACTGGCCGCGTGCTCGGGCGGGAGCGTGAACACGCCGGCAACCGGCTCATGGACGAACACGCCGCCCGCCGTCAGCGCCGCCAGCCATTCGCGTACGTAGCGCTCGTGCAGGCCGGCGCGCGTGGCCAGTTCGGCGCTGGTGGCCGGGCCGCGCGCCGCCGCCTCAAACAAGCCCGTGCGGCGGCCGATGTCGACCATAAAGGTCAGCATGGCGCCGTTGTAGAAGCCGAAGAGCTTGCCCGCGAACGCGCGAACCTTTTGCTCGTCGAGCGGTTGCGGCTCGCGTCCGGCGCGGGCGTCCGCTGCCATCATACGCTCCCCGACCCCTGGCACGGGCCGTCGTGCCGGAGTATAGCATCGGCGGGGCGGCGTCAAACCTTGTCGTGTGTCAGGAGCGGTGAGACAGCGCCGGCGTGCGCCGAGAACGGGCGCGCCGGCAGGGTCAAGGGGTGCCCACGCCGCGGCGGCACAGCGCACCGGGGCGCCACCACGCCCGCCCGGTACGCTGCGCACCACCGCACCCAGCCGGCGTGCCCCGTCCCTGGCTCACCCTGGCCTGAACCACTACACCGTGGCAACAACCGGCGCTTGACGCCGCAGAGTCTCGGTTCCACGCTGACTCTGCGCAGAGCGCTGGCGGCTCAGCAGACGGGGAGGCAGGAGGCGTGATGGGCGTGTCGGATGGAGCACCGCTCGCGAGCCAGCGCTTCACGATCGGCAGTCGTGCGGCCGCCGCTGAGCTTGCCGCCTTCGTGCTGCGCGACCTCGGCGCGACGACGGCAGCGGCTGAGCACGGCGCCGCCGATCTGGCCGATGCCGGAGATGACGGCCGGCGCGGCGCGGTGCTGCTCAGCCCCTACGGCGAAACGGGGCGCTTTGCGGCCGCATCGCCGCACCATTCCGCGATCGAGGCCGTGGGCGGCGCCCTGCTGGGGCAGTACACCTACGCGCTGGGTCCGGCCTATCTCGTCTCGCCGTACTCGACCGTGGGCCAGGCGCTGCTGGCAACCGCTGCCGCCATCGCGGCTCGGCTCGGTGGCCGGCCTGCCGAACCGCTGCCGGTCAGCGGCATCCAGGGGCTGTTCGCCGTGCAGGCCGGTTTCTACTGCTTCGGCGCCGAGCCCGAGCCGCAGCGCTTCGCCCACAGCCCGCGCGGGCAGTCGCCGACCTACTCCACATATCGCGCCGCCGACGACTGGCTCTTCATCGGCGCCTCGACCACACCGTTCATGATCAAGGTTTTGCAGGTAGTGGGCCTCGACAGTCTGCTGGACGACCCGCGCCTGCACGGCGGCGCGCGGGCGCTGCGCGATCCCGAGCTGGCCGCCGAGCTGTGGCAGCGCATGGACCCGATCGTCCGCCAGCAGACGCGCGACGAGTGGTTGGCTCTGTTCGAAGCGGCCAAAGTCCCCGCTGGCCCCGTGCTCTCGTTGGAAGAGGCGCTGGCCCATCCGCAGATCGGCGCCGCCGGGCTTGCCGAGCCGGGCGAGCCGATCGGCAGCCTGACGCGCATGAGCGCCGTGACGCGCCGCGGCGACGGCGCACCGCGCACGGCGGCCGGCTCCGGCCCGCTGCCGCTCTCCGGCCTGCGCGTGGTCGAGCTGGCCGGGTATATCGCCGGCTCGTACGTCGGCCGGCTGCTGGCCGACCTCGGCGCCGACGTGGTCAAGATCGAGCCGCCGGACGGCGATCCGTTCCGTGTGAACGGCTACGGCTTTCCCGCGTGGAACCACGGCAAGCGCGCCCTCTCGCTCAACCTGCGCGACGCGGCCGGCCGCGCCCGCCTGACCGCGCTGGTAGCCGAGGCGGACATCCTCGTCACCAGCTACCGGCCGGAGGCGCTGGCGCGCATGGGCGTCGGCCGCGACGACCTGTTCGCCGTCAACCCGGCGCTGATTCATTGCACAGTGTCGGCCTTCGGCGAGACGGGACCGCTGGCGCATCTGCCCGGCTTCGACCCGGTGGTGCAGGCGTTCGCGGGCATCATGAAGCGCCAGGGCGGCGAGAGCCAGCCGGTCAAGCCGCAGATGGCGGCGACCGACTATCTCTCCGGCATGCTCGGCGCGATCGGCGTGCTGGCGGCACGGCTGGCGCAACTCGAGCGCGGCGGCGGCTACGAAGTGCGTACGTCGTTGCTCGCGGCGGCGCTGCTGCTCAACTACGCCGCCTACGAGGACGTGCGCGCCAGTCGCCCCTATCTGGTCGGTGGCCGCGACTTCAAAGGCCCGCGTCCGCTGAACGGCCTGCATCAGACGGCCGATGGCTGGCTGCTGACGGCCGGCGCCAACGAGGAGAATGCGGCCCACGCGGAGCGGTATCTCGACGGCGGCGCGGGCCGCGACACGACGGTCGCGGCGATCGCGCGGTTGCAGGCGTTCGGCGTCGCGGCCGTGCCCTGCATCCACCCCTACGATCTGACCGCCGAGCCGCACTTCAGCGACAACCGCCTCTGGCTCGAAATCGAGCAACCCGATCTGGGAATGCTGACGCTGCCCGCGCCCGTGCTCGGCCCGGCAGGCGATGCGGCGCCCGCGCCCGCATTGGGCGAGCACAACGCCCTGCCCAGGGTCTGGCGCTCCCACGCGAACCCAGGGTCTATGCGCAACCGGGCGTCGACTCCCGCACGGGGCACCTAACCCCGCTTTGGCTAAAGCCAAATCTGTCATTGGAAGTCTCCGACGGTTGCGCTGCGCTCTGGCCCGACACGGGAAGGGTTTGATCCGAGGACAAACGATCGAGCGGGAGACGGACCCTTTGGGCATTCCACAAGCCACAAGGACACCCGAGCCCCGCCGCCGTCGCACGGAGTATGGAGCGCTCCAGAAGTCCCTTCCCGGCTCGGGAAGGGACAGCTTTGGCTGCAGCCGAAGCAGGGTTAGGTGCCCAGCCCGCTCCAGTTCGGGACGCTCCATGCCAAACAGCTCGCGTTGACTCATTTCCTTCGCACGCGCTAGACTCTGGCCGGGTAGATTGGCGTCGCACCCGGCCTCACCGCCGGGTGAGGATTGAAACACGGCTGTGACCGCGCCCGGCAGAGAGTATGAAGACAGAGGCGGAGCGAGCGCGTGGCGAATCAGGTTGGTAAGAGATATCAGTGCACGAAGTGCAACACCGAGATGATCGTGACCAAGGCCGGCGCCGGTGCGCTCGGTTGCTGCGGTCAGCCGATGCAGCTCAAGCAGTAGGCACGAAGAGGGAACAGGGAACACGGCGAAGCCTGTAGCAGATCAGCGTCGCACCCGGCCTCACCGCCGGGTGAGGATTGAAACAGACGACGCGGGGGCAAGAGTAATGGCGAACCAGCTTGGCAAGCGGTTCCAATGCGAGAACTGCGGTACGGAAGTGCTCTGCATCAAGCCCGGCGACGGCGAGGTGCAGTGCTGCGAGAAAGCGATGACCCTGTTGCAGCCGAAGGTGCTACCCTCGGCCGATTAGCAGGAGCAACGCTGAGACGTAAAGGCCGCGGGACAGCACAGCCCGCGGCCTTTGCGCTGCCCGCGTACGCGAGCTGGAAACGATGACGAACGAGACGATCTACGACGTTGCCGTGGTCGGCGCCGGCCACGCCGGCTGCGAGGCCGCTCTCGCCGCCGCCCGGCTCGGCGCCCGCACGCTGCTGCTGACGATGAACCCCGAAACGATCGCGCTGATGCCCTGCAATCCGTCGATCGGCGGGCCGGCGAAGGGGCATCTCGTGCGCGAGATCGACGCGCTCGGCGGCGAGATGGCGCGGGCGATCGACCGCACCTTCATCCAGATCCGCATGCTGAACACGGGCAAGGGCCCCGCCGTGCAGGCGCTGCGCGCCCAGGCCGACAAGCGGCTCTACATGCGCGAGTTGAGGCACACCGTCGAAAACGAGCCCGGCCTGCGCCTGGCCAAAGACCTTGTCGAAGCGCTAACGCCACAACCGGCGGCAGATGGCCTGCCCGAGCATTTCGTACTCTTCGGAAGCTCCGGCACCGAGTATCGCACGCGCACCGTCGTGCTCACCACCGGCACGTCGCTGGCAGGGCGCATGCTCACCGGCGAACGCTCCGAAGTCGGCGGGCGGCGGGGCGAGGGCGCGGCCACGGCGCTCTCCGCCAGCCTGCGCGCCCTCGGCTTCCGGCTCGGCCGGCTGAAGACCGGCACACCGCCGCGCGTGCATGCCGCCAGCATCGACTACGCGCTCAGCGAACTGCAGCCCGGCAGCGCCACGCCGCTGCACTTCTGCTTCGAGCCGGAAGCCGATCCGGCGACATTCCCCACGCCGAATCCGGCCTATCCGCACGTCGATCGCGATGGCTGGCGCCCGCAGATGCCCTGCTATCTGGTGCATACCACGCGGGAGACGCACGCCGTGATCCGCGCCAACCTCGACCGGGCGCCGATGTTCAACGGCTCGATCAGCGGCGTCGGCCCGCGCTACTGCCCCTCGATCGAGGACAAGATCGTGCGCTTTGCCGACAAGCCGTCGCACGGCCTCTTCCTTGAGCCGGAGGGCTGGCAGACCGACGAGATCTACGTGCAGGGCGCCAACACCAGCCTGCCCGAAGACGTGCAGGAGGCGATGCTGCACAGCATCCCCGCGCTGGCCCGCTGCGAGATGCTGCGGCCTGGCTACGCGGTCGAGTATGACTACGTCGTCACCGACCAGACGCGCGTCACGCTCGAGGCGAAGGCGCTGCCCGGCCTCTACTTCGCCGGGCAGATCAACGGCACCTCCGGCTACGAAGAGGCGGCGGCGCAGGGGCTGATCGCCGGCATCAACGCCGCCCGCAGCACGCAGAGCAAGCCGCCGCTGATCCTGGGCCGCGACCAGGCCTACATCGGCGTGATGCTCGACGATCTCGTGTCGCAGGATCTGCGCGAGCCTTATCGTCTGTTCACCTCGCGCGCCGAGTACCGGCTGCTGCTGCGGCAGGACAACGCCGACCTGCGCCTGACGCCGCTCGGCCACGCGATCGGCCTGATCGACGCCCGCCGCGCCGCCGGCGTCGAACGCAAGCGCGAGGCGATCGCCGCCGAGATCCTGCGGCTGGAGCGCACACACCTGAGCGAGTCCATGCGCCGGGCCGGCGAAGCGGCGCACAGCAGTCTTGGCGCGTTGCGACCGGGACTGTCGGCCGGCGACCTGCTGCGCCGGCCCGAATGCGGCTACGACGAGTTGCTGGCGATCGGGCTGGGCGATCGCACGCTGGCGCCGGACGCCGCCGAACAGGTCGAGTGCGAAGTCAAGTACCGCGGCTATCTGGAACGCCAGCAGCTCGAGGTCGAGCGGGTGCGCCGCTTCGACGGCAGGCGTCTGCCCGCCGGCCTCGACTACGCGGCGCTGCACGGTCTGCGCACGGAGGCGAAGGAGAAATTGGCCCGCTTTCAGCCAGCCACGCTCGGCCAGGCGGGCCGCATCGCCGGCGTGACGCCGGCCGATGTGGCCGTGCTGCTCGTGCATCTCGAGCGGCTGCCCGCGGCGGTCTGAGCCTCGCCATGTGCCCGCTCGTGCTCTGGAACGCGGACGTGCAGACGATGGACCGTGCCTGTCCACGGGCGCAGGCCGTGTTGATCCGCGACGGGCGCATCGCGGCGCTGGGCACGGATGCGGAGGTGCGCGAAGCCGCGGGCACGCACTACGACGATCTTGACTGCGGCGGCGATCTGCTGCTGCCGGCCTTCATCGACGCCCACATCCACCTGCTCGCCTACGCCGCCTCGCTAGCGTCCGTGGACTGCGCGCCCCCCGCTGCACCGGACATTGCGACGCTGCTCGCGCTCATCGCCGAGCGGGCGGCGATCACGGCACCGGGCCGCTGGATCCGCGCCGTGGGCTACCGCGAGACGGAGCTGCGCGAGCGCCGCCACCCCACGCGCTGGGAGCTGGATGCGGCGGCGCCGGCCCACCTCGTGCGCCTGATTCACGCCAGCGGCCACGGCTGTGTGCTCAACTCGCGGGCGCTGGCGCTGGCGGGTATCGGCAACGACAGCGAGGAGCCCACTGGCGGCTACATCGGCCGGCGGCTCGAAGACGGGGAGCCGGACGGACTGCTGCTCGGCATGAACGCGTTGGTCGAGCGCGCCGTGCCGCCGGCCGCCTATGAGGATCTGCGGGCGCAGGTGGCCGAGGCGAACTGCCGGCTGCTCGCCTCCGGCGTCACGGCCGTCCACGACATGGGTGTCCAGAACGACGCCGGCACGCTTGTCTTGTTCGAGCGGCTGCGGCGCGACGGCGCGCTCACGCTGGATCTGGCCGCGGCGATGGGAATTGACGCCTTTCTGGGAGGAAATGGTCCGGCCGGCTGGACCGGCATGGTCAAGATCGTGATCGAAGAGCTTGGCGACGAGTTGCATCCCGCCAGCGATGCATTGGCCGCGCAGCTCCGCACGATTCACGAACGCGGCGCACGCGCGGCGGTGCACTGCATCGGCCGGGAAGCCGTGCAGCAGGCGATCGTCGCTTTTGATGCGGCGCTCGGCGGTCGCGGCGACCCGCTGCGCCGTCACCGGCTTGAACACGCGGCGATCTGCACGCCGGAGCAGGCGTCGCGGGCGGCCGCGCTGGGCCTGCTCGCCGTCTGCGATCCAGGGTTTGTTTACACCGAAGGCGAGCGGTATCTGCGCGAGCTGCCCGCCAACGAGTTGCCCTGGCTGCACAATCTCGCCACGTTCAGCGGCGCGGGCATTCCCGTTGCAATCGGCAGCGATGCGCCGGTTGCGCCGCCAAATGCGCTAGGATCGATCGCGGCTGCTACGACGCGTTTGACGGCGCGAGGAGTGCGCCTGCCCGGAGCCGTCGCACCGACGCGGGCTGCTCTGCGGGCACACACCGTCCATGCGGCGTATGCCGGGTATCAGGAACGCGAGCGCGGTGCCCTGCGGCCCGGCGCCGTGGCGGACCTGATCCGGCTGCCCGCCGCGGCCTTCGATCGCCAGGGCGCGGTGGGCCAGCCTCGGCCGCGCGTCATGCAGGCGGGAATCTGGAGAGACGGGGAACGCGAATGAAGCGATCGATCGCCATCACCGGCTCACTTGGCGGCCTCGCGCTCTGGGCCGCGCCGATCCTGTGGTCTGCCCAGGCGCAGCAGGGACCCACCGCGATCACGATCCAGCCGCAACCCGTCTACCGTGGCTGCAACTCGATCGTGGTCACTGCGCCGCCGGGCACGAGCTGGGCAGACATCGCCGCACACTTCGCCGATCCGTCGACGGTGCGCGGTGTCTGGCAGTTCGACAACGCGGCGCAACGCTATCACGGCGTGTACTTTCCCAACTCCAGCGCCCCGACGGATGGCCCATCGAGCAGCCCATCGTCGGTGATGGGGTTGTTCTTTTGCGTCTCGACGGATGGCGACGTCTCCTAGCTGACGGTCGAGCACAACCCGTGTTGCGGCGCAGGACCGCCCGACTACCCGTTCGAGGCGCCGTTGCCGCCGCCGGGCCGCGTCCGCTTCGCGGTGGTTGCGCCGCTGGTGGCGCCCGAACGGGGCACCTAACCCTGACTTCCCTTGCGGGAAGTCTGTCCCTTCCCGACACGGGAAGGGTTGGTTGGAGGACGAACGGGCGGGCGGGAGATAAACCCGCCGATCGTCCCACAAGGACACCCGAGCCCCGCCGCCGTCCCACGCCGCTGGGATCGCTCCAAACGTCCCTTTCCCGCCTCGGGCCAGAGCGCAGCGCAACCGTCGGAGACTTCCAATGACAGACGTCGCTTGCGACGTCAGGGTTAGGTGCCCCGCCAGCCTGCTGCCGCCGGCGCGCTTTGCACCCACTCTGCTGCCGCTCCCGCCCTGGACGAGCCGATCAAGTCGGTCTGCTATCATGACCACGTTCCGGGGCGAGGCGCCCCGTCGATACGTGGTGCTTGCCTTGTGACGCTGATCTCCGCGCAGCCGGGCATCCGGCCGAAGGGCCGCACCGTCGCCTTCGTCGCGCTGCTGACGCTGCTGCTCGTCGCGATCCTCTTCCCGATTCTGCCCAGCCGTCTGCACGCGCATGAGGGCGATATCGCCTCGCAGACGATCCGCGCTCCGCGCGACTTCAGCTACAACAGCGATGTGTTGCGCCGTCAGCAGCAAGATCGCGCCCGCGCCGCCGTACCGAACGCTTTCTCCTACGATGTCAACGTCAAAAACGAGCAACTGGCGCGCCTGAGCGACATGCTGGCGCGGATAAACACCACGCTGGGAAGTACGGCGCTCACGCGTCAGCAGATGGCCGACGCGATCGGCGCGCAGGTTCCGTCGCTCACCCCCGATCAGCGCGCCGCCCTGGTCCAGTTCAGCCCGGAGGAGTGGAAACAGGTTCAGGACGAGGCGACGCGCCTGCTGGGTACCGTGCTCGAAGATGCCTTCTCGCAGGCCGAGCTGCCCAGCCGCACCGCCAGCCTCACGAATCGCGTCAGCGTCGGCCTCACCGCCGTGCAGGGCGACGTGGCCGTGGCGCTGGTGCGGGGGTTGGTGACGGCCACGGAGCGCGTCGATGACGCCGCCACCCGGCAGAGCCGCGATCAGGCAGCCGCAGCCGTGCCGCCCCAGCCGCAACACTTCGCCGCGAACCAGGTGCTCGTGCGTGAAGGCGATGTGATCGACGCGCAGAAGCTCGAAACGTTGCAGAACGCCGGGCTGCTGACCGTGCGCCTGCGCTATTCGGACCTCGGTGCCGTGGCGCTGCTGGCGCTGATCAGCAGCGTGGCGCTGGCGGCGTTCCTGCTGGCATTTCACCCCGTGGTGCTGGCGGTGACGCGGCGCTGGTTGCTGCTGGCCGTGATCGTGGCGGGCGCGGTGCTGCTGGCGAAGATCTACATGCCGCTGGTGCTGCCGGACGGCAAGCGCCATTTCCTCGCCTTCGCCTTTCCCGCCGCGGCGGTGCCGATGCTGGTTGCTTCGCTGTTCGACGCGGGCCTCGCCGTGGCGCTCTCCGGCGTCGGGGCGCTGCTGGTCGCCTTCACGGCGCTCTATCTGCCCGACCTGTCCGGCATCGTCGGCCTGACCGCCCTCCAGCCGCTGGAGATGACGGCGGCGTTCTTCTTCTCCGGCCTGGCCGGCGTGCTGGTCGTCAACCGCGCGGAGCGCTTCAACCGTTTCCTCTTCGCCGGCGTGGCCGTCGCCGCGGCGGTCGCGGCGGTGCTGTTCGGCTTCTGGCTGCTGGACACGACGCACCGCGCCCAGGACGTCGGCTGGCTGCTGCTTGCCGGAGGGATCAGCGGCGTGAGCAGCTCACTGCTGACGGTTGGGACTTTCGTGCTGCTGGGTACGGTCTTCAACGTCACCACGCGGCTGCAACTGATGGAGCTGGGCCAGCTCAATCAGCCGCTGCTGCGCCGCCTGCAGGACGAGGCGCCGGGCACGTTTCATCACAGTATTCTCGTCGGCAATCTCGGCGAACGCGCGGCCGACCTGATCGGCGCCGATTCGCTGCTGGTGCGCGTCGGCTGCTACTATCACGACATCGGCAAACTCTCACGCCCCGGCTTCTTCATCGAGAACCAGCTCGGCGGCAACAATCCGCACGAACAGCTCGACCCGATCACGTCGAACCAGATCATCCAGGAGCATGTGCGCTACGGCGCCGAGTTGGCGCGCAAGCACCACCTGCCGGAGCGTGTACGCGATTTCACGCAGGAACACCACGGCTCGCGCCTCGTCGCCTATTTCTACCGCAAGGCAGCGGCGCGCGACCCGGAGATCGATCCGGCGATCTTCAGCTATCCCGGCCCGCGGCCGCGCAGCCGCGAAACCGCGATCGCGATGCTGGCGGACTCAACGGAAGCCGTGGTGCGAGCCTCGCGCGACCACGCCTACGAGGCGATCGACCGCCTGGTCGAGGGCGTGGTGGCCGAGCGGCTGGCCGAGGGCCAATTCGATGATTGTGCGTTGACGATGCGCGACCTGCGCACGATCGCCAACTCGTTCAAGGCCACCCTGCGGGCGATCTACCACCCGCGCATCGAGTATCCCGAGCCGACCGAAGCGGAGAAGCGCCGGCTGGCGCGCCGGCCAGCTGTCGCGGCCGAGGCGGTGATGGCCGAGGAGCATGCCGCGCTGGCGCTGCCCGCCGCCACGCTGCCGCTGGCCACGGCACCGACGCTGCCGCACGAGCCGCCGCTATCTGACGACGCCGCGCCCTGGCCGGTGCCGCTGCGGGAGGATCTCGAGGATGCGGCGCGAATCGCCGAACGCGCGGACCAGTTGACGGCGCGGGGCGACCAGCCGGAACCGACGATCTCCGCCGCTGATTCGGCTGCCGGAGCGGAATCGATGGCCGAGGTGGCCGCCGAGGCCACCGAGCCCGCGCCGGCGGCCGTGGAACCCGCCGCGCACGACGATCGCCCGGAGCTGCCACGCACGGAGTGGCACGCGGCGGACGAGGACCGCGAGCGGCCCGCATCCGCCGGCCGCCGCGCCGGCTGAGCACTCCGCCTCAGAGAGCTGGAGCGCTGATGCGATCGGGCAGGCCGGCTTCGAAGACGGCTGTCAGTGCAGCAACCGGCTGGTTGATGGCTCCCGCCAGCCGCAGGCAGTCGCCGCCCACGCGGCCCAGGCGAGTGCAGGGCACGCGTTCTGCGTCCGCGATTGCCAGCAAGGCTTCGGCCGCCGCGGGCCGCACCGCGACGATGATACGCGACTGCGCCTCGCCGAACAGCGCGGCATCGATACGGCCCGCGATGCGCAGTTCGCTGGCGTCCAGCCCGACACCGCCGGCGATGCAGCACTCTGCAAGCGCCACCGCCAGGCCGCCCTCGGCGCAGTCGTGTGCAGCGCTGAGCAGGCCGCCACGCGCGGCGCGCAGGCAGGCGCGCTGCACCCGCCGTTCGAGATCGAGGTCGATGCGCGGGCGCCCGGCAACGCGGCCACAGATCGCCGCGAGAAACTCGCTGCCGCCGAGTGTCGCGGTCTCGCCGGGCAGCGATCCGTCTGCCGAGGCGACGCCGAGGACGTAGACCAGATCGCCGGCGTCGCGAAAGGCCAGCTCCAGCCGGTAGCGCACGTCCTCCAGCACGCCGAGCATGCCGGCGACGGGCGTCGGCTCGATCGCCTCGCCGTTCGTCTCGTTGTAGAGGCTGACGTTGCCCGAGATCACCGGCGTATCGAGCATGCGGCAGGCCTCGGCCATGCCGCTGATGCAGCGCTCGAGCTGGAAATAGACATCCGGTTTCTCCGGGTTGCCGAAGTTCAGGCAGTCCGTCACGGCGACCGGCTCGGCGCCCGTGCAGACGACGTTGCGCGCCGCCTCGGCCACGGCGATCGCGCCGCCGGCGTAGGGATCGAGATAACAGTAGCGCCCGTTGCCGTCGGTGCTCAGCGCGATGCCGCGCTGCGTGCCGCGAATGCGCAGCACCGCCGCGTCGGCCGCGCCGGGCGAGACGACGGTGTTGGTCATCACCTGGTGGTCGTACTGCCGGTAGATCCAGCGTTTCGAGGCGCCGTTGCCGCCGCCGAGCAGCCGCAGCAGAGCGCGCTCGGCGGCGGCCTCGCCGGCGCCGTCACGAGCCACGTCCAGATCGGGCAGCAGCGAGAGATCTGCGTTTTGCAACGGCGCCAGCCAGGCGGGCTCGACCACCGCGCGCCGGTATTGCGGCGGGCTGGTCAGTTCGCGCACCGGCACGCAGGCTACTTCGTGCTCGCCCTCGGCGATGCGCGCCATGCCGTCGTCCGTCACTTCGCCGATCACGTCGGAGCGCAGCTCCCAGCGGGCGAACAGCTCGCGCACGCGCTCCTCGTATCCGCGTTTTGCGATCACCAGCATGCGCTCCTGCGACTCGGAGAGCATGACGTCGTAGGGCGTCATGCCCGCTTCGCGCCGCGGCACCTTGCGTACGTCGATGCGCAGCCCCGTGCCGGCCTTCGCCGCGCACTCGATCGCCGAACTGGTCAGCCCGGCGGCGCCGAGGTCTTGCAGGCCGACGATCCAGTCGTGCTGGACCAAATCCATGCAGGCTTCCATCAGCAGCTTTTCCATGAACGGGTTGCCGACCTGCACGGCGGGCCGGCGCTCCTCGGACTGCTCGTTCAGCTCGACGCTGGCGAAGGTCGCGCCGTGGATGCCGTCGCGGCCGGTGTCGGCGCCGACGAGCACCAGCACGTTGCCCGGTCCGTCCGCCCGCGCCTTGACCAGCGCGCCGACGCGCGCCACGCCGACGCACATGGCGTTCACCAGCGGGTTGCCGCTGTATGAGGGTGAGAAGACGGCCTCCCCGCCGACCGTGGGCAGACCGATGCAGTTGCCGTACCAGCCGACGCCCTCGACCACACCGGCGAACAGCCGCCGATTGCGGGCCGCGTCCTCCGCGGCTTCGGTGGTGTCCGCGGCCGCGTCGAGCGGTCCGAAGCGCAGCGAATCGAGCAGGGCCACCGGCCGCGCGCCCATGGCGAAGATGTCGCGGATGATGCCGCCGACGCCGGTGGCGGCGCCTTGAAACGGCTCGATCGCGGAGGGGTGGTTATGCGATTCGATCTTCATCGCCACGAGCCAGCCGTCGCCGATCTCGACGGCGCCGGCGTTCTCCTCGCCGGCGCGGGTGAGCACGCGCGCGCCCTCGGTCGGGAAGAGCTTGAGCAGCGGCCGGCTGTTCTTGTAGCCGCAGTGCTCGCTCCACAGCGCGCCGAACATGCCCAGTTCAAGCTCGTTCGGCTCGCGCCCAAGGCGCTCGATCACAAGGGCGTACTCGTCGCGGGAGAGGGCGATCTGGTCCAGGAAACGCTGATCGATCGTCATGTCTGGAGGGTATCCGAGCGCGGGCGTGCGGCCAATGGCGGTTCTGTTGAGCAGGGAGAACGCGGCCGCGCGGCGCCTAACCCTGCTTTGCCTGACGGCAAAGCTGTCCCTTCCCGACACAGGAAGGGTGGGGGTCGAGGACACCCGATCGGGTGGGAGACGAACCCTCGCCTGTCCCACATGGACACCCAATCCACGCTGCCGTCGCACGGCGCAGGGGACGCTCCAGGAGTCCCTTCCAGTTTCGGGAAGGGACAGACCTGGCTTCAGCCAGGTCAGGGTTAGGCGCCCCGCTTGCTCGCCGCACGCCGGAGCCGCTAGAACTGACGGGAAGGACCGCGCCGGCGCTCTTCGGAGTCGGTGTGCGCGCGTGTGAGGCTAGGCGTGAGCGCAGAACTGCCCGCCGGTGCAATGTACCTCGTGTACGGCGAAAACGGCGCCCGGCTGCTGTACTCGGGCGACGATCCGGCGGCCCAGCGCGCGGTTTGTGACGAACTGGCGGCACGTTCGGCCGGCTACGTCGCCGGCTACCAGTTTGTCGGCCGGCAGCGCTACGAAGTGCGCTGCTACCTCGATGCGCCGCCATCGGAGCCCTTTCTGGCGCTGCGTACCCGGCGCGATCTGTTTGACTTCGGCTGGCATCCGCGTCCCGGCGAGTACCGCAACGGCACGGCCGCGGGAGGGTAAACGATGGCAGAGATCAAGGTCGGCACGACATTGTCCGGCGATCAGCTACGCGCCGGGCGCGAGCTGGAGCAGATGGGCTACGACTCGCTCTGGGTGAGCGAGCACATCCTCTTCTACGGCCCGATCCTCGAGGCGGTGCCGCAGCTCGGCGCCCTGGCGGCGTTGACCGAGAAAGCGACGCTCGGCACCGCGATCTTCCTGCTGC
The DNA here is from genome assembly GCA_937879875.1 of uncultured Chloroflexota bacterium. Lineage (GTDB taxonomy): Bacteria > Chloroflexota > Dehalococcoidia > CAUJGQ01 > CAUJGQ01 > CALFMN01. Next base: position 15,329 of record CALFMN010000037.1, on the reverse strand, counting down.
CGCTGCGCCACCCCACGATCGTCGCCAAATCGTTCAGCACGCTCGACATAATCTCGAACGGCCGTATGGTGCTCGGCGTCGGCGTGGGCGGCGAGTTTCCCAAAGAGTTCGAGGCGACGGGCGTGCCCGTCAACGAACGCGGCCCGCGTTCCAACGAGGCGATCCGCGTGATGAAGCGGCTGTGGAGCGAGGACCATGTCTCGCACGAAGGCCGCTTCTTCAAATTCTCTGATGCGACGATGGCGCCGAAGCCAGTGCAGACGGGCGGCCCGCCGATCGTCGTCGCCGGCCGTTCGGAGGCCGCGATTACACGCGCGGCGCGGCTGGGCGACGGTTACATGCCGTATCTCTTCACACCCGAGCGCTACCGTGCGGCCGCCGAATCGATCGCGAAGCAGCGCGAGGCGGCGGGCAAGAGCATGGACGGGTTCCACTGGGTGCTGTATCAGTTCACCGCGCTGGCCGACACGCACGAGGAGGCGCACCGTCGCGCCGTCGCTCGCCTCTCGCGGCAGTACAATCAGGACTTCGAGAACCTGGTCGACCGCTACTGTGTGCTGGGCACGGCGGAGCAGTGCGCGGAGCGTCTGACCCAGTTCGTGCAGGCGGGCGCCCGCCACATCATTCTCGTGCCGATCGGCCCGGAAGCAGAGCTGATGCAGCATCTGCAAGCCTATCAGCGCGACGTGCTGCCGCTGGTTCGTCAGCAGACGGCGGCGATCGCCTGATCGCCGCGCCGGAGTATGCCCATGGAAGAGCTTGCCCTGCAGATCATCGAGACGCTGCCCCTCTCACTGCACCGGCTCACGGCTGACCTGAGCGACGAGCAACTGCGCCGGCGCCCGGCGCCCGGCGAGTGGTCGATCGTCGAGATCACCGGCCACCTGGTCGACAAGACCGAGGTCTGGGGCGAGCGCTTTCGCCACATCACCTCGCAGGACCGGCCCTCGCTGCCCGCCTTCGACCAGGACGCCTGGGTGCGGGAGCGCGACTATCAAGCGCAGCCGTTCCCGGCGCTGGCCGAGCGTCTGGGCGGCATGCTGGTGCAGCTTGCCGCCGATCTGCGCCAATTGCCCCCCGATGCCTGGGAGCGGATCGGCCTGCATGAAGAGCGCGGCCACCTGACGCTGGCGGAGGCCTGCCGCGTCTACGCGATCTCGCTGCCGCAGCACGTCGAGCAACTGGTCGCCACGCGCGATGCCGTGCTGGGGCGGCTACCCGCGCCTACTGGCTGAGTTGCAGGTAGGTGCTCACTACCCAGCCGCGGTTGTCCAGCCGGTACCAGACGTAACCGTCGGCCTGCACGGGGCCGTCCGTGACCGTTCCGGCCGTGCCGTCGGGCACGCAGTCGACCACGTTGCCGCTCAGCGACGGCGCGTCATGCACGTTGAGGCAGCCGTCGGCGCCGCTGGTCACGACCTTGTCGCCCACCGCGTAGGCGACGCCGGTCGGCAGTTCCGGCTGCGGCGTTGGCGTCGCTGCTGATGCTGGCGTGGAGGCCGCGGCCGCCGGAGCAGGCGCCGCGGTCGGTGCAGGCGGCGCGGGCGTTGGCGAAGCCGCCGGCGTGGGCGCTGGCGTTGGCGATGCGGCTGCGGACGGCGTGGCGCTTGCCGCGGGCGGCGTGGCGATCGAGCTGCCGCCGTTGATCGCCTGCAAATAGTCGGCCACGCTCCAGCCGAGGTCGCCCAGCTTCCACCAGGTGTAGCCGTCGGCCGTTTGCGGGCCGTCGGTGATCACCGACTGCGAGCCGTCCGGCAGGCAGTAGACCACGTTCGAGGCGACGGCCGCGCTGCTGTGCACGCGCAAACAGTCACCCGTACCGCTGACGACGACGGCCGCGCCCACGCCGAGTGGGCCGCTCTGCTGCGGCGTGCTCAGCGTCGCGCCGCCGGTGCTGGAGGTCGAAGCCGAGGTCAGCGTTGTTGCGCCGTTTGCGGGCGTCGAAGCCGGCGCCGCGGCAGCGCCCGGGCCGTTTTGCGAGATGATGTGGCAGCCCGGGCCGGAGCCGTTGCAGGCCCATTTGTTGAAGCTCGAATCGCTCGCCGGCAGGCTCACGCCTTCGAGCGGCAGCCCGTCGGGCAGGGTATAGGGCACGGGCGAGCGGTCGCCGTCCACGATGCGGTAGAGCTGCAGATGGATGTGTGAGACGCCGTTGTTGCCGACCGTGCCAGGCACACCGACCGTACCGAGCACCTGCCCGCCGGAGACGTGGTCGCCGTTGCCGTAGCTGTGATTGAGAATGATGTGGCAGAGCATCTCGTGCAGGCCGCCACCGCCGTCGATCTGGATGCCGATGCAGCCGTTGTTGCTGCCGGGCGGGTAGGCCCAGACGACCGTGCCGGCGGCGGGCGCCAGCGCCGGCGAGCCGGAGGTCTTGCCGTCGTCGCGGGTGAGGTCGAGGGAGAAGCGCTCAACACCCTGATGCGTGCCGCCGTTGTAGCCTTGCAGGATCGAAACCGCTGTGCCGGCGGGATAGGGCAGGTGGATCGCTGCCGCGCCGTGCGCCGCCCGGGTGCTCAGCCCCGCGAGCCCCAGCGCCGCCAACGCGAGCAGCGTTCTGCGAAACCGCAAAACGCTTTAATCCTTTCGGTATGAACGCGCTGCGGTTGTTATATCGGCGTTATCTGAACCTGTCAACTCGGGGATGTCCCGTATTCGCCCGTTACGTTGAGCGCCGCGCGTGGGCTGGCGGGTCGGCAGGCGTTTGCAAGACGGTCAGCGGCCCTTGTATTCGGGCTTGCGCTTTTCCGCGAAGGCCTTCGGCCCTTCCTGCGCATCCTCGCTGAGCAGCGACTGGCGGAAAAGCTGCATCTCCAGTTCGAGCCCCTGATCGAGCGTCATATCCAGACCCTGATAGGCGGCCTGCTTCGCCAGGCGGATCGCCAGCGGCCCCATCTCCAGCAGCGCGTTCGCCATCTCCTCGGCCGCGGCCAGCACCTGTTCGCGCGGCACCACGCGGTTGACGAGGCCGAACTGCAGCGCCTCCTGGGCCGAAAGCTGCGTCGCCATCAGGATCAGCTCCAGCGCCCGCGCCAGCGGCAGGGCGCGGGGCAGGCGTTGCGTGCCGCCCGCGCCGGGCACGAGCGCCCAGCGCACTTCGGGCTGGCCGAAGCGCGCCGTCTCGGCTGCCACGCGCAGATCGCAGGCCAGCGCCAGTTCTAACCCGCCCGCCAGCGCGTAGCCGTTGATCGCGCCGACGATCGGCTTCCAGCAGTCGAAGTCGCGAGTGATGCCGCCCAGACTGAAACTGTTGAGCCGGTTTTCCTTCGCCAGCTCGGACAGATGCGGGATCAGCGCCTTCAGGTCGGCGCCGGAGCAAAAGGCGCGCTCGCCCGCGCCGGTGAGGATCGCGACCCACACGTCCGGGTCGTCGCGGAAGTCGTGGAACGCCTTTGTCAGCTCGTCGTTCGTCTCGGGGTCGATCGCATTGAGCGCGTCCGGCCGGTTGATCGTGACGTAGGCGATGCGCCCCTTCTTCTCGTAGAGAATCGCCACGCTGCACGCTCCCGCAACGAAGTCTGGCTGGCTCGCGGCCGGAGCCATGCTACCATACGCCTATCCCTGACTTCGCAAGCGAAGTCTGTCCCTTCCCCACAGGGGAAGGGTTGGGATGGTCGGATACGGTGCGTCCGGCGCTGCTGTAGTCGCCTCCCCGCAGGGGAAGGTTTGGGCCGAGGGCTACCGGATGTCCTCAGAACACCCCTTCCCCGTGGGAAGGGGACAGCCGGCGCAAGCTGGCAGGGGTAGGCGGCCCGGCGCAAGAGCGGAGTTTGGTCATGCCGCACGTGCGGCTCGCGGATTGCTCGCTGTACTACGCCGAACGTGGCGTCGGTCCGCCGCTGCTCTTGCTGATGGGCCTCGGCGGCAGCCAGCGCTCGTGGGGCGAGCCGTTTCTCACGGCGCTGGGCCGCAGCTTCACCCTGTTCGCCCTGGACCACCGCGGTACGGGCAGCTCGACGCGCGGCGCGGCGCCGTACACGATCGCGCAACTTGCCGACGATGCGGCGGAGGCGATGTCGGCGCTCGGCCTGGCGCGGGCGCATGTACTTGGCCTGTCGATGGGTGGCATGGTCGCGCAGGAGCTGGTGCTGCGCCATCCGTCGCAGGTCGCGGGACTGGTGCTCGCATCCACAACCTGCGGCGGCGGGCGCGCGGTTTGGCCAAGCGCGGAGGGCCGCCAGCGCTTCGCCGAGGGGCTGCGGTTCGGTGAATCGCTGTGGCCGGCCGTCGTTGCCGATGAGTTCGCGGCGGCCAACCGTCCTTTTCTGACGCGCATCGCCTTCGACACGCTCACCGCCGGCACGACACCGAGTGTCTTTGCCGAGCAGGCTCGCGCCATCGTACGCTTCTCGACGTGGGAGCGGCTGCCGGCGATCAGTGCGCCGACGCTCGTGATCGCCGGCGACAAAGACCGGCTGATTCCGCCCGCAAACGCGCGCCTGCTGGCGAGCCGTATTCCCGGCGCGGAAGGGGCGTTCGTGCGTGGCACGGGGCACTGTTTCGTTTGGGAAGCGCCGGAACGCGCCGCTGCCGAGATCGCGCGCTTTTTGGCGCGGCGGGCGCCGCTCGCAGCGCAGAGGGAGCCACTTGCCCGTTGACCAGCCGCAGCACGCGCCCGACCCTTGCCGCGAATGGCGAGCGGATCGCGCTGCCCGACGGGTTCACCGTCGATCAGGGTGCGCTTTTCCCGTGCGACGATGCGGCGACCCGTGCTGAGGAAGGGCCGCGCTGCCTGATTGAAGCCGTGTGCGCGGCCGCGGCGCACAAGCTGCATGTCGGCCGTGAAACCGCGGATCTGCTCGTCTCGGCCGCGCCGGCACTGCGTTCGCTGCAGCCGGAACAGCGTGGCGCTCTGCTGCTCGACCTCGTGCTGTGCGCAGAACCGGACACAGCGGTCGATCTCGCGGTGCGCACTGGCCTGCTGAAGCAAATCCTGCCCGACATCGACCGCCTGCGCGCGATGCCGAAGGGTCAAGGGCGCTACAAAGACGTGTACGTGCACACGTTGCGTGTGCTGGCGGCCACGCCCGCCGACCCGATCGCGCGCCTCGCCGCCCTGCTGCACGACATCGCCAAGCCGGACACGTTGGTGTTCGAGGGCGGTATGGCGCACTTCCCCAACCACGATCTGCTGGGCGCCGACCGGGCGGAGCGCCGGCTGCGCGGCCTCGGCTTCAACGAGCCGTTCGCCACGGCCGTCGGCACGCTGGTGCGGCTGCACCTGCGCGCCAACAGCTATGAGCCGAGCTGGACCGACAGCGCCGTCCGCCGGCTGCATCTCGATGCCGGCGAGCACTGGCAGCGGCTGCTCGACCTCTCGAACGCGGACGTGACCAGCGCTCGGCAGGACGTCGTCGCCCGCGCCCGCCGCCGCGTGCAGGCGCTGGCCGAGCACGCGAAGCTGTTGGACCAGCCGGTCGAAGTCTCGCCGCTGGACGGCACCGTGCTGATGGAACGCTTCGGCCGCGGGCCGGGACGCTGGATCGGCGAGGTCAAACGCGAATTAATCGTGCGCGTGCGCGAAGGGTCGCTCGATCCCGAAGACAACGAGACTGCCTGGCGCATTGCCGCGGAGATCGTGAACGCGCTGCCCGCCGAGAGTTGATGCGCGAAGGCGTCGCACCGGTCGCCTAACCCCGCCGCGCGTAAATGCGCGTCTCCCTTCCCCACAGGGGAAGGGTAATTCGAGAACTTTCGATTGTCCTCAAACGTACCCTTCCCCTGTGGGGAAGGGACAGGTTTCGCCTGCGAAACCAGGGATAGGCCACGCGGCCGGCTTTCCCTACGCGATGCGCAGCGGCCGACGGGTGAACTCGACCAGCCGGTCGAGCCGGTCGAGCTTTGCGGCGAAACCGCAGCGCTCCCAGTTGTAGCGCGCGACCGTGCTGCCGGCCCAGTAATGGGCCAGCCAGGCGCTCGGCGGCAGCGCTGCGCCAAGGATCTCCTCAAGCTGCCGGAAGGTGAGCCGGATCGTTTGCTGATCGGCCGACACGTCTTCGAGGTAGCGGTTGAGCGGCAGGTACTTTCGTGCTGGCGGCATCGTTCGTACGCGACCTCGCAACGGAACGAGTGGAGGCGAGACCAACGTTTCAGAACCGCCGAATAGTGTCAATCGCTTTATCGCAACTCGACAGAATCCGCGCTTGCCGCGGCGCGGCGCCGTCTCCGACAATAGCTGCAGCGGCTGTACGCACGCGGAGGTAGCCGGTGCGCTTTGCCATCGTCGTCTTCCCCGGCACGTGGTCGGACAAGGATTGCTTCCACGCGATCACGGACGTACTCGGGCAAGAGGCCGCCTATGTCTGGCACCGCGAGGCGGATCTTGCCGGCTGCGACTGCGTGGTGCTGCCCGGCGGCTTCGCCCATGGCGACTACCTGCGCGTCGGCGCCATCGCGCGCTTCTCGCCCGTGATGGACGCGGTGATCCGCCACGCCGAGGCCGGGCGGCCCGTGTTCGGCATCTGCAACGGCTTTCAGGTGCTCTGCGAGGCGGGGCTGCTGCCCGGCGCGCTGATGCGCAATGCCAGCCTGCAGTTCCGTTGCCAGGACGTCCATCTGCGCACCGAGACGCTGCGCTCGCCCTTCACTGCGGCCTGCGCGCCCGGGCAGGTGCTGCGCATTCCCATTTCGCATGGCGACGGCAACTACTACGCCGACGCCGAGACGCTCGCTCGCCTCAATGATGAAGACCGCGTCGCCTTTCGCTATTGCACGCCCGAGGGCGCGATCACGCCCGACGCGAACCCGAACGGCTCGCTGGAGAATATCGCCGGCATTCTCAGTGAGCGCCGCAACGTGCTCGGCATGATGCCCCATCCCGAGCGGGCGATGGAGGCGCTGACCGGCGGCGAGGACGGCCGCCTGCTCTGGCGTTCGCTGATCGAAACCTTCGTCCTGAGCCGCTGAGCGTGGTGATCGATGCCGCGGCGCCGATCGGATCGCCAGCGGTTGCCCCGGCACGCCTCGCTCCGCAATATGCCGTGATCTACACGCTCAGCTATCCGGCGCGGCAGTCTCGCTGGAAGGTTGCCGCGCGCCTCATCCTGGCGTTGCCCGAGCTGCTGGCCGTCGTGCTCGTCTACTGGCTGCTGTATCCGCTGGCGCTGGCGAGTTGGCTGATTATCGTCTTCTCAGGGCGGCTGGACCGCACGCTATGGGGCTTCAGCGTGGCGATCCTGCGTTGGATCGCCGCGGTGCTCAGCTACGCCACGCTGCTGCGCGACGAGTATCCGGGCTTCGGCCGGCGCTATCCGCTGCGTTTCGAGATCGTCTTTCCCGAACGCCGCAGCCGCGTGCGCACGCTGTTTCGCGCCGTGCTGATCCTGCCGCAGCTCGTTGTTGTCGAACTGTTATTCACGCCGCTGCTGATCGGCGCACTGGTCGCCTGGTTCGCTATGCTGATTGATGGGCAGTATCCCGAAGGCATCTGGCGGCTGGTCGCCGGTCTCAACCGCTGGATCCTGCGCGTGGCGGCCTACGGTCTGCTGCTGCGCGATGACTATCCCCCGTACACGCTCGGCCTGTGGGAGCCGGCGGCCGTGGCCGCGCTCGCGACCGCATCGGCGCGCGGCGCCACGGAGGCAGAGCCGGCGACGGCATCACCTTCCGCAAATGCAGCAGATGCAGCAGAGGCTGCCGCGCCCGAATTCGGCGGCGTGATGGGGCTGCCGATCGGGCCCAGCGACCGTGGGCCAGCGGCCACCGCGAGCGAATCCACCGCTGTGTCAGAGAAACCGGCGCTGGAGTGGTCGCCCGCCGAGCCGCCCGCGCCGGACGAGGCGGCGCTGTTCGAGCGGCCCTGGCCCGCTCCCGGTGAGCCTCCCGCTGAACGGCCGGCAGCCGAAACGGAGTCGGATCAGGGCTGAGCCGTGCGCTCGCCAGCGGCTGCCGCGGCGGCAGCCTCGCGGTCGTACTTGCTGCCGGGCGCGTAGTAGCGCCGCGCCCAGATGCCCGTGCGCGCCTCGCCGCCAACCGGCATGCGCCAGCTCGTCACCCGGCTCTCGGCCAGCGCCACCGCGATCAGCGCCCGCGGCTGGTCGATCGTATTCTGAATGTAGGCGTCGGCGCTGGCCGGCGGCACGTAGCGCCGCGCGATCGCGCGGTATGTCTCCCGCCAGGCGTCGTCAGCGCCGGTTTCGTGCATGATGCGGCAGCCGCCCTGCACGCTGAGCTTGCGGTAGGGCAGCGCTTCTTCGTCGATCGAGAGCGCCACGCGTGGATCACGCCGCAGGTTGTGCAGAAAGACGGAGGCCGCTCGCGGCGTGAAGAGGATCTCGCCGTCGCGGTAGAGAAACCACGCCGGCGCGACGCGCGGCATGCCGTCTGCATCGACGGTGCCGATGCGCACGAGATGCCCTGGCTCCGCCAGGAAGGCAAGCAGCTCGGACTCGCTCATACGCGGCATGATCTCCTCCAACTCAGCGCGCTCACCGTACGCCGGCGGCGTTCGGCCCTCAATCCCCCGTCCCCTTTCTCCCAATCCTGGGAGAAAGGGGCGATCCTCGGTTGCTGAAGCGAGTGGGTGTCGGGCTAACCGTTAGTCGTTCGGAACGCCCGACGCGGGATCGCCCCTCGCCCAGGATTGGGAGAGGGGTTGGGGGTGAGGGCCGATCGCCGGCTGGACTTTTGCTCATCGTCGCGGCATGGTGAAGCTGTCGGCGAACGGCAAGCTGCCAAAAGCGAGGGAGCGGAGAGCCATGGCGACGCGCGAGAGCGAACTCGAAGCCCTGCATACCAATACCAACGCGCTGCTCAGCGAGCTGCGCGATCTGCCGGAGGCGAAGCTCACCGAGGTCTGGCTCGGCAGTTGGTCGGCGCGCGAGTTGCTCGTCCACCTCGGCGCCTGGTGCGACATGATGGGTCAGGCCTACGAGCGCATGGGCCGCGGCGAGCGCCCGGCTCCGGAGGGCGTCGACCTCTCCAACAACGACGCGATGAACGCGCGCTACGTCGAAGAGGCGCACGGCAAGAGCATCGCGCAGGTCCGCAAAGATTTGGAAACCGGCATGGCCCGCTTCGAGGCCGCGGCGAAGGCGCTGCCCGAAGATCGCTTCGCCGAAGGCAAGACGGCCCTGCGCATCATGCAAACGATCGCCGGCCACCCGCTTGAGCACCTCGACGAGGTGCGTGCCTGGCATCGCGGCGCGGCGGCGCATTGACGTAACCGCGCGGGCAACGGATCGTGTAGGGGCGCGGCTACGCGCCCCTTTTCGTCGCCCCGGAGGATCGCGGATTCGCGGCGAGGGGTTTGGCCGACAGTGAAGTCGAAGCCCACGCGGCGGGCCGTTCTGCTGGGGAAGAGAGGGGCTCGCCCCGATGACCAACGGACTTGTCCGGAGCCGCGCGGCAGCCCGGCAGTGAAATCACCGCGGCCGCAGGCCGCACTGTCGCAGATGGCCGCTACACGGCCATGGAATGTCCGGGAGTGAAAGGGGGCTTGCCCCCTATGACCAACGGAGTTCTCAAACGATGCTGAAGAAGATTCATCACGTCGGCGTCGTCGTACGCAGCGCCGACGAGGCGCTGCGCTTCTACCGCGACACGCTCGGCCTGCCCGTCGCCAAAGACGAGGTGATCGCGGACCAGGGCGTGCGCGGCGTGCTGCTGCCCGCGGGCGAATCCGAGATCGAGCTGCTGCAGCCGACGCGCGAGGGCACCGGCATCGCCCGCTTTCTGGAGAAGGGCGAGGGGCTGCACCACGTCTGTTTCGAGAGCGACGACGTGGGCGCTGAGCTTGCGGCCGCGAAGGCGAAGGGGCTGCGCCTGATCGACGAGACGCCGCGGCAGGGGCTCGCGGGCATGATCGGCTTCGTTCACCCCGGCGCCACCCACGGCGTGCTGGTCGAGTTCGCCACGCCGCCCGCCGGCGGCCACGCGCCCGCGCCCGGCCCGCTGATCAAGAACTTCGACCATGCCGTCTTCGCCGTGAAAGATCTCGACGCCAGCGCTCGGACGTGGGAGCGCAACTTCGGCTTCAAGACGACGGAGCGGCGCGAAGTCGCCGCACTCGGCATCTCCAATGCGATCCTGCCGGTCGCGGGCGCCAACGCCTTCGTTGAGCTGATCACGCCGCTGGGCGAGAACGTCGTCTCGAAGTTTTTGGACGAGAAGGGCGAGGGTATGTACCTGATCTCGCTCGAAGTCACGGATATGGACAAAGCCGTCGCCACGCTGCGCCAGGCCGGTGTGCGTGTGGGCGACCCGAGCGGCGCCACCGGCAGCGGCCGGCTCGCCTTCGTCAGCCCGCGCAACACGCACGGCGTCTCGATTCAACTGCGCGAGCGGGCGTAGTTGCAATCAAAGGACCGAACCAGGACTCGGTGAAGTAAGGACCTTCGGCATCACTCACAGTGAAATCAATGCAACAGCCACACATTCGGGGGTGACCAAGGGGACCCTGGCGCGTAGCCCAGAGACAACCGTCGGAGACGTGAAACGACGCGTGCCCCCTGCCAACAAGCGGTCTCACCCGCAGTGAAATCAATGCCGCAGCCACAATTTTGGGGGTGAAAGGGGGCTTGCCCCCTATAACCATCGGAGATGTCTCATGACAACCGAGCGCAAGATTCGCGTGCTGATCGCCAAGCCGGGTCTGGATGGCCACGACCGCGGCGCCAAGGTCGTGGCGCGGGCGCTGCGCGACGCCGGCATGGAGGTGATCTACACGGGCATACGCCAGACGCCGCAGATGATCGCCGAGGCGGCGCTGCAGGAGGACGTGGACGTCGTCGGCCTCAGCATCCTCTCCGGCGCGCACATGGAGCTGTTTCCGCGCATCGTGGACGAGCTGAAAAAGCGCGGCGTGGACGACGTGCTGCTCTTCGCCGGCGGCATCATTCCGGAAGAGGATACGCCGATGCTGAAGCGGCTCGGCTTCAAGGCCGTCTTCCGCCCCGGCAGCTCCACCAACGACATTATTGAGTATGTGCGTTCGCACGTGGGCGCCCCGGCGTGACCGCTGCCAGCAACGACATCGAGGGCTATATCGAGCGCGTGCTGCGCGGCGAGCGGCGCCCGCTCTCACGCGTGATCACCTGGGTGCAGGAGAACCTGCCCGAGGGCCGCGAGGCTGTGCGCGCCCTCTTCCGCCACACCGGCCACGCGCACACGGTCGGCATCACCGGCTCGGCTGGCTCGGGCAAGAGCACGCTCACCGGCACACTGGCGCGCGAAGAGCGCAGACGTCAGCGCGGCGTCGGCATTGTCGCCGTCGATCCATCGAGCCCCTTCACCGGCGGCGCGATCCTGGGCGACCGCATCCGCATGCAGGATCTGACCGGCGACGAGGGCATCTTCGTGCGCAGCATGGCCACGCGCCAGTCGCTTGGCGGCCTCACGGCGATGGCAGCAGACGTGATCAGCGTGATGGACGCCTCGGGCAAGGACATCGTGCTGGTCGAGACCGTCGGCGCCGGCCAGGATGAAGTCGATATCGCCCGCACGGCGCAGACGACCTGCCTCGTGCTCACGCCCGGCGCCGGCGACGACATCCAGACGATGAAGGCCGGGATCATGGAGATCGCCGACATCCTCGTCGTCAACAAGGCCGACCTGGCCGGCGCTGATATTTTGATGAGCCAGCTCAAGGCGCTGCTCTCCTACTCGGAGCACGGCGACTGGATCATTCCGATCGTGCGCGTGGTTTCGACGCGCGGCGAGGGCATTCCGGAACTGGCCGACGCGATCGACCACCATCGCGAGTATCTGGAACGCTCGGGTAAGCTGGCGCAGCGGCGGCTGGAACGCTCGCGCCACCAGATCGTGGAGGCCGTGCGCGCCGAGGTCATGCGCCGCTACCTTAGCGGCGAGGGCGGCACGCAGCTCGACGAGCTGGCGCGGCGCGTAGCCGAACGCGACCTCGATCCGCACTCGGCCGCGATCGAGTTGATCGAAGGGGCGACGCGGGCAGGATGAGCGCCAAAGTCCAGCGTCTGCGCGTGGCCTACGCGCGCGGCAGCGAGCTGCAGTACGTCTCGCATCTCGATATGCTGCGCTTCTGGGAGCGCACGCTGCGCCGCGCCCACGCGCCCGTCGCCTACTCCGAAGGCTTCACGCCGCACCCGCAGATCAACCTCGGGCCGCCGCTCGCCGTCGGCCAGACGGGCCGCGCCGAGTTGATCGACGTCTTCCTTGCGGAAGCATGGCTGCCGGAACGCTTCCGCTCGGCGCTGGAGCCGCAGTTGCCGCCCGGCCTGCGGCTGGCGGGCATCACTGACGTGCCAATGGATGAACCGTCGCTGCAGTCGCAACTGCGCGCGGCGGAGTACGAGCTGTACCTGAACGCCGGCGCCGATCTCGACGGGATCGAGGAGCGTATTGCCGCGTTCCTTGCGGCCGAAACGTTTCCCTGGGAGCACATGCGCGAGAAGGAGACACGCCGCTACGATCTGCGCCCGCTCGTGCTCGAACTGCGGTTTGAGCGGAGGGAGGACGGCGGCGTGGTGGCGGCGCGGCTGCGGGCCGAGGAAAGCGCGACAGCGCGGCCCGATCAGCTCGCGGCGGCGCTCGGCTTCGCATCGAATCTGCGCCACGTCGAGCGGACGGCGCTGATCCTCGGCGCGCCGGTGGCGCGGCAATGACCACGCAGGACGGCCTGCTGCGGCTGCTGCTCGTGCGCCACGCCCAGACCGCGCACAACCGCGACGGCCTCGTGCAGGGCCGCGCCGACAACCCGCTGAGCGATCTTGGCCTCAAGCAGGCCGCGGCGCTGGCCGAGCGGTTGGCCGGTGCGCCGCTGGAGGCGGTGTACAGCAGCCCGCTGCAGCGTGCCCGCCAGACGGCCGCCGCGATCGCCGCGCCGCACGGCCTGGCCGTCGTTACCGAGCCCGATCTGATCGAGATGGACATCGGCCGGATGGAGGGTCTGAGCGGCGCCGAGCTGCGCGAGCGCTTTCCGGAGTTCATGAAGGCCTGGCTGTCGCAGGACGCAGGCGGCGCGGCCATGCCAGGCGGCGAGAGCCTGGCGCAGGTGCAGGCGCGGGCGATGGTGGTGCTGGACCGCGTGACCGCGCTCCATTCGTCCGGCGCCGTCGCGGTGGTCAGCCACAACTTCGTGCTGCTGACCGTGCTCTGCGAGATTCTCGGCCTGCCGCTGCACCAGTTCCGCCGGCTGCGGCAGGGCGTGGCCAGCCTCGCGATCGTGGAGGTGCTGCCATCCCAGCGCCGGCTTGTCCGCTTCAACGACCTCTGCCATTTGGAACAGGCGGATCTGCTCGGCGAAGACCCGTGGTACGTCCGCCGCTGAGGCCTTGTAACCGTGTAACAGCGATTGCGCTATGATGACTGCCGGTGCGTCGATCGCGGGGCGGACGCCGGCAGCAGGCGGGGAGGGCCGCGGGCGGTGCATGGACGTTTCGAAGCGCTGGGGCTCACCCCTACACGCCTCATGCTGATCGCGGCGGGGTTTGTCTCCGTCTACTTCGGTTTCTCCATCGTCGGGAACTACGTGCATCAGTACCAGCTCGACCACGACAAGGCGCAGCTCGAAGCGCAGATCCAGACCGAACAGACGCGCTACGCGAAGCTCGACGCGCTGCGCCAGTGGATGCAGAGCGACGACTTCATCGCGGCGATGGCGCGCCACGACGGCCTGATCAAGCTAGGCGACCATCCCATCGTCGTTTCCGCACCGGCGCCCTCGCCGGCTGCCGGCGCAGCGGGCGACTGGTGGGAGAAATATTTCGGGCCGTGAGGTCCCTGAGCCGATGCCACGCGCCGATGCGGCCCGCACATTCGAGCAGCGGCTGCTGCGAGCGTTGCCGGAGTTGTCCTCGCCCGAAGGCCGGCCGCGCATCCTGGTCGCCGCATCCGGCGGCGCCGATTCCACCGCGTTGCTGGTCGCGCTTCACGCCCTCGTTGCCGACGGCCGCGTGGCCGGCGAACTGATCGCCTGCCATATCGACCACGGCCTGCGGCCGGAAGCGGCGCGATGGGCGGAGCAAGAGTTGCTGGTGGCGAACTGCCGCGCGCTGGATCTGCCGCTGGTGGTCCGTGCCGTGCAGGTGGAGGCGCGGCCGAGGGCGGTGCGTGGCTCGCTGGAGGCGGCGGCGCGAGCGGCCCGCTACGCGGCGCTGGGCGCGGTCGCGGCCGCAGCCGGCGCGTCCGCCGTCCTCACCGCGCACACGGCGGGCGACCAGGCGGAAACGGTGTTGCTGCGGCTGCTGCGCGGCACCGGCGTTGGCGGCCTCGCGGCGATTCCTCCGGCAAGCCGACCCTGGGACGCGGCCGGGCCGTTACTCGTGCGGCCGCTGCTCGGCGTCTGGCCGGAGGAGACGCGCCGCTACTGCCGCGCACGCGGCGTTGCCTGGAGCGAGGACGAGACGAACGCCTCGGCGCGGTTCGTGCGCAACCGCGTGCGGCACGAGCTGCTGCCGCTGCTGCGATCGCTCGATCCTGGCGCCGATCGCTCGCTGGTGCGGCTGGCCGGCCAGGCACGCGAACTACGCGCCTGGCTGGATGGCGAGGTCGGGCGTGTCTTCACTGGCCTGTGGCGTCGCGATGCTGATGGCTACGTCCTGCAGGCAGCGCCGGCCGCTATGGCGCCGTTTCTCGGCAAGCAGGTGGTGGTGCGCGTGCTGACCGAACTGTTGGGTGGACCGGGCGCGCCCGGAGAACGCCAGGTCGAGGCGCTGTTCGCCTGCTGGCAAGGGCCGCTCGGCCGGCGCTGCGACATGGGGCGGGGCTGGCACGCGGAGTCGACGCGGGATGGCCTGCGCTTGCGGCAGCATGCCTCCGCCAGCGCGGCGTCGCCTGCCGCGGCAGTGCACTGCTGGCCATTGCAGTTCGGGACGGCGGAGCTGGCCGGCTGGCGCGTCACCGTGTCCGCGTTCAATCGCGGCGACTCGGCGCCCGCGGCCGATCCGCTGGCCGCGTATCTGGCGCTGCCCGACCCGGCGCGGCTGGCGGTACGTTTCTGGCGTCCGGGCGACCGCATGCGGCCGGCGGGGCTGGCCGGCAGCAAGAAGCTGCAGGACATCTTTGTGGATGAGAAGATCGAGCGCTCGCGGCGGGCGGGTATACCGCTCGTCGTCCTCGATGGCGAATGCGTCTGGACGGTGGGCGTCAAGCGTTCGCGGCTCGCAGCGGCGGCGCCTGGAGACGTAGCCGCCGTGTGCGTTTGCTTTGCTGCGCTGAGCAGCGAGGAGCAGTCGGGCGGCGCCGGCGAAAGGCACCGTATACGGAGCGAATTCTTCGGCGGCGGGCTTGGCAACAAGGGGCGGCGATGATACAGTGTTTGGGCGCCCCGCGATGGGGCAGCACGAATGTACCGGCAGTTGCCGGTGCGTGCGGCACCTTACCAGCTGAAGAGTAGCAGGAAGGCACTGGCTGCG
>CALFMN010000036.1 GCA_937879875.1 uncultured Chloroflexota bacterium | reverse complement strand
CCTGTGTCGGGAAGGGACAGACTTCGCTTCAGCGAAGTCAGGGTTAGGTGCCCCGGGCCGGCGCCGCAGTCGAACCGTGCTCAGACTGCGGCGGCGATCGCCTCGATCTGGCGGGCGTGGTCCAGATCGTGCACGCGCAGAAACAGCAGTGCGGCCTTCCAGTTAAGCGAGCCGAACCATTGGTGCTCGGTGGCGGTCAGGTCGAGGCGCGCGGCGGGATCGGCGGCGATCGCGGCGGCAAACAGCGCCTCGCGCTCGGCCAGCAGCAGTTCGCGGGCGCGGGCGACGCTGAGATCGGCGCCCGCGTGTTCCAGCCGGTCCTCGGACAGAGCGGCCGCGGCGTCCTGGCGTTCGATCGTCTCCACAATGCGCCGGCCGACACCGGCGCCGGAGCTGATCACGTGGTGCAACACCTCCGCGGCAGACCATTCGCCGGCGGCAGGCGTAGCGCCAAGCCGGTCCGCCGGCACGCGCTCAGCGGCGGCCAGCACCGCGGCCTGCGACTCGCGCACTTTCTCGACGATCTCGGCGGGCGTCAGCTTCTCGCCCTGCGCCAGCAGATAGGCGCGCACGCGGGCGAACTGCTGCTCGCGGGTTTCGGTCTGCTGCTCGGCCATCGCCCCTCCTTGCGCCGCCCGCTGCGCGGCGCAATCACGATAGTCCAGCCGCCGCAACCGATCCACTCGTGTGCGGCCCACATCGTGATATTCCCTACCCCCTATTCCCCTATTCCCTGGCCGCTTGCTACCGTCGCCCTATGAGCGGCATCTGGCCCGAAACGGATGCTTCTGAGTTGCTCGTGCTCTCAGGCACAGAGCTGCAGCGCCTGCTCGACCGCGACGCGCTGATCGCGGCGATGGCCGACGCGATGCGCGCCTATTCGACAGGCGCGGCGTTGGCGCCGCTGCGCACGGTCATGCGGCTGCCGGGCCCGAACAGTGTTGTGCGCATTCTGGCCGCGATGCCGGGCTTCGTCGGCGCGGACGGAGGCGGCAGCGAGGCCCTCGGCGCCAAGCTCGTCTCGGTCTATCCGGCGAATACGGCGCGCGGGCTGGAGTCGCACTACGGCGCCGTGATCGTCTTCGACCCGGCGAGCGGCCGGCCCGCCGCGCTGATGGACGGCACCTTCATCACCACCGCCCGCACGGCCGCCGTTTCGGCCGTCTCCGTGCAGCAGCTCGCGCGGCCGGATGCGGCGGTGCTCGCGATCGTCGGCGCGGGCGTGCAGGGGCGGGCGCATCTCTGGGCGCTGGCCGGCGCACGGCCGTTCCGCGAAGCGCGCATCACCTCGCGCACGCCTGAGCACGCGCGGGCGCTGGCCGCGGGGGCCGCGCCGCACCTGCCCTTCCCCATACGCGCCGTGACCGAGGCGCAGGCGGCGGTCGAGGACGCGGACGTGATCGTGACGGCCACCAGCGCGGCCCAGCCGGTGCTGCGCCGCGGCTGGCTGAAGGCCGGCGTGCATATCGCCGCGGTCGGCTCATCCACGCCCGAGGCGCGCGAGCTGGACTCGGAGACGGTGCGCGATGCGCTGCTGGTGGCGGACTCGCGCGCCGGCGCCCTCAACGAGGCGGGCGACGTGCTCACGCCGCTGCGCGAGGGGCTGTTCGACGAAACGCACATCCACGCCGAGCTGGGCGAGCTGCTGGCCGGCTCGCGCCCCGGCCGCGGCAGCGCGGAGCAGATCACGCTGTTCAAGTCGCTCGGACTCGCGGTGCAGGACGTGGCCGCCGCCCGTCTGGCACTGGACCGCGCCCGAGCGGCGGGCGCCGGCACGCGCGTCAAGCTGTAGCCCGCAGATCCATCGGCCACCGCCAGTCCCTCGTCAAACGATACGCCCACGTGACGCGCGGCGGTCGTATCTGCGAGGATGAGGCGCGTGCACGGCGCCGCGCGGTGATCGCGCGAACACGGCCGCGGGAGGCAACGGAACGCCATGCCGAAGATCTATCCTTACACGGCGGTCGGCCTCGTGCCCACAGTGCGCGGCGTGCGCCGGCGCAGCGAGATCCGCCGCAACCTCGACCACCTCGCGGACCTGATCGCCGCCGCGTCCTGGCTATCCAGCCTCGACCTGCCCGTGCGCCTGGTCGCCATCCCCGAAGGCGCGCTGCAGGGCTTTACCGACGAGGTGTTCGACCTCGATCACGCCGAATACAGCCGCGAGATCGCGATCGACATCCCCGGCGAAGAGACGGAGTTTTTGGGCAACCTGGCGAAGCACTGGGGCGTCTTCATCATGGCGCAGGCCAAGGCGCGCCACCCGGAGTTTCCCGATCGCTTCTTCAACGTCGGCTTTGCGCTCGACCCGGACGGCAACGTGATCCTGCGCCACCACAAGCTCGTGACGCTGCTGCCCGTCGAGCACTCGGTCACGCCGCACGATGTCTGGGACCGCTGGATCGAGCTGTACGGCCGCAAGCTGGAGTCGTTCTTCCCCGTGGCCGAGACGGAGATCGGCAAGCTCGGCGTGATCATGGCGAACGAGGGCAGCTATCCCGAATACGCCCGCGGCCTGATGCTGGCCGGCGCCGAGGTCGTCTACCGCGCCGCCTATCCGCATCCGGCCACGGGCAACGAGGTTTTCGAAGTCACCAATCGCGCCCGCGCGATCGATAATAGCTTCTACGTGGTCGCGCCGAACATGGGCACCTACTTTCTGGACAACACGGCCGACACCGCGATCGATACCTTCGGCGGCCGCTCGATGATCGTGGACTTCCGCGGCAAAGTCGTGGGGCAGCAGCCCTACGGCGCCGGCTCGACCTACGTCGCCGGGCCGGTGGATGTCGAAGCGCTGCGCGACTTTCGCGACCGCGCCCTCTGGGCCAGCCTGGGCAAGGACTTGAAGACCGAGATCGCCCAGCTCGTCTACGAGCAGCCGCTCTATCCGAAGAACCTCTATCTCGATCGCGCTCCCATGAAGCACGACGAGTGGAAGCGCGAGGTCTGGCGCCCGAACGTGCGCCGCATGCAGGAACGCGGCGCCTTTACCCCGCCCGCCGAGCCGGGGCCGGAGCGGTGAGTAGGGCGTAGGGCGTAGGAATGTAGAGGCATCTCGCAAACACGCCTACGCCCCGGAACGCTTCACCCGGGATCGCCCCTTCTCTCCCATACCGCTCGTAGAACCTGGCGGAACTCCCAAACCTCTGTGTATGGGAGAGAAGGGGAAGGGGGTTATGAGGGCCGCCCCGCCGCGTGCGACGATGAGAGGAACGCACGATGACCGACGCCTTGCCGCCGCTGCCCGCCGCGCTCTGGGAAGACCTGGCCATTGCCACCACCGCTACGCTCAACACCGTGCTCACGCGCAGCGGCCTGCGCAGCACGGCGATGAGCGGCGTCTTCCCGCTGCGGCCGGGCATGCGGCTGGCCGCCGAAGCGACAACGCTGCGCTACGTGCCGATGCGCGAGGATATCCGCGACCCCGCCATTCTCGCCAACCCCGAATACCCGCAGCGCAAGATCGTCGAGCAGATCGCGCCGGACCGGGTGCTGGTGGTCGATGCGCGCCGCGATACCAGCGCCGGCATTCTGGGCGACATCCTGATCACGCGCATGCGCGTGCGCGGGGCGAAAGGCGTGGTGACGGACGGCGCCATGCGCGATGCCGCGGGCATCCGCAAGCTGGGCTGGCCGGTCTTCGCCGCGGCGGCGCACCCGGCACAGCACATCGAACGGCACTTCGCCGTCGGCATCGACGAAGTGATCGGCTGCGGCGGTGTGATGGTCCGCCCAGGCGACGTGATCGTGGGCGACGACGATGGCGTCGTCGTGCTGCCGCGAGCCGTGGCAGCCGAGATCGCCCGCGCCGCGCGCGAACAGGACGAGCTCGAGAGCTTCGTACAGCGCAAGATCGCCGGCGGCGCCTCGATCGTCGGCGTCTATCCGCCAAACGAGGCCACACGCGCCGAATTCGAGGCCTGGCGGGCACGAGGGCATGGGGCGTAGGGAATAGGGAATAGAGGCGCCAATGTCACCGCCGCGTCGCCGCTCCGCGCAAAAGCCCCTCTCCAGGAACTGGAGAGGGGTGGGGGTGAGGCCGCGTCAGCGCCGCTCGGCCAGCACGCGGCGTACGGTATCGATCAGGTGGTCCACGTCGAAGGGTTTGTGGACGAAGGCGCGGGCGCCGATACGCCAGGTACGCGCGTCCATCTGCGCCACGGCCGAGACGACGATGATGGGCACAGAGCCGCCGTAGCGGTGTTGCGTGAAGGCGGCCACCGCCTCGCCGTCGGCCACGGGCAGGCCGAGGTCGAGCAGCAGCAGCGCCGGCTGCTCCTCCTCGATGCGGCTCAGCGCTTCCTGGCCATCCGCCGCCGTGCGGTAGCTGAAGCCCTCGTTCTCCAGCGCCATCCCGATCAGCTCGCGGATGCTCGCATCGTCCTCGATGACGAGGATGTAGCCCCCCTGGCGGGCAGCCTGCTCCCGCGTCACCGTGCTGCCGAACCGCTGCCGCGCCATGCGGCCGTCCCTCTCATACTGTCTCCGCCACGTTGGTGCGCGGCCATCCCAGCAGCCAGGTCACGCCTGTCGGGCGATGGCCCACGGCTCAGGTTTACCGCTTCCGCCGTGTTGCTGCCGATCGCTTTATCCTGATCCTCGTCAGAGAGCAGCCGGAGCGACATTGGGGCGCCCCCTGTTTTTCTCGCTCCCGCAGAACATATCGCATGAATACAACGAAAAACTTGCGAGAGCGCGACAACGTTACCATAGATCCTGCCGCGCTGGTAGGGCTGTCACGCGTTCCCGGCGAATATCTTTGCCGTATGGCGCCGCGGTCGCGGCAGTTTCACCGGCACGCGCTCACGCCGACACCCACGCGTGCTGCGCGTGGGCATCGCCGCCCGCCGCGTGTTGGTGCTACGCTACCGCCCGACCCTCGCCATCGGACAGGAGCGTGATGTCCAGCAGCACCTGCAGCGGGTTGTCCCTCGTGCTCGCCTCCGCGTCTCCGCGCCGGCGCGAGCTGTTGCCCGCGCTGGGTGTGCCCTTCACTGTGCAGTCTGCCGGTGTGGATGAAACGCCGCCGTCCGGCGCCGCGCCCGATCGTGCCGCGGCCGCCATTGTGGCGCGCAAGGCGGAGGCCGCGCTGGCTGCCGCGCCGCCGGGCGCGCTGATCCTGGCGGCCGATACCGTGGTGGCGTTCGCCGGCCGGCCGCTGGGCAAGCCGCGCGACGCCGCCGAGGCACGCGCCATGCTCGCCGCGCTTGCCGGCCGCGCGCACAGTGTCTTTACCGCCGTGACACTCGCCGGCGCCGGGCCGTGTCTGAGCGAGACGGCCGGCACACGGGTGGTGATGCGGCGCTACACCGCGGCCGAGATTGACGCGTCGATCGCCGCGGGCACGCCGTTCGACAAAGCCGGCGCTTATGCGATTCAGGATTCGCTGCTGCACCCGGTGCAGCGCTGCGACGGCTGCTACTGCAACGTGATGGGCCTGCCCCTCTGGACGGTGCGCCGGCTGTTGCAGACGCTTGCGCCCTGGCTGCGGCCCACGCCGCCCGACGCCGCGCTCGCCCGCTGCGCCGCCTGCCCGCTGCGGCAAGGCGCCGGCTGAATGCTACACTCGGAACTATCTGTACAAATGCCGGCCTCGGCCCAGGTTGCGGACCCCGCGGGCGGCGGAAGGATGGCATGTGGTGGTGGGTGGGTACGAGAGCGGCGCCGCGGGCGACCAGCAGACCGGAGTTTTCGCAGCCAGTTCACGCTCCTCTGGCGGACCGTCCGGCGCACGGCGGCTGCGCCGCGCGTGGCCGCTGCTGCTGGCGCTGGCGTTCGCGCTGCTTGCCACGGCGATGCGGCCCGCGGGCGAAGCGCCCGTGCGGGCGCAGGCCAGCACGCACGTCGATACCGTGCGCGCCGAGTACCAGATCATCCTCAACTCGTACGTGCAGCCGCTTGACCCCGCGCCGCTGCTGAACGCGGCCTGGCAGGGCGCGGCGCGGTATGTGCAGCAGAAGGGCGTCTCCTTCAGCACCGCGGCGCCCAGCGAGAGCGACGACAAGGATCAGGCCTTCGGCACGTTCAGCACGGCCTGGAACAGCCTGGCGCGCGAGGTCGGCGGCAGCGTCGATCTGGCGCAGGCCGCCTTCGCCGCCGACGACGCAATGGCCAACAGTCTGAACGACGACCACACCTACTTCGAAACGCCCGACGAATACATCCTTGACCAGCAGGTGGAAGGCGGTGCCGATGCGACGCAGACCGGCATTGGAGTGAACAGCGACTTCCGCCCGCCGCACGTCGTGCGTGAGGTCGCGCCTGGCGGGCCGGCCGAGCAGGCCGGCATCCACGCCGGCGATACGATTCTCGCGATCAATGGCCAGAGCGTGGAGGCGACGGGCGGCGCGGCCTTCGACGCGTTGATCAACGGCCCCTCCGGCACCGCCGTCACCGTCACGGTCAACCGGCCGGGGCAAGGCTCGCTGGATATCCCGGTGACGATGGGGCCGTATCTGTTCCCGATCTTCTCCTCCCAGGTTTTGCCCGGCGGCGTCGGCTATATGCGGCTGCGCAGTTTCGTCAGCCCGTTCGTGCTGATGCAGGGCGGGAAGACCGTGGTGCAGGAGCTGGACGACGCGCTCAATAGTTTCGAAGCTGCTGGCGCCACGGAGTGGGTGCTCGATCTGCGGGGAAATGGCGGTGGCTTTGTCTGGACGGCTCAGGCGTTCGCGGGCCGCTTCTTGACCGATGCGATCACAGATGTTGATACCGATGCGCGTGGCCACGAGTCGCAGTCGCTCGCCGATGGCCACACATTTCCGGTGCAGCGGCCGCTCGCTGTCCTCATTGACAGTGGCTCTGCATCGTCTTCTGAAGTGCTCTCTTCGACGCTGAAGGAGTACGGCCGCGCCACACTGGTGGGCCGCAAGACCGCCGGAGCGCTCGGCTCCTCGCTGGCGTTCCCTCTGCCAGATGGCGCAGCGCTCCACGTCACGATCTCGCGTGTGGCAAGTGGACGCTATCAGCAAACGATCGACGGCATCGGCGTGTTCGAGGATGTGGACGCGCCCAACCCTTCGCCGCAGCAGCTTGCGGCGGGGACCGACCCGGTGATCGCCGCCGCGGAGAACGCGCTTGCCACGACGGGCTCCTACGATGTCCCGCCCAGCAGCGACGCCACGCTGCCAGCCGACCAGCTGCAGAGCCTGTTCTCGCCGTATGAGCTGACCGCGGCCGAGGTGCCGGCCGCGCCCGAGATCAAGAGCGCCCAATTACTGGGCGACCTGGTGATAAACCGCTACAACCAGTGGAACGACTTCGAAGGTCCCGGTCGCGATGCCCTCGCCACACGGCTGCTCGCGCAGCAGCGGGGCTGGCAGGGGGCGCAGCTTCAGTTCTTTGGCGAGAACGCCGTCGGTGCGAGTGAAGATACTGTTGTCGATCTCTACGCCACCGCGGATGGCGCTTCGGCCTTCTTGAGCGCCGACGACTTCCCCGATCTGTTGCAGAGGACCGACGCGCCGATCCAACTCGGCGACCAGACGACCGCCTGGCGCGGGAGATGGGGAGATTCCGGCGCGTTGGTCTTGAGCTGGCGCCACGGCCGCATCGTCTTCACCGTCGGCCTCTCCACCGTGCCCGGCGAGGAGACATTCGACCCGCTGGTGACGATGGCGAAGGCGATCGAAGCGCGCTATGCGGCGTCGCCGTTCGCGCAGTAGCCGACGGGTCGGGGGAGCTGAGCGAGGGCGCCAATCCAGCCCGACGGAACCCGCGTCAGTGGTGGTGGCCCTGGCGGCCGAGGGTCTCCACGGGGGTCGCGCCGGGGCGGGTCCACTGCGGCACGGGCCGGCTGGTCGGGCCCCAGGTGGCGACGCCGTCGGCGTCCGAGCGCCAGTACCAGCAGATCGGCGAGCCATGCCCACCGACCGGCGAGTCGGCCTGAGGGGCCTCGGGCCAGCCCTCGGGGTTGTCCTCCCACGCCTCGCGGCGGCCGTAGGGCGTCATGTCGAGCAGGCCGAGGGACCCGTTGACCGGCTCGTTGCCCCGGCCGGTCGTGGAGTAGGTGAGGAACACGCGGTCGCCGTCGCGCAGGAAACAGACGATGTGCCCCATTTCTCCGCCGACCGGCGCCTCCACGCCCCGCACCGAGTACCAGGGCTGGGTGTAACCCATGAACTCGACGTAGGGAGCCACTTCGTCCCACGGGCCCGAGGTCAGGACGGCGAACGAGACGCCGCGGGCGTTGAGGTAGACGGCGTCCTTCGCGTGCCAGGCCGTGGTGGTGCAGCCCTCGCATTGCCCCTGGTGCGGCGCGCCGTCGTACCACATGTGCTGGTAGACCACGAGCTCGTCGCGACCCTGGAACAGGTCGACGAACGGGACCGGCCCGTCAACGCCGGTGACCTCGACCGCGCCGTCGAGCTCGACCATCGGCAGCCGCCGCCGGGCCGCGGCGATCGCGTCGCCCTCACGGGTGTGCGCCTTCTCGCGGACCAGCAGCTCCTCGCGCGCCGCCTGCCAGGTGGCCAGGTCGACGACGGGCGGCTTGCCGGGGAGGTTGCTGCTCGCGTTGCCGGGCGTGGTCGTCATGGTGTCCTCCGCTGTCTCGTCTCGTGCGCTCGCGGGCTCCCTGGGGAGCCTGTTAACTGAGACGACTCTCGGTACCGAGACTCATCGATCCGAGAGCGCCGGTCAAGTAGTCAGACTGCGGTGGGCAGGCGCGCGATCACGTGCAAGTTCTGCACGACCGCGACGCGCTCGCGCAGGGCGGCGTGGCCCTGGGCTGCCTGCTGGCGCTCGCGCAACTCCACGAGCAACCGTTCGTCGGGCTGGATGCTGACGCTCCGTCCGCGCGGGCTGGTGGTACAGCGCGCCTGCACTGGGCAGGCGGCACAGACCGCGGGCGGGAAGTGTACCACGCTGCCCAGCCGGAAGGGGACGCGCACTGCCTGGGGACACTGGATCACCTCCTGCTCCCAATCGAGCACAAACGCGGTCTTGGCGTAGCGCCCCCCGACGCTGCGCACCGGTCAGGCTTTGCAGAAGATCGCGAGGTCCGCCGCCCGCTCGCGGACCAACCGACTGCTCAGGTAGGCGCGATCGATGTGCAAGGCCGTGAGGGTCACCGCCTGCCGGGCGAGGTCGGCGACGAGCGCGTCGGTCACGTTCGCCTCCGGCACGTTGGCGGGCGTCAGGCCGACCGCACGCACCAGGCCGCTGTCGAGATCGTGCACCACGTGCCGCTTGTAGCCGTCGACCCGCAGGCTGCGACTCTTGCGCCCATGGCGCATCGCCGCGTCCTCCACACTGATGCGCCGGTCGGGGGCGACACCGGCGCATCAGTGTGGGCTGGCCGCCCGCACCTGCGGTGACATCCTGCGCCCGGATCTGCGCCGCGTCCGCTAGCGCGGTGGACGTGGCAGCCGGCGTCGCGTCCGCACCCCACCACGCCTCGACCGCCTCCAGCACGCCCAGCACGATGCCCAGCGCCGCGTCCCGGGCGGCCGGATCATCCCAGTCTTGGTCCAGCGCCGCTTTGAGACTGGGACCGCACAACAAGGCTGCGCCCGCCTCCGTCGCCACCGCCGCCAGTTCCCGCCCCTGCTGGCGCGCCAGCACGCCCAGCGCCTTGCGCACCGCGTGCCCCAGAAGATTGAGCGTGTCCTCCACCCGCCCCGCGCCGCATAAAGGGCTGCTGTCCAGCGCCGCCCGGAGTTGCCGGGCGCTCGCTGTGCCCAGACGGTCAGCCGCCAGCGTCACCGTCCGCTCGATCAGGCGACGGTCGAGGTCGGCGGCGATCAGGCGCTGGCGGAAGCCGACCAGCGTGCCTTTGCTGAACGGTGGGGTGACGCAGTCGAGGCAGTCGAGCACCAGTTGCCAGCGGCGATCCATCGTTGTCGCCTCGATCACCTCGTCGTCCGAGGTGCCGGTGTACGCCTGGAGCACCAGGGCCAGCGCGAGTTGCGCCGGGGGAACGGGTGGCTGGCCCAGCCGACTCGCGCCATAGGTTGCGGCAAGCTCTGCCTGCAAGGCGTCATCGACAAGCAGATGCCGCTGCTCGCGCAACAGCACGAACAGCTTCGCGCGGCGGATGCGGGCGACGATCGCTGCTTCCTCCGCTGACAGGGTCGTGGGCGGACGCCAGACCGCCGGCTGCATACGGCACCTCACCACCAGAGATGCCTTACTCCACCCCGGTGCTGCCCTTTCGTCAACTACTTGACCGGTGCTCTATGCCCTCTTCACGCAGCACCCAACGCCGCCGCGATCGCTGCCACGCGATCTGCGTGAGACGCTGCCCGGCGAGCTGAAGGCGAAGCGCAATCTTTACGAGCGCGACCTGCCGCCGGAGCTGCTGGACGAGCTCTGGCGCCGCTTCGCCACGGCGCTGCTGCCGCTGGACAGCGCCGGCAAGCTCGGCGTGGTGCTGTTCCAGTTCCCGAAGTGGTTCATGCCCGGCCACGAGAGCCATGCCTATCTCAGCGCCCTGCGCGAGCGCCTGCCGCAGTATACGCCCGCCGTCGAGTTCCGCAACCCGCTCTGGCTGGACGAGGGGCACAGGCCCGGTACGCTGGCGCTGCTGCGCGAGCACGGCTATCCGTTCGTCTGCGTGGATGAGCCGCAGGGCACGCCGGCCAGCGTGCCACCGATCGTCGCGGCCACGGCCGCAACGCCGCCACCTGGGCGGCGCGCGATGTGGGCGTGACGGCGAAGTACGACTATCAGTACACGGACGCCGAGCTACAGGGCTGGCTGCCCGGCATCGAGCAACTGGCCGAGCAGACGCGCGATGTGCACGTACTCATGAACAACTGCGTCGAAGATAAAGGCATTCGCAATGCGCATGACCTCGCCCGCCTGCTGCGCGAGACGCCGGACGTAGCGCCCGCCGTCGTGCCGCCTGCCAGCGATGGCGCTCCAGCCGCGCAGCCACGCCTGTTGTAAAGCCGCGGGCGTGCGACAATAGCGAGCAAAGGAGAGCCGCGCCATGGCCACCGCCCGCAAGCGCCGCACCGCCCGTGTCCCCGAACTGACCGCCGAAGAGATGTGGGAGCGCTTTGACCGCATCGCCCGCGCGCGGCTCGGCATGAGCGGCGAAGAGTTCATTCGCAAGTACGACGCCGGCGAGATCGACGTGGACGATCCCGAGATTCATAGTGACGCGATCGTGCTGGCGATGCTCCTGCCGAATACCCGCGCCTACCAACCCTCCCGGTGAGAGGTGGCACCCCATCGGAGTCGGTCGGTGCGCTGCTGGAAACGCTGCAACGCGCGATGTCATGCATCAGCGATGATGTCCTGCGGCCAGAGCGCGGTGGCTATGTCCCCGGTGGCACATTGTCGATCGATCTCCCCCACGGTCTGGTACGCCTCCGCGCCCAGCCACCGTTCAGCCTGAGGGTTGAGCACTACTACCGAATCGAGCACGATGCGGACCGCAGCAGCATGTGGCGTGCTGCAACCGTCGGGTACGTATACGGACTCTACCGCGAAGACGGCCGCGAAATTCTGGCATACCACTGGCACCCGGACGGGCGCAGCCATGTGACCACGCCGCATCTGCATCTGGGCGGCGGCGCCGAGGTTGGCTGGGCAGGGTTGCAGAAGACACACCTGCCGAGCGGGTCGATCCTGCTTCCCGATCTGATGGAGCTGGCGATCGGCGCGGGTGCGCGGCCGCGACGCGCCGACTGGCAGACCGTGGTGAACGACACTCGCGCCGAGTTGACTGCCGGATGAACTGGCCGGCTTCAGACGCGGTTGGGCGAGCGGCCCGTGATGATGACCGCGACGACGATCGGCGAAATCACGCCCGCGATGCCGAGCGCAATCAGGAACACGGCCAGCCCTTCGTCCACGCCGCTCACCTGCTGTCCGAGTGGTTGCCGCGCGGCTTGCGCCCGTTAGACTTCGGGCGCCACGCCGTTGCGCCGGTCCTCAAGATAGCGCAGCCAGTAGTTGTCGCGCACGCGCCGGCCCCAGTTGTAGCCCAGCGTGCCGCCCACGTTGTAGCCGAGCAGGTTGGCGAAGTACCAGCCCGCCGCCAGCAGCACCAGCAGCGCGATGATGCGCCAGTTGCCGATCAGGAAAAAGTAGATCACGCCCGACAGTACGACGGCGAGGAACAGGCCGAGAAAGGCGAAGCTGTTGACGAGGATGCCCTCGCGGCGTCGCTTCGCCAGATAGAGCCGCAGCACGTAGATCGGCACCTTGCTTACCGCCGTGACGTCGTCAACCGAGCGATGGCAGTAGCGGCAGAGCGTTTCGCCGTCGGGCAGGCGGCCGTAGCAGAAGCCGCAGAAGCGCCCGAGGTTCGGCGCCTGCTGCAAGCCCAGCTCCTCCATCTGCACCTGAAGTTCGTCCAGATAAGCCGTATCGTCCATCGCAATCGCCGTGCTCACGGTCGGATCGTAGCACCGGCACAGCGGTAGGGCCAGAAGCACGGCCGCGCGTCGCCGCCCGCGACTTCACAGCGAAGGTGTGAAAGTCGCCAACGCCGCGACAATACCCTCTGTGACTACGCTGAGCGCGACGGGAACGATTCCGACCGTGGAGGAACGAACTTATGCATCATCTCCCGACGCGGCAACGGCCTGTGCGCATTCTGCTGGCGGCGACGGCCTCCCTGGCAATCGCGGCTAGCCTGTTCGCCGGCGCCGGCAGCGCCCGACCGGCACACGCGGCGAACAATCCCTTTACCGGCAGTTGGGGCCGGCACGGCTTCACGCTCAACGTCGCGGGCGACGGCAGCGCCTCGGCGACCTGGCGCGTCTACTCCTGGTGCTCCGACGATCCCACGCCGCCTTGCGACGACCTGCGCGGCAACCAGATCGTGCCCGGCGGCCAGGCGCAACTCGACTTCGACGGCTTCAGCGATATCGAGGGCGACACGCTTTACGGCAGTGTGCTCAACAGCACGGACGGCGCGACACTGCCCGCGTTCGGCGACGCCTCGCTGACGCTGCTGCCCTACGGCATGGCGGAGCTGGATACGGATGCGGGATCGATCCTGCTTTGCGGCCCGCAGTTCTCGCGCCTGGCGCCGCCCGACGTGCGGGCGCAGGCGCCCTGCGGCGCGTAGGCGCGGTATCCCGCCTACACCGCCCGCGATCGGATGATTACCCTGGAGCTGGCGCCCATGCGGGGCACCTAACCCTGCTTTCGCAAGCGAAAGCTGTCCCTTCCCGAGGCGGGAAAGGGACTGCTGGAGCGCTCCCGACGGCGCCAGACGGCGGCGTGGCGGCGGTGTCCTTGTGGGATGGCCGACGGGTCGGCCTCCTAGCCCTATGTGCGTCCTCGAACCCCACCCTTCCTGTGTCGGGAAGGGACAGCTTTCGCTTGCGAAAGCAGGGTTAGGTGCCTCGCTTCGCCGACACAGGCGCGGGTCTGGCGCTCCTCAAGCTGTCGCCGCGTCAGCAGGCCGACCGCGCTACGTGCTCTGCCAGCGCCGCACGCAGGT
Organism: uncultured Chloroflexota bacterium; assembly: GCA_937879875.1. GTDB lineage: Bacteria > Chloroflexota > Dehalococcoidia > CAUJGQ01 > CAUJGQ01 > CALFMN01. The sequence continues at coordinate 29,093 of CALFMN010000036.1, read as the reverse complement.
CCGCGGCGGCGAAGGGCTTGGGCAGTACGGCCTGCGCACCGGCGGCGCGCACGTCGTCATCCGTGAGTTCCGCGCCCCAACCGGTGACGAGCAGACAGGGCAGCCCACGGCCGGCCGCGCGGATCGCGCCGACGAGCTGCAGACCGCTCATCTCGGGCATGCCCAGGTCGGTCAGCACGGCGTCGAACGCCAGCCGGCCAGGGCCGGGCCGCGCCTGCAACAGGCGCAAGGCTTCAGCGCCGCTGCTGGCCGTGGTTACGCGGTGTCCCTCCAGCTCCAACAGCAACGCCGTGGTGGCCAGAATCTCCGTCTCGTCATCGACCAGCAGCAGCGATAGGGAGCGGTTCACGCTGCCCACGGCCGGTGCCGGCTGGCGCTCGTAGGGCCGGAACGGCAGTGCGATCGTGAAGGTCGCGCCGGCGTCCGGGGCGCTCTGCACCGACAGGCGCCCGCCGAGGCGCTCGACGATCGTATACGACATGCTCAGGCCGAGACCGTGGCCGCGGGCGCCTTTGGTGGTGAAGAACGGTTCGAACACGCGCCGGCGTACGCTCTCCTCCATCCCCACGCCGGTGTCCTGCACCCACAGCAGCACGTCGCCGCCGCGACGGCGGGTGCCGATGCGGATCGTGCCGCCACGTGGCATGGCATCGACCGCGTTGAAGAGCAGGTTGACCAGTACCTCACGCACGTCTGATGGATTGCTGGAGAGCGCCGGCAGCGGCGCGACCTGCGTATCGATCTGGATCGTGAGTCCTGCCTGCTGCGCGGCGTCGCGCCAGCGCGGGCGCGTGAACTCGACCACGTCGCGCACGACCTCCGCCAGGTCCATCGCCTCGGCCGGGCGTGCCTTGTTCATGCCGGAGAAGGTTTGCAGCCGTTTGACCGTCTCGGCGCCGTCCAGCGCGGCCTGCTTGATCACTTCGGCGTGGGGCGTCGTCAACGGACCGGCGTCGGTGGCGCCGACCACGCCAAGCAGGATCTCGCAGCGGCCAAGGATCACGGCCAGCAGGTTGTTGAAGTTGTGCGCGACGCCGCTGGCCATCTCGCCCAGCGCCCGCAGCCGTTCGCTCTGCGCGACGTTTTCCTGCTCCTGGCGCAGCTCGGTGATGTCGCGCAGCACCACGACGGCGCCGCGGTGCGTGCCGTCCGGCGCACGCAGCGGCGCGGCCGAGGTGGAAAGGATGCGACGCCGACCGGCGATTTCGGCCTGCAGCTCAAGCGCGGAGATCTGCTCGCCACGCGAGGCGCGCGCCAGCGGCAGTTCGTCATGCTCGAGCGTGCGGCCGTTTGCGTCGAGCATGCGCCAGTGCGAGGCCGCGCGCAGCAGCGCGTCCGGGTCGCCTTCGGCCGGCAGGCCGAACATGGCGCGGGCGGCGGGGTTCATCAGCCAGAGGCGGCGGTTATCGTCCGCGAGCATCAGCCCGTCCGAGAGGTTGGCGAGAATACTCTCCAGTTCTCGCTTCTGCGCCGTGATTTGCCGCGTGGAGCGTTCGAGCGCCGCTTCGGCCGCCTTGCGGGCGCTGATGTCGGAGAAGGTGCCCTCGAGGATCGTGCCTTCGCCCGTGACGTTTGGCACCACACGCGCATTGATCGAGACCCAGACGACGCGGCCATCCCTGCGACGCAGGCGAAACTCCATGTCGGTGACGGCGCCAGTTTCGCGCAGCCGCTCGAGCAACGCGTCGCGCTGCAGCGGATCGGCCGCCAGCGTGGGCAGTGGGCGGACGATCGCCATCGCCGCTTCGAGCGAGGCCCAACCCAGGATCGCGAGCCCGGCCGGATTGATCGCCTCGAACTGCCCGTCCCAGGTGATGCGGAAGGTCCCCTCGGCGGCGCGCTCAAAAATGCTGCGGTAGCGCGCCTCCGCCTCGCGGCGCTCCGAGATATCGGTCAGCGCACCGAGCATCCGCACCGCACGGCCGGCGCCGTTGCGCGCGATGAAGCCGCGGTTGAGCACGGCCGCGAACGTGCCATCCGCACGACGGAAGCGGTACTCCTCCGCCCACAGGCTGGCATCGCCCTCCACGGCGGCGCGGAAGCTCGCAAGCACGCGCTCGCGATCGTCGGGGTGCAGGTTTGCGGAGAGGAAGCCGAGTTGCGCCGCCTGGTCGGTGTCGTAGCCGAGACGCTCGATGCTCCGGCTGAACCAGATCGCACCCGTGCGCAGATTCCAATCCCAGATCGCATCGCTGGTCGCCTGCGCGACGAGGCGAAAGCGCTCCTCGCTCTCCCGCAGTTGTCGCTCGGCCGCACGGCGGGCGGTGATATCGGCGACGGTGCCCTCAACGCCGGCGCCGCCGGTTTCAGGGTCGGGCACGGCGCGCGCGTTCACCGAAACCCACGCCGTGCTGCCATCGCGGCGGCGCAGCTCGAACTCGAAGTCCGTAACGACACCGTAGATTTGCATGCGGCGAATGAAGTCGTCCGTGCGGCGCGAATCGGCGTAGAGGCCGCGGATCTCCGGGTCGGCTGCAAGCAGCTCGTTCGGCGCTCGGTAGCCGAGGATTCGGGCCAGCGCGGGATTGACGATGTGGAAGTGGCCGTCGAAGCGCGTGCGGAAGATGCCCTCAATCGCGTTCTCGAAGATGCCGCGATAGCGCTCTTCGGCCGCGCGCAACGCCCGCTCGGCGCGGATGCGTTCCTCGAGATCGCGCTGCTGCGCCGTGTAGAGACGCGCGTTGTCGTAGGCGATCGACGCGAGCTGAGCGAAGCGTTCGAGCAGCTCTACCTCGGCCGCAGTGAAGGCGCGGCCCGCTTCGAGCCGGGCCAGGCCGATCACGCCGACGACCTCACCGGCCGACCGCAGCGGCACAGCCACCGCGGCGCGCACGACATCGCGATAGCCGCCCGGCGCGCGGCCTGCCCAGAGGGCGTAGTCGGCCACCGCGATCGTAGCGCCCGCTTGCCAGACGGCGCCAACCAGACCCTCGCCGCGCTGAAAGCCATCCGTCTTCCCGCTGAACAACCCCACGCCGCCTGTGCCGGCCATCGTCTCGCCGTCCGCGCTCAGCAAGTTGACGAAGCCGTGCTCGACGCCGAGCAGCATCGCCGCTCGGTTCACGAGCGCGGGCAGGAGGTCGGTGATCTCCAGCCGGTTGAGCAGGCCAAGCGTCGTCTCATGCAGCGCCTCCAGGTAGCCGTGCTGCCGGCGCAACTCTGCCTCGGCCTGCTTGCGCGCGGTGACGTCGCGGATGATGGCGATGATCTGCGGCGCATCGTCGCGCAACAGGCGCGCGCTCACGTCCACATCGATGATGCGGCCGTCCGCACGGCGCAGCCGCGTTTCACCACGAACGCCGCGCCGCAATGAGAGGCGCTCAAATATCGTGTCAAGCTCAACATCGGTCAGGTCGGCCTGTAACGCCTGCAGGCGCAGCTCACGCAAGCGCTCGATGCCGTACCCGAGCATTTCGCAGGCACGGCTGTTCGCATCCAGCACGCGCCCTTCGCGGTCGTGAACGATGATGGCGTCGTTGCTTTGCTCGAACAGGTCGCGGAAGCGTTGTTCACTGGCGCGCAATGCCTCGGCGGCGCGCTGTTGCTCGGTAACGTCGAGAAAGCTGTTGACGACCGCAATCGCCTCCCCGTCGCCGGTGGCGTAGGGCACCGCGCTCGCCCGCAGCCACCGCCGCTCGCCCGCGCCATTGCACACGCCGACGAGCGCATCGCGTACCGGTTGCCCGCTGCGCAGCGCCGCCGCATGAGGAGACTGCGCCGGAGACAGCGGCGAACCGTCTTCGCCGAGCACATCCCAGCGCTGCGCAGCCGCATCTGTATAGCCCTGCTCTGCCTGAGCGTCGCCGAGAATCTTGCGCGATGCTTCGTTCGCGTAGAGCAGGCGGCCATCGGCGGCCCGCACGTTGACGCCGCAGGCCATCGCATCGAGCGTGGTGCGCAGCCGTTCTTCGGAGGCGGCCAGCGCTGCCGAGCGCGCCTCGGCCTGCTGGCGGCCGCGCGCGTTTTCGGCGGCGAGGCGGGCTAACTCGATCGCCGGCGCCACCTGCGTCGAGAGCAGGGTGAGAAAGCGCAGCTCCTCATCCGTGAAGGTGTGCGGCGTCGTGGTCCAAACCGAAAGCACGCCGATCGCGCGGCTGCCGGCGCAGAGTGGCACGGCGGCCGCGCTCGCGACTCCGGCCGCGGCCACCGCCCAGGGCAAATGTTCCGCTCCGTCGCCGTAGGCGTCGGCCACGACCGGCGCATTGCGGGCGAATGCGGCGCCGCTGAGCCCTTCGCCCGGCTGAAAGCGGACGCCGGCGAACCCTGTCCGGACCCGGCGTGTGCTCGCCAGCACGACCAGGGCGCGCTCGGTCTCGTCCCAGATCAGCAGCGTGGCGTGTCGCACGTCGAGCAGATCACGGGCATGCACGCAGGCGAGCCCGGCGAGTTCGGCCGGATCGGCAACGCCGCCGGCGGCTAGTGCCAGCGCGTGCAGCGCTGCCAGCGCCCGATCGGCAAAGGCGGACCGATCGCCGTCGCCTGTCGCGACGCCGCTGCGCACATTCATCGTCCGCCCGCGTGCCTTGTTCACCATGCCCGCCTTCGCGTTTTGCTCAGCACTTGCGAAACTCTCGCATAATGGTCGGGAGCTACGCCCGGCGCACGATCGGGAAACGCACCCATCTCGCGGACGTGGATGCACGCTGTGCAGTGAGCGCGGATAATGGGTCGCGCCAACTAACCTGCAGGAGCAACGCGACTATGGCCGAAGAGCGCTTCACCGTGGTCCACACGAGGGCCGGGCCGACCGAGGACCTCTCCGTCGAAGAGGCGATGCTGGGCGCGATCGGCGCACGCGTGCTGCGTGCCGGGCGGCTGGCGGACGAGGACGCCCTGATCGCGGCGGTGCGGGACGCCGACGCGCTGATCGTGGTCGGGGAATATATCACCGAGCGCGTTGCCACGGCGATGCAGCGTTGTCAGGTGGTGGTCCGCACCGGCGTGGGCTACGACACGCTCGACATCCCCGGCATGACGAAGCACGGCATTCTCGCCGTGAATCTGCCGGAGATCTGGACCGACGAGGTGGCCAACCAGGCGCTCGCGCTCTTTTTGGCGGTGAACCGGCGCGTGCTGGAGCTGGACAAGAGCGTGCGCGCCGGCGGCTGGCGCGGCTTCTCGCAGGCGCACATCGGCCCGATCACGGGCGAAACGATGGGTATCGTCGGCTGCGGGTGCATCGGCACAGCCTTCGCCCGGCGCTGCCTTGCGTTGGGCATGCGTGTGCTGGCCTACGATCCGTATCTCGACGCGCCGCCGGCCGGCGCGTCGGATGTGCAGCTTGTTGACGAGCTGGACACGCTGCTTTCGGAGAGCGACTACATCTCGATCCACTGCCTGTTGAACGACGAAACGCGTCACATGATCGGTGAGCCGCAGCTCAAGCGGATGCGCCCGCGGGCCGTGCTAATCAATACCGCCCGTGGCGCCGTGGTGGACGAGGCGGCGCTGATCCGCGCCTTGCAGGAAGGCTGGATCGGCGGCGCCGGCATCGACGCCTACGAGACGGAGCCGCCGGCCGCGGACAGTCCGCTCTTGCGGATGTCGAATGTCGTGCTCAGCCCGCACAACGGCTTCTACTCGGACGCGGCGATCGCGCGCATGCACCGCCGCGTCTCCGAGGAGATCATCGCCACGCTGCAAGGTGGCTGGCCGGACAATCCGCTGAACCCGGAGCTGAAAAACCACCCGAAGCACGCGCACCGGCCGAAACGGTAGCGGCGCGGGCGGCTTCTACGCCAGACGCCCTGCGACCTTTGCCCGCTCGACGTTGAACCCCGCCTGGCCGACCGTCACCACGTCACCGAGGCGGCGGCGCAGCGTGGCCACGACCGGCCGCTCGTAGCCTTCCGTCAGCCAGGCCGGCGCCCAGCCGCGCTCACGCATCAGCTCGTAGGCCGCCGGGCGCGTCTTTGAGCCGGCGCCGCCGTCGTCGCGGAAGGTCGAGACCACGACGCGATCCACCGCGCCGTCCAGCAGCGCCGCCAGCCCTTCTGCATCGCACGGTAAAAGCGGTGCGACACTGGCGATCGTAGGGATGCCCGCTGCCCGCACCGCGCGGATCGCGGCAACACGCGCGGCGATCGGCGCACAGGCCGGCTCCAGCGTGCGGCGCACCTCCTCGCTGTCGGTGGTGATGCTCATGCCTACCAGCACGTGATCGCCCAGGCGCCGCAGCAGATCGATGTCGCGCGCGACAAGAGGCGAACGCGTTTGCACGAAGAGCAGCGCCGGCGGATTGTCCGTCAGCACCTCCAGGCAGGCGCGGGTGATGCCGGCCCGCTTCTCCTGCGGCTGGTACGGATCGGTGACGGAGGACATGAAGATGCGGGCGCCGTCGAGCTTGCCTCGCCGCGCCGCCTTCGCCAGCAGCGCCGCGGCGTTGGTCTTTGCCTGCAGCCAGCGGCCCCACTGCTCGCGCTCGGCCGCGTCATAGACCCAGCTCGCGGCGTAGCAGTAGCCGCAGCCGAAGGCGCAGCCGCGATAGGGGTTCAGCGAATAGTCGAAGCTGGCGAGGAAGCCGCCCGTCTTCGTCAGGATCGAGCGGGCTGACACTTCGCTGATCGCAAGCATTGAGCGCGGCCCCGCCGCGGGTATGGGCGGCAAGCCCGCGCTCGCCGCCCGTACCTGCACTTCAGTCAGTCTACAACCGTGAGGTTCTGCCGCTTGTCCCGAAGGCCTCCGGCTCGGTGCGAACTTCGCCGGGGCTACGGCACATCCACGGTCTTGACAATCGACTTCATCGCCGCCGTCATTTCCGGCGAAATCTCTTTGTACCCGTGGACACGCTTTCCGTGGCCGCCGGCGACTTCCAGCACTTCCTCCTCCGTTTCGGCCCGAACGAGGAAGTCGCACTCCGCTCCGGCATCTCGACAGGTCAACTGCTTGTACTGGTTCGCCATAGCCGTCCTCCAAAGGTGTCCAGCGTATTGTCCTGCAGTGCGTCTCTGATCTGCCCTGAAGCGTGCTCCAGGCACGCTGAAGTCAGGCATAGCCACCCCTGCTCCGCACTGGTCTGACCTGCAGCACTTCAGCCGATGACGGTGAATAGCTCGCGGCTGCCGTGCTCCACCGCTCCCTGCCAGGTGTTGAACCATAGCTGGAACTCGGCCTCGCCGTACAGCGTCTGCAGCTGTGGGGCCACTTCGGCCACGTGCGCCATGTCCCGGTATTCGCTCTCGACCACCACCGTGAACATTGGGCCGGTCACATCCACCAAAATGCGGACGCCGAGCCCGAAGCGTGGTGCGATGTCCTTCTTCCATCGGCCGAAGGCGTCCGTCACGGTGTCCCCTTGCCCAAACCTCGCTCGCCAGACCAGCCGTTCGATAATCATCGTTGTCCTCCTTGCTCGCCCACCCCGCCCGGCGCCGTCTCGTCGGCGCCGCTACTGCTTCTGCACGATGATGAGCTGCCGCATCGCATCCTCGCCGAACGAGCTGCGACAGTTCGGCCGTTCAAGAGCTGCATGGCGCGAGTTCCTTCCGCTGCGAGAAGCTTCTCCATTGACGGTCCGCTTCCCAACACAGGCTACGGCTTCGCCACGTAGAGGCTGTTGAATGGGTTCTCCAGCGGCACGCGCTCCACGCCGCCGAAGCCGGCTTCTTTGCAGAGATCCTGCAGCTTCGGCTCTGGCAAACCAACCGTGCCCAGCCCTTCGCCGCCGCCGGCCAGCGACGTGGTCATGCAGTAGAGCACGGAGAACCCGTAGAAGAGGGCGCCAAGCGGCCCGGCGTTCTCTTCCAGCCGCTCGGAGCAGTTGATCTCCAGACACAAATACAGGCCATCCGGCTTGAGCGCCTGGCGGATCGCCCGCAGGAGGCCGCGCGGATCGACGGTGTCGTGCACAACATCGAAGGTCGTGATCAGGTCGTACTGTTCCGGCAGGCCATGAGCCGCGTCGAGCTGCACGAAGTTCACCTGGTCGGCCACGCCGGCAGCGGTCGCATTCGCCGTCGCCTGGGCGACCGTCGGTCCGTGCAGGTCGTAGCCGGTGTAGCGCGAGGCGGGGTACGCCTGCGCCAGTGCGATCAGCGCCCGGCCGCGACCGCAGCCCACGTCGGCCACGCGGCAGCCGCGTTCGAGCTTCGCCAGAGCTGCCGGTACCGCCGGAAGCCAGACGGGCAGCAGCAGGTTTTCGAACCAGCCGGCAGTGAAGCGCTCAAGTCCCTCATAGAAGTCGTCGGCGTAGGCGCTTTGCGGCGCGCCGCCGCCGCGACGGAACGCCTCGATCACCCTCGGGATCACGGGCAATGTGCCGAGAATCTCCTGATGGACGCCACCGAAGAAGACCGGCCCCGCCTCCTGTGCCAGCACCGGCGCGTGCTCCGGCGGCAGGGTGAAGCGGCCGTTCGCCGACTCGTAGTCGAGATAGCCGGCGCTGGCCATGCCGCCCAGCCACTCACGAGCGTAGCGCTCGTTCACGCCGGCGCGGCCGGCCAGCTCAGCGCTGGTTGCCGGACCGTGCGCCGCCAGCTCTTTGAACAGGCCGAGTCGGTCGCCGATCGCGGCCAGCACGGTGGTCATCAGGCCGCTCGTGTCGCCCAGCGCCTTGCCGACAAACGCCTCCAGCCTCGCCTGATCGATCGCCGCTTCCGCCGTCATCTCGCCCTCCTTCATATTCGGCAGAGCCGCCCACGTAGTGGCTCTGCCTGCCCGGCAAGCAGGAGGGTATCGCCGGCCGGTTTCGCCGCCATGCGTACCGGTACGCGTCCTCGCGCCGGCCGAGTACCCGAATCGGCGGGCGCAGAATACGGGCACAGATGGGTGTTGAGGATGTAGAGCGAAGTGCGGGCGTCGCCTATGCGTCCCCCAGCCCGTGGCGCAGGGCGTAGGCGACGGCCGTGGCGCGTGCGGTCCTGCCGCTGGCGCCGATCCTGGCGTAGATGCTGGCGATGTGCCCCTCGACGGTGCGCTCGCTCAGTACGAGCGTTGCGGCGATCTCGCGCGTGCTCCGCCCGCCCGCGACGAGGCGCAACACCTCCGCCTCGCGTGGCGTGAGTCCGTCCGGCAACGTGGACCGTGCCGCCGGTTCGGTCGCTCGCTGCGCCTCGGGCAGGCGCGCCAGGGCGCCGCGCAGGAACGTTGGCCGAAGCTCTTCCGGCAGCGGCGCGGCCAGTTCGTCGATCAGCGTTCGCGCCGAGGCGAACGCCGCGCGGGCGGCAGTGCGGTGGCCGGCCGCCCATTGCAGACGGCCGGTCGCGGCGTGGATCCGCCAGAGCAAGGGGCGCAGTCCGAGCCTGGAGGCGGCCATGCTCGCCTCTGCCAGCGCGGCTTCAGCTTCAGGCAGGCGGCCGAGCGCCGTCAGTGCCTCGCCGCGCAGCAGCCAGAGCCGGGGGATCGCCGCTTCCTGCGCGTGCGGCGCCGTCGCGATCAACTGCTCGGCGATCTGGTGCGCTTCGAGAGCAACGCCGCGAGCCAGCGCCAGATCGGCGCGGCCGAGCCGCACGAGCCGCCCGCCGATCGTCTCCGCGGGACTGTCGCCGCCGAGCGCGGCGTCCAGAACGGATTCGGCCCGCGACAGTTCGCCCGCGGCGGCGCAGGCTGAGCCGAGCGCGCCCGAGGCGATGCGCAACCAGTTCAGCGAGCCGATCTCGTTCGCCAGCGTCACCGCCCGCTCGAGGTGCCGCAGCGCGGCCGGCAGATCCAGCAGGTCGAGGCTCAGTACGCCCAGGACGTAGTGCGCACCGGTGCGCCACTGCTGGTGGCCGATCTCCTCGGCGATGGTGAGCGCTTCCCGCGCAAGCAGCAGCGCCGCAGCGAACTCGCCGCGCATGGCCAGCGACTGCGCGATCATGAACAGCGCGAACGGCTCGTCGCTGCGCAGGCCGATCATCCGCGCGATGCCGAGCGCCTCGCTCGCCGGCCGGGTGAAGTCAGCATCTCGAAACGCGGCGGCGGCCATTGTCTCCGTCTCGTACGTGTAATCGCAGGCCTGCCGCATCACCAGGCAGCTCACCAGCGCCGTACGATCGTCCAGTGCACGGAACAGGGCGGCGGCCGCGTCCAGGCGGCTGGCAGCGCCGACCAGATCGCCGACGCTGGCGAGCGCCAGGCCAAGCAGGTCCAGCGTCTCCGCCGCGCCGCGCTCATCATCCGCTTCCTGAAAGAGCGTCAGCGCTTCTTCGTGATACGGCAGCCCCGTCCGCGCCTCATCGATGTTCACGTGCCAGTTGCCCAGCCGGTTGAGGCTGTGACCGAGCGTTGCCGGGTCGCCCAGCGCCCGGGCCAGGGTCAGCGCGCGGCGGAAAAGCTCGCCCGTGCGCTGGTAATCGCGCGAGGCCCAGAGGCAGCCGAGATCGATCAGCGCCCGCCACTCGGCCTGCTTGTCGCCTTCGCGCAGAGCCAGATCGAGCGCTGCTGCGTCGTCGGCCAGAGCGGGATCGAAGGCGCCAAGCGTTTCGTGCGCCCGGCCCCGAGCGCGGTACAGCCCGGCCGTAGGCGTGACGCCGAGCCGGCGCGCGGCTTCGATTGCGCGGGTGAACTGCTCGACGGCCGCGCGGGGGGCATGCAGTGCCTGCGTCCGCTCGCCGGCGCGGCGCCCATACTCCATGGCCTCGGGCCAGCGTTCGGCCAGGGTGCAGTGATAGGCAACGTCCGCCAGGCGTTCTTCGACGGCGGCCGGGCCCTGGCGCAGAAGCGCTTCGGCCACCCGTCCGTGCAGGGCTCGGCGCTCGCGCGCCAACAGCTCGGCGGCCACGGCCTGCTGCGTCAGCGCATGCCGGAAGGCGAAGCGCTCCGCGGACTCCTCAATGATCAACTGCGCGGCGATCAGCTCATGTAGGGACCGCAACAGCTCTGGCTCGTCGCTGCCGGTCAACTCCTGCAACAAGGCGAAGTCGACCCGCCGACCAGCCACGGCGGCGAGCAGCAACACCTCGCGCGCCGGGCCGCTCAGCTCGGCCGTGCGGCGGCGGACCATGGCCTGGATGGACCGCGGCACTGCGGTCAGCGCCGCGGCATCGGTCGCCAGCGCCCACGGAGGGGACTCACGCAGCAGCTCTTCGATGAAGAACGGATTGCCTTCGCTCAACGCGTAGATCTGGTCGAAGGCGCCTGGCGGCGTCAGACCGGCGCCGCCACGGACGGCGCGGACCATCTCGGCTGTCTCGGCCGGCGTCAGCGGTGCGAGCGGCAGCTCGGCGGCGAGACGCAGGCGCCCCAGCTCGGCCAGCAGCGCCGCGAGCGCGGGCGGCGCCTCGTTGGCACGGCAGGTAAGCAGCAGGAGGATCGGTTGCGCCGCGATCCGGCGGGCCAGCGTCGGCAGGAACTCGAGGCTCGTTTCGTCGCTCCAGTGCAGGTCTTCCAGCACGGCGATCACAGGCTGCTGGGTGGTCTGCAGGGCGAAGAACTCGACGAGCGCCTGGACGAGCCGACGCTTCGCCTGCTCAGCGCCGAACAACTGGAGCGGCGGCAGGCCGGGCAGCCGAGCCGTAAGTTCGGGCAGAAGTGCCGCAAGGTCCGGCGCGGTGTGGCCCAACAGGCGAGCCAGGTCCTGCGACCCGAGGCCCGTGCAGGCGCCTCGCAGCAGGTCGAGCAGCGGAGCGTAGGGCAGCGAGCGATCGTGGGGAAAACAGGCACCGGCGAGGATACGGAAGCCGCGCGACGCTGCTTCGTCCGCGGCCTCCGCGATCAGACGCGACTTGCCGATGCCAGCCTCACCGGTCAGCAGCAGCGAACTGCCCGTACTGTCGCAGGCCGCGTCCAGCCGCGAGCGCAGCGCAGACAGCTCGCGCCTGCGCCCGACGAGCGGCGTGCGTTCTTCCGACCGTGGCATCGCCTCTTCTCGCTCGACCGGAAACGACCGATCCGACGGCCGGATTATACGACGCATGTTGGTAGTCCGGCGGTGGGGCAGCCGCTGGTCGGCGTGAGGAAGGGCAGAGCAGGGCGAATCGCTGTTAGCCGCCCTGCCTGACTAACGGATGGTTTCAAAACCGGCTCGCGGTTCTGTTCGCGAGCAGCCGACGGCGTCAGGCTGCCGGTTTTGAAACCATGTCTAAGTCGATCCGGTTAGACCTATAGCGGCCGCGTGTTCAGCCGGACTGGCTCAATCGGAAAAGGGATCGGCACCGGCGTGAAGGCGATGGGCGAAGTGAGTGACTTCATGGCGCAACTCCTCAATTTGTGTGCTGCGGCTACGTCGCTGCGGCCGCGTTCATTGTTCATACGCCCGCTGCGCGGCGCCAGGATAGTCGCTTGTGTGAAGCCCGCAACACACCGGCTGTTCGCTTTCCCACCGCAGCGGCGAAACGCCGGTACAGGCGAGACACTGCCGCAGAGGCCGTGCCTCGCTCCCTGCCGCTGCCGGCGCCCGAGTGCTAGTGTGCAGGCGGCGGCTGGAAGATCACGGCCTGGAGAGGTGACCGATGCTGGAGCCGTATCGCGTGCTCGATCTTGCCGACGACGGCGCCCTGATCTGCGGCCAGATCCTCGCCGATCTCGGCGCCGACGTGATCGCCGTCGAGCCGCCGGGCGGCCGCAACGCCCGCCGCGCCGGCCCCTTCGCGGGCGACGTGCCCGATCCCGAGCGCAGTCTCAGCTGGTGGGCGCTCTCGCGCAACAAGCGCGGCATCACGCTCGATATCGAGAGCGTGGAGGGCAAGGAGCGGTTGCGACAGCTCGTGCGCGGCGCCGACGTACTGGTGGAGTCGTACACGCCGGGCTATCTCGAACGGCTCGGCCTCGGCTACGATGCGCTCGCCGCGCTGAATCCCGGCATCGTGCACGTCTCGATCACGCCGTTCGGCAGCAGCGGCCCGAAGGCCGGCTGGGCCGCGACCGACCTCACCGCGCTCGCCGCCTCTGGTGTGTTGCTGATCACCGGCGACGCGGACCGCCCGCCCTGCCGCGTCGTCGTTCCGCAGGCGTTCCTGCACGCCGGCGCCGACGCGGCCACGGCGGCACTGATCGCCCTCACGGCACGGACACGCGACGGCCTGGGCCAGCACGTCGATTGCTCGGCGCAGGTCTCGGCGATGATGGCCACGCAGTCCGCGATCCTCTGCCACGGCTGGAATTCGAACCCGGTGAGCCGCGCCGGCGGCGGACTGAAGATCGGCCCGTACGACCTGCGCTTCGTCTACCCCGCCAAAGATGGCTTCGTCTCGGTCACGTTCCTGTTCGGCGGCCTGCTCGGTCCCTTCACCGCGCGGCTGCTGGCCTGGATGTGTGAAGAGGGCTTCGTGGACGAGGCGACGCGCGACAAGGACTGGATCGGCTATACGGTGCTGCTGCTCAACGGTCAGGAGCCGATCAGCGAGCTGCACCGCGTGGCCGCCGCGATCGAGCGGTTCACCCGTACGCGCACGAAGGCCGAGCTGTTCGCCGAAGCGCAGCGCCGCCATCTGCTGATTGTGCCGATTGCCACGACGGCCGACCTCGTCCACGGCGCCCAGCTCAACGCCCGCGACTTCTGGCAACCCGCCGTAGCGAATAGGGATCAGGGAGTAAGGAGTAGCGAGGAGTCTCCCCTCTCCAGTTCCCGGAGAGGGGCCGGGGGTGAGACCACCTCGGCCGCGACCGCAATCTACCCCGGTCCCTTCGCGAAATTCAGCGCCACCCCCTTACAGTATCGCCGCCCCGCCCCGCGCCTCGGTGAGCACAACGCCGAACTTTTAGAATCAATACCCCTTCCGCAGCCTCCCCCTCTCCAGGAACTGGAGCGGGGGCCGGGGGGTGAGGCCGCGCTTGCAGGCCTCAAGATCCTCGACTTCACCTGGGTGTTCGCCGGGCCGATGGGTGTACGGCCGCTGGCGGACTACGGCGCCACCGTCGTGCACGTCGAAAGCGCGGTGCGGCCCGACATCCTGCGCACCAACGTGCCCTACAAAGACAACGTGCCCGGCATCGAGCGCGGCGGCGGCTACGCCAATGTCAGCGCCGGCAAGCTCGGCCTCACGCTCAACCTGGCGAAGCCGGAAGCACTGGAGGTCGTGCGCAAGCTCGTGGCCTGGGCCGACGTGGTGGTGGAGAACTTCTCGCCCAAAGCGATGCGCAACTGGGGCCTGGACTACGCCGCACTGCGGCAGATCAACCCCACCCTGATCATGGTTTCGACCTGCCTGAACGGCCAGACAGGGCCGGAGGCGGCGCTGGCCGGCTTCGGTACGATGGGTGCGATGATCGCGGGCTTCGGCGAGCTGGCCGGTTGGCCGGACAAAGACCCGGCCGGTCCCTTCCTCGCCTACACCGACTACGTTTCGCCGCGCTACATCGCCAGCGCCATACTGGCCGCACTCGACCACCGCCGCCGCACCGGCGAAGGGCAGTGGATCGACCTCGCGCAGGGCGAGTCCTCGATCCACTTCATCGGCTCGGCGCTGCTCGATTACACGGTGAACGGCCGCACCATGCGCCGCGATGGCAACGTTTCGCACGAGCAGGCGCCGCACGGCGTCTTTCCGGCAGCGGGGTCTTCTGACACGCGGAGCGCGTCGTCAGATGACCGCTGGGTGGCGATCGCCTGTGCCGATGAAGGGCAGTGGCGGGCGCTCTGCCGGGCCACGGGCAATGATGGTTGGGTTTCCAACCCGCGCTTCGCCACGTTTGCCGCGCGGCAGGCCAACCGCGAGGCGCTGGAGTCGGCGATCGCGGACTGGACGTGTGAGCGTGATGTGGCCGAGATCGAGCAATACTTACAGGCCGCCGACGTGCCTGTCCATCGCGCCAGCAGCACAGCGGACGCCTTCGCCGACCCGCAGCTCGCCCACCGCGGCCATTTTGTGACGCTCGACCACCCGGAGCTGGGGCCGGTGCCACTGGAAGGCTCGCGCATGATCCTCTCGCGTACGCCGGCGCAGGTTACCCGCCCCGGCCCTACGCTTGGCCAGCACAACGAGTTGGTGCTGCGCCGGATCCTTGGCCTCTCGGACGATGAGCTGACCGCGCTGGTCGTGGCCGGGGCACTGGAATGAACGCGGTGGGCGGGCCTGATCTCCCACACTGCCCGCGATAGCCTCGCGGTTTGCTCAACTCATTTATCGATTATCGATGCGTGTCTATTCATGTGCGTGGGAGAGCCACAGTCACGACGGGTGAGGGCAGGGGGCCGCATGCTGCCTTGTCGCGGGTTCATTGTTGCGGTACTGTATCAGACATCGCAACGAGAATGGCATACAACCCCCTTGCAGCGGGCGCTGATTGAGGCGCCGCGCGTCGACGCCGGCACCGCGCCGCTGGACGTGGAGCGGCCGAGAGATGCAACCGATCCCCTTTCGGCCGGCAATGCGGCGCGGCGCCCCTGGTCTGCTGCCCGCGCAGCTCAGCAGCTTCGTTGGGCGCGAGGCGCAGCTACTCGAACTGCGCCGGCTGCTGCGCGGCGCACGGCTGCTGACCCTGACCGGCCCCGGCGGTGTCGGCAAGACGCGGCTCGCCTGGCGCCTGGCCGAGCTGGCGCAGAACCGCTACACCGACGGCGTTTACCCGGTCGATCTCTCCGCCGTGCGCGATCCGGCACTGGTTGCCGCTGCGGTCGCGCTTGCGCTCGGCATCTACGAGCAGCTCGGACGCGACACCGCCGAGATGCTGGCCGACGCCCTGGCCGAACGCGTGGCCCTGCTGCTGCTGGACAACTGCGAACAGGTGCTTGCGGCCGCGGCGGGGCTGGCGCTGCCTCCGGATCTGCCGGACGCGCCGCCGGGGCCGAGGGCTCTCGCCCTGCTCGTCGGCAGCGAAGCGGTGCAACTGTTCATCGAGCGGGCGAAGGCCGTGCATCCGGCCTTCGCCCGCTCGCCGGCCGCCGCTCCGGTGGTCGCGCGGATCTGCCGTGCGCTCGACGGGCTGCCGCTGGCGATCGAGCTGGCGGCGGCGCGTGTGCGTGTGCTCGGCGTGGAGCAGATCGCGGCGCGGCTGAACGATCGCTTCCGTCTGCTCGCGGGCAGCGGGCGCTCGCTGCCCGAGCGGCAGCAGACGCTGTGCGCCGCGATCGACTGGAGCCACGCGCTGCTCTCGCCCGCCGAGCAAACGCTGCTGCGGCGGTTGTCCGTGTTTGCCGGCGGCTGCCTGCTGGAGACGGCCGAGCACGTCTGTGCCCGTGCGGAGCTGCCCGCGGGGGCGATGCTCGAGACGCTGAGCGGCCTGGTGGACAACTCGCTAGTCTCGGTGGACGAGCGGGACGGAGAGGCCCGCTGCCGCATGCTGGAATCCGTGCGGCTCTACGCGCTGGAGAAGGCGCGGGCGGCGGGCGAGGAGCCGGCGCTGCGCGAGCGCCACGCCGCCTGGTGCTTCGATCTCGCGACGAGCTGGTGGCAGGCTTCGCCGGAGCGGCCTGTCCGGCAGCTCATCGCCGGCTTCGAGGCCGAGCACGCCGAACTGCGCGCGGCGCTCGACTGGGCCGTCGATGAAGGCGAGGGTCGACAGACCGCCTTTCTCAAAGCGGTCAATGACCTCGCCACCTTCTGGCAGGCGTGCGGGCGCACAGCGAGGCATAGCGGCGCATTGGGCAGACCCTCGCCCGCCTGGACGGCGCCGCCGAGCGCGGCCGCGCGGAGAACGGCCTGCGGCGCTCGCCGGAGGACTACCGCGACTTCGTCTCGGTTCTTGAAAGCGTGCGCGTGGCCCTGGGCGAGGAAGCGTTCGCCGCCCTATGGCAGGAGGGCCGCCCCCGCCCCCTGGCGCGCACGCTGCGCGACGCCCGCGCGTATGCGGCCATCGTGGCAGCGGGCAAGCGGCCCGCGTCCGTCCCGGCCGATCGGGGCGCGTCCTTGCGGCGGCGCGGGCCCGGCGGATCGGCCGAACTGACGCCGCGCGAGGTCGAAGTGCTGCGCCTGATCGCGGCCGGCCGGCCGAACGGCGCAATCGCGCTGGAGCTCGGGCTGAGCCTGAACACGGTCGAGCGCCACGTCAACCATATCTTCGCCAAGACCGGCGCCGCCAACCGCGTCGAGGCGGCGAACTTCGCCCGCGAACGGCAGCGCATTTCCTGACCCCGTTCCTCTCACCCTCAGCACTTTGCGGCCTCGCCCGGCAGAACGGCGAAAGCATAACAGCACGTCGTTACTTCAACGCGCCTCCACGCAGGGGAGCGAAATCGGAGCGTTTTTGGAGCGGCAAACCCCTTGCCGGCTACTACGCTCAGGCCGTGAGCGACGGGACGGCGGGGCGCCGGCCGTGGGCAGCAGGGGGAGTGCGATGCAACTGGACGCCGTCATCCGCGACACCAAGGTGGAGCTGTTGACCGCCTTCATCGCCCGCTTTGGTGAAGCCGCACTCGATCTGTGCGCCGCGGCCGCCGCGCGCATGGCCGTGGACCAGGAGCTGGCCGCGCGGGTCCGCCGTCGTCACGCCTGGCTCGGGGAGCAGTACGTCGCGCTGGGCGCGGCCGACACGCTGGCCACGGCCGCTGCCGCGGGGCGCCGCGCGCTGCTCGTGATCCTGCTGCTGGAGTCTGGAACACGCTTCTTCGCCGCATGACCGTCGTGACTGGGTACGGTCACGCCGCTTGATCGCCGCAGGCCGCCCACCGGGCGAAATTTCGAGCCATGAGCGCGGCCTGGCTGAAGTGCCGCTCAACTCGATGGGCGAGATCGCGGCTTCGCCCCTGGCAGGGCAGGGGAACGCAAGGAGTCGGCATTGTGAACGGTTCCGAAACGGCGGGGACCATCAGCCCGGGTCAGCTCGTGCAATTCCTCTACAGCGCGGTGGAGCGGCCCGATATCGAGAGCTTCACGCGGCTGGTCTGGGCCGATGCGCTCTGGCAGACGGCGACGGCCAGCGGCCGCGGCGGCGCTGAACTGTTCACCGTGCTGCTGGACCTGGTCAAGGAAGGCGGCGCCAAGGTGTGCCAGTTGGTGGCGCAGCACACGGCCGTGATCGCGCTCGGTCCGCTGGTCCGATCGAGAGATGCGGAAGCTGGCTGCGGTGAGTTTGCGCACGTCTGGCAGCTGGCGGTAATCTACGAGGCGGTTACGACGGCCGAGCCCAGGCTGCGCTGGCTGGTGGGCGATGACGCTGTCCGCATCGCGGCCGGACGCGCCGCGATGAGCGATGAGGCGCTTGTGGCCCTTTGGCGGGAGCTGCCCGAGGCGGAGTACTGGGCGCGGTTCAACGCCCTGCTGGGGATGGACGTGCCCGTGCCGGTGAGTTTGGCCTGATCGCACCTGTGCCCGCGCGCCGCGGCGCACAACAGGTTCGCGCCGGCGCCTGCGCGGGTGGAGCGAAAGCGGAGCGCTTTCGGAGCAGCGGTCCGAAGACAGAACCCTACCGTGGGGCTGCGAGCAGTGACGGGGCAAGGCGGCCGCCACGCGGAACTGGAGGAGGCGCGATGAGCGCAGCACGCGCGCCAGCGGCGCGCCGGCGGCACCGGATCCTGGCGGCAGACGGGGCAGAGAGCCAGTGGTCGCCGCACAAAGAGAGCTGGAGGACTTGAGATGTTCATCAATCGCGTCGTGTTCAAGGGAGCGCCGGGCCAGCTCGGCCCGTTGGGCGACGCGTTGCGCAGGCTGATCCAGCCCGGCGATGGGTCCGTTCTCGCCATGCGGTTGTGGGGCGATGGGCCGTACTTCGCGCTGCTCAGGGCGTACGAAACGCTGGACGCGGTGCAGAAGGCGCGTGAGGCCTTTACGCCAGACCCGGCCTTCGCCGCGCGGCTCCCGACGCTGCTGACCGTGCCGCCGATCAGCGAGCTGTGGGAGTTGCCCGACGTCTCGACGGCCAATCCGCCGGCGGGCGTCGGCCGCTTCACCACCCGCTTCAGCTTCGCTCCGGCGCCGGGCAACGGGGCGGACGTGCTGGCGGCTGTACGGGAAACGGCGCAGCGGCTGACAGCCGCGGGCAACCCGCACAGCCTCTGGCTGCGCGTCTCCGGCGGGCCGGCGACGGTCGGCATGGTCGGCAGCTTCGAAAACCTGGCCGCGCTGGAGAAGGCGCGGGCGGCGGCGCTGGCCGATCCGGCGCTGCGCGAGCGCACCCTCAAGCTGATCCCGCTGCTGGCCGCGCCGGTCGAAACGCCCGATGTCTTCGAACTGCTGGTGCGGCCGCAGTAACCGCCCGGCCGCCAGATGCACCCACCAACCGCAAAAGCGGTTGCAACGTCACGCAAGGGGACAACGGCCATGTATACCTTCGCCACGCGTGTCAGCGTCACCCCGGCAAGCTCGCCGCCTACGCTGCGATCAGCGAGCAATACCTGACGTTCACGAAGCAAGTTCCCGGCATGCTGGACACCCTGCAGTTTCAGGATCTGAGCACCCCCGGCTGCTTCTGGCTGGCCTCAACCCTGGAGAACAAGGCGGCGGCGTTCGCGCTCGCGCGCAGCCCGGCTCTGAGCGCCCAACTCGAATCGATCCCGCAGGGCATCTTCACCATCGTTGGCGAGACAACGGGCTGGCAGTCCGTCGCCGCCGGCGTCGGCCGGCCGACCAGACCGGGCTATGGCTTCACGTCGATGATCACCATCAAGAGCGGTTCCGGCGTGCAGCAGGGGTTCGAGCAGACGATGCGTGAGGTCATCGCGCAGTTTGAACGGCATGGCCGCGGCCTGCAGTCCATTGCGCTTTCACGCCTGGCGGGCGGCACGACGCAGTACGTGTTCTACCTCCACTTCGACCGCTCGGCCGACTGCGTGGCGACGCTCAACGATCCGGCGATCGCGCAACTCGGCAAGGACGACCCGGCTGGGCCGTACCTTGCCGCGCCGTACGAGATCGTGCTGTCCGACGTGGTGCGCGTCGCGGTCGGCCAGGCGGCTGCCGTGGCGCGGTAGCTGCGGGGGCGTGGCGGGCCCTCACTCCCCCGTCCCCTCTCTCCCATACACACGGGTTCTGCAGACCGCGAGAGGATTGGGAGCGGTATGGGAGAGAGGGGCGATCCGGCGGTGCTGATCCGAAGCGACGCCGGGTTTTCCGGCGCGCCGTTGCTCGCGGCTTTCGCCGCGAAGGGCGCACGCTGTGCGCCCCTACAACGGCTTGCTTGCTCGACGCCCTCACGGACCTTCCCCCCGGATCGCCCCTCTCCCAGCATCGGGAGAGGGGCGGGGGTGAGGGCCGGCCAAGAAGGAGGCGCCCCACGCGCCTGCGCAACCTGCCCTACAAGTACGTGGTCGCGCCCGCCTGGCGGTGCTGATTCCCGCGCGGGAAGCCGCCGCGCTGCCCGCCGCGACGCCGGTTCCGGTCAGGGTGCGCGGGCCGCGCCGGGCGCTCCTCCTCCGCCTTTCGCGGCCCGCGTTCCTCCCCGGTCGGCAGCACATCCTCCCCGTACAAGAGCCCGATCATGACGCTTGAACTGAGCGAACGCTGCGCCGTCACGGCGAGCGACGGCACGCCGCTGCACTACGAAGTCGTGGGCGAGGGCGAGCCCATCGTCTTCGTGCACGGCGGATTTATCAACCGTGTGACCTGGAAGCAGCAGCGCGAGCCGCTGGCGCCGCACTTCCGCCTGATCCTGCGCGACCTGCGCGGCCACGGGCGAACCATCGGTCGAGCCGCCCGACTACGGCTTCGACACGACCGGAGCGGACGACATGCTCGCCGTGCTGGACGCCGAGGGCATCGACCGCGCCCATCTCGTCGGCCACTCGACCGGCGAGGCGATCGCCTTCGTCTTCGCGCTGAAGCATCCCGAGCGCGTGCGGCGCATGCTGCTGATCGAGCCGACGCTCAGCAGTCTGCTGCCGCCGGAGTTCGTGGAGGAGCGCTATGGGCCGCCTTTCGGGCGCTGGAGCACGCCGATCGCGACGGGCCGATCGCCTACCTGCGGGCCTCGATCGAGCCACTGCTTGGCGAGGGTTGGGAGGCGCGCCTCTCGCCCAAAGCCATCGCCCGCCTGCACGCGCAGGCGCCGATCACCGTTGCGCATGGCAGAGCCTTCCAGACGATGGCCGTCGGCGACGACGATCTGCGCGCCTTCTCAGTGCCCACGCTGTTCCTCTACGCGGATAACAGCCTCGACATCGAGCCGCTGATCAGCGAGCGCATCGGCCGCGTGCGTCCCGATCTGGAGCGCCGCATGATCGCCAGCGCCACGCACAACATCCACAGCGACCAGCCGGAGGCCGTGAACGCCGCTATCTGCGAATTCCTTGGCGCCTGCCGCGACTGAGACAGCGCTATCGCGCCGCCTTGCTTGCGCGCGGCGTGCAGGGCTACGCGTATGACGGCTGCGTGGCGGACTACCGGCGGGCGGTGCTGCCTCGCCTACTGGGTGATCGCCACGCTGGTCGATTTCGGCAATGCGCTGCGCGATGCGCTGACCGAGCGCAGCCTCGCCGCCAACCTCGACTGGCGCACGACGAGCCGTTGGCGGATTGAACCACCGGTGTGCTCGCGAACCCGGCGCGCGGGCACACCGGATGGATCAGGTTGACGTTCCCGCCTGTGCTGTGCCTTCGAGCCGCGCCAGCAGACCCTTCAGCAGCGCTTCGCGCTGGTGCAGCTCCTGGCGCAGATCGTAGTTGTCGGTCTTGTAAATCTCCTCGCGCAGATTGCTCAGGCTCTGGTGCACCAAATCGGCGACAATGCCCGCCTCCTCAGCGCTGAGCGCGATACCCGTGGCGTTGCTGTTCATGGCGTCCCTCCTGCTCGCGTCGAGGGCTGCCGGCGGAGCCTCGATCTCCTTTCAATATCCCACCGCGACGCCAAATAACCATTGCACTGCCGGCTAAACTTCGCCATGCTCGGGCGGGGCGGCGCGTAATCCGGCACTGGCCGTCCGTGTGAGCCCGCCTGCTGAGTTCCGTTCCGAGGCGCTACTATGAGCGACGGCGACGTCGCGCCTGCACTGCTCGGCCCGCTGGCCGGTCTGCGCGTGCTCGATCTCACCCACTGGCTGGCCGGGCCGCGCTGCACCATGCTGCTCGCCGACTTCGGCGCCGACGTGATCAAGATCGAGCGGCCGCCCGCCGGCGACCCGGCGCGCCGCCTCGGTCCGTTCCCGCATGACATCCCCGACCCCGAGGCAAGCGGCTCGTTCCTGCACTTAAACACGAACAAGCGCAGCGTCACCCTCAATCTCAAGACGGCGAAGGGGCTGGCGCTGGCAAAGGCGCTGGTGCCGCGCGTCGATGCCGTGGTGGAGAACTTCAAGCCGGGCGTGTTGATGCGGCTGGGCCTCGGCTACGAGGCGTTGCAGGCGCTGCGGCCCGGTCTCGTGCTGACGTCAATCTCCAACTTCGGCCAGAACGGCCCCTACCGCGATCTGCCTGCCAGCGAGATCACGCTGTCAGCGATGGGCGGACCGATGAACGTCACCGGCCACCGCGAGCGCGAGCCGCTGAAGCTTGCCGGCAACATCGTGCAGTATCACGCCGGCTCGGTCGCGGCCTACGCCACACTGCTGGCGCTCTACGCCGCCGAAGAGGCAGCAGAGGTTGGCGAGACACCCACCGGCGACCACATCGACATCTCGATTTACGAGACGCAGGCCGCCTTCCGCGACCGCCGCGCGATCAATCTCACCGGCCACGCCTATACCGGCGACATCGCCAAACGCGCCCTGCCCGGCTCGCGGCCGGGCGTGGGCGTGCGCCCCTGCGCCGATGGCTACGTCAACCTGCATGCTTCCAACGCGGCCCGGTTCGCCACGCTGCTGCGCCTGATCGGCCGCGAGGATCTGCTGGAACGGGCCGCGGGTCTCTCGCCGCTGGCTCTCGCGGGCGAGCCGGAGCTGGTGCAGGAAGTTGAGACGAGTTATCTCGCGTGGCTGTCGGGGCGGACCAAGCTTGACGCGGCGATGACCGCGCAGCGGCACAAGTTGATCGCCGCGCCCGTCAACACCGTGGCCGACATCGTGAACGATCCGTCGTTCACTGAGCGCGGCGTTTGGGAGACGATCAATCACCCGCACACCGGCCCGCTGCTCTATCCGGGGCGCCCGTTCATCATGGGCGCAAGCCCGCGCCCGCCGGCCCGCCGCGCCCCGCTGCTCGGCGAGCACAACGCCGAGATTCTTTGCGGCGAGTTGGGCGTGGACCCGGCGGATCTGCCGCGCCTGCGCGAGCAAGGCGTGGTGTAGAACGAAGGGCGAAGGGCGCAGGGAATCGGAAGAAGCTCACATCGGTGCTCAATCAATCGCTGGCTAACGCGACATCCCTCGGAACGCCCGCCGCCGGATCGCCCCTTCTCTCCCATACGCTCTATCCACGCGGCAGATCTCCCGCTGATTGTGTATGGGAGAGAAGGGGACGGGGGTTATGAGGGGCATCAGCCTGCCGCTCGAACGGGTTCGCGTGCTCGACATCACGGTCGTGTGGGCCGGGCCGCACTGCACGCAGCTTTTGGCCGAATGGGGCGCCGAGGTCATCAAAGTCGAGCCGCTGCAGCATATCCAGCCGGCCACGCGCGGCGCCGAGACACGCATCACGCGCGAACAGGCGCTGCGCATGCGCGGCCTCTCCATTCTCAGCGCGCCGCCGGAGTTCGACCCCGGCCCCCGCCCCTGGAACCGCACGCCCTCATTCAACAGCCACGCCCGCAACAAGAAGAGCGTCACCCTTGATCTGCTCTACCCCGAGGGCTACAACGCCTTCCTGAAGCTCGTGGCCGTTGCCGATGTGGTCGTGGAAAACAACGTGCCGGAGACGATCGAGCGAGCGCACATTACCTATGAAGAGCTTTCTAAGGTCAACCCGGTGCTGATCATGCTGCGCATGCCCGGCTTCGGCCTCAGCGGGCCGTACAAGGACTGGCGCTCGTTCGGCACGCACATGGAGTCGCTCACGGGCCACCACTTGCTGCGCGGCTATCCGGATCTGAACCCGGACATGACCGGGGATGCCTTCACCGCCGATGCCGCGTCGGGCGTGATGGGCGCCTTCGCCGTGCTGGCCGCGCTGCGCTACCGCCGCCGCACCGGCAAGGGCCAGCAGATCGAGATGTCGCAGGCCGAGAACATCGTGCCGTACCTGGCCGAGTTCGTGATGGACTACACGATGAACGGCCGCGTGGCGCCGCCCCAGGGCAACGGCCACCCCAGCCGCGCCCCGCACGGCGTCTACCCGTGTCAGGGCGACGACCGCTGGATCGCGATCGACGCGGGCGACGATGTGAGATGGAACGCTCTGCGCCGTGTGCTCGGTGCGCCGGCCTGGATGGCCGAGCCACGCTTCGTCGATTCGCTTTCGCGCTGGCAGCGGCGCGCTGAGCTGGACGAGCTGTTGAGCAAAGAGACGCGCCACTGGCACGACCGCGAGCTGTGGCGGGCGCTGGCCGACGCGGGTGTTGCCGCCGGCCCGGTGCAGAACGAGGCCGAGGTCTTCAATTGCCCGCAACTGCGCGAGCGCGGCTTCTTCGAGTCAGTCGCGCACCCGGAGGCGGGCACGCACGACTATCCTGGCCTGATGTTCCGCATGGCGGAGACGCCCAACCAGATCCGCCGCCATGCGCCGCTGCTGGGCCAGGACAACGACTACGTCTACCACGAGCTGCTGGACCTGCCGCCGGCCGAGTTCGACCGGCTCGTCGAGACCGGCCACGTCGGCATGGACTATCCGGGCCGCGGGCCAGGCGCGGACGCGTGAGGCGAGCGCTCCGTGGCCCCCATCCTCTCCTGTCTCCTTCCCCCAATAATAGAGGAAGGAGACGATCCGGCGTCGAGCGTTTCGATTGGTGTACGGCTAACCCGACGCCCTTTCGAGCTGCTGCACGCGGGATCGCCCCGCTCTCCCATACAGCCCCAATCCTCTCGCGGCCTCGATCACGTTGTGTATGGGAGAGCGGGGTAAGGGGGAGTGAGGTCGCCCGACCGCCCAGCCCGGCGTCTCCGCCAAGCCTCGGCGATCGGCTATCCGCTCTTCGCGCCGTTCGCCTCTTCGTGCAGCAGCGCTTCGAGCAGCGCACTGGCACGCTCGAGTGTGGCCAGGTCGGCGGGCGGCAGTGTGCGCAGCCTGGTCGCGAGGCGGCCCGTACGCCGGCCGCGGCCCTCTTCCAACAGCGCGCGGCCCCGCTGCGTGGCGGCGATACGTGTTACGCGGCCGTCGGCAGCGTCGCGCACGCGCTCGACCAGCCCCGCCCGCTCCAGCGCGGCCACGATGCGCGTCATCGTCGGCGGGCGCACCTGCTCGGCCGCCGCCAGTTCGCCCAGCGTGCGCGGCCCGCCGAAGCCGACGACCGAGAGCGCCGAGAGCCGCGCGGCGCTGATGCCCAGCACCTCGTCCTCGCGCCGCAACCGCCGCAGCAGGTGAATGGCGACGCTGTGCAGCCGCTGCGCCACGTCGTCCGCGCTCGCCGCCTGCTCGACAGAAGGCGCGCCAATCTCCATTGCCGGCGGCTCGCTCACGATCTACAATTCATTAGCAAAGCTAAGTAACTCCGGAGGTGCGATCATGGCGCAGGCGGCGGAACTGTTCGCGGCGATCGAGATGGGCGACGTGGCCGCGCTGCGCGGGATGCTCGCCGTCGAGCCTGCGCTGGCGGGCGCCCACAACGCCGAAGGGCTGCCCGCCGTGCTCTTTGCACTCTATCGCATGCAGCGCGAGAGCGTGGACGCGCTGCTGGCAGCTAAACCATCGCTCGACATCTTCGCCGCTGCCGCGCGTACGTTGTTGGACGCCGGCGCCGAGGCGAACGCCGTCGCCCGCAACGCGATGCAGGTGCAGCCGTTGCACAGCGCCGCGGCCGGCCGGCATCACGCCGTCTGTGCCCTGCTGCTGGCGCGCGGCGCGGACGTGAACGCCCGCCAGCATGGGGGCTGGACGTCGTTGCACGCTGCCGCCCAGCCTGGCGACCGTGTGCTCACCAAGTCCCTGCTGGCGGCCGGCGCCGATGCAGCGTTGCCGAACGACGCCGGTGAAACGCCCGCCGCGATCGCCGCCGCCAGCGGCCACGCTGAGCTGGCGGCGCTGCTGAACGCGCAGCCTGGCTGAGGGCCGCGCTCAGCACCGCGCGGCCGGTAGACTCTGCTGCGCCTCGCAGGCCGAGGTGCGAGCAGTTCAGTGCCGCACCCACGCCTTGACACACTCTGCGCTGCTCCCCGATCATGCCCGGTATCGGCGCTGCCGGGAGAACGGCGATGGACGGCATTCACGACCTGGGCGGTATGCACGGCTTTGGGCCGGTGGTGCGCGAGCAGAACGAGCCGCCGTTTCACGCGCCGTGGGAGGCGACGATGGTCGCCATCCAGCACGCCGTCGGCGGGCGCGGCCAGAACCTGCTCAACATCGACGAGTTCCGCCACGGCATCGAGCGCATGGGCAACGCCGAGTATCTGAGCACCACCTACTACGAGCACTGGCTCGATGGCGTCACGCGCGTGCTGCTGGAGAAGGGTGTGCTCTCCGCCGCCGAATTGGCGCAGCGCACCGACTTCTTCGTGGAGCGTCCAGACGCACCTGCCGGCGCCGCGCTCTCTGGCCCGCCGCCGGCGGTGCGACGCCCGGTGCAGCGCTTCATGCCCGGCACGGAGCGCGAGCCGGCCGGACCGCCGCGCTTTAGGGTCGGGGACGCGGTAGTGACGCACAACATGCACCCGATCGGACACACGCGCTTGCCGCGCTACGCCCGCGGCAAGCGCGGCATCATTCACCGCTGCCACGGCACGCACGTCTTCCCGGACACGAACGCGCACGGCCAGGGCGAGCAGCCGCAGCCGCTCTACAGCGTCCAGTTCGAGGCCGGCGAGCTGTTCGGCCCCGCCGCCGAGCCCCATCAGCTCGTCTACCTCGACCTCTGGGAGCCGTACCTCGATAGGGAATAGGGGTTAGGGTTCAGGGAATAGAGGGCACGAGACGTAGCCCAGACAAACAGCAACCCTCCACAGTTCCCCCCTCTCCATTGGCATGGAGAGGGGGCCAGGGGGTGAGGCCACGAGCAAGAACCATCCGAACGTCGATCAGTATGTCGCCTCGCGGGTGCGAGCACTCGAATCGCTGCTGCTGGAGAAAGGCATTCTGCCGCCCGATCTGGTGGACCGCGTGGTGCGGCAGTACGCCGAGGATACGGGGCCGCTGGTCGGCGCACGCGCGGTGGCGCGGGCCTGGGCGAACCCCGAATACAAGCGCTTGCTGCTCGAGCAGCCTAAAGCGGCGCTGGCTGAGTTTGGCCTCGACTACGGCGATCTGCGCGTGGTAGAGAACACGCCGGCCGTGCACAACATGGTCGTTTGCACACTCTGCTCCTGCTACCCCTGGGCGGTGATGGGCCTGCCGCCCACCTGGTACAAGCAGCCCGCCTACCGCTCGCGCGCCGTGATCGAGCCGCGCGCCGTGTTGCGCGAGTTCGGCGTCGAGCTGCCGCCCGAGCGCGAGGTGCGTGTGTGGGACAGCAGCGCCGAGCTGCGCTACATGGTGCTGCCGCTGCGCCCGGCCGGCAGCGAGCGTCTGAGCGAGGCGCAGCTCGTGCCGCTCGTCTCGCGCGATTCCTTGATCGGCGTGGCCGAGATTGCGATGCCCGCCGCCGTCCCCGCGGGTTGAGCCGCACCATGTACGAGCGTCGCCGCAACATCGTGCAGCGCGCCGACGGCCGGCCGGTGAACGTGGCCCGGCCGCGCGGCCAGCTCTTCGTTTGCAAGGACGGCTGCTGCTGCGGACGCGTGGAAGACGGCTTCGCCTCCGTCCCTGCCGGCCTCTATCACGAAGAGTGGGAGCGGCGCCGTCTGCGCAATATCGTCCATCTCACGATCGGCGGCTGCCTCGGGCCCTGCGCGCTCGCCAACGTGGCCTTGCTCCTGTTTGACGGCCGCGCCCTGTGGTTTCACTCGCTCAACAGCGGAGCCCTCGTCTATCACCTCTACGATTACATCGAATTGCTGCTGGATGCCGATGGCTTCGTGCCGCCAGGCGCGCCGCTCGCCGCACTGCGGTTCAGCGCCTCCGCCTGGCAGGAGCGGCCCGACGGCCAGCCGGTCGACGACTTTCGCCCCTGCCGCGCTGCTGAAGCGGCGCTGCCGCACGAACCCCCTGCCCCCTCCCCTGCCTCTCCGCTCTCTAACATCGCGTTCCACGCGAAAGGGGAGCGTTGGGAGAGGGGTTCTTTGGATTTGGTTGCTGAATCCGATCTCCCTCTCCCATCGTCTTTGTCATCGCGCTCCGCGCGATCTGGGATAGAGAGGGTCGGGGAGGGGGCGACGGCGGTCGAACGCCTCGTCGCCGACATGCCGGGCCGGGTGGCCGCGCCACGCAAGAACGGCGAGCTGGTCTTTGAGGCGCCGTGGCAGGGCCGCGCCTTCGGCATGGCGGTGGCGCTGCACGAACAGCAACTCTACGGCTGGGACGAGTTCCGCCAGCGGCTGATCGGCGAGATCGCGCGCGCCGATGCGGGCGCTGACCCGTCCAGCTACTACGAGCGCTGGCTGGCCGCGTTCGAGGCACTGCTGATCGAGCGCGGCGTCGTCTCTGAAGCCGAGCTGTCCGAACGCACCTACCAGTTCGAGTTTGGCGAGCGCGACGACGTGTTCTGACGGCAGCCGATCTAATCGTGCCGCGGCCACACGCGCCTCAACCAGGATCGGCGCACGGCAGAGCGCCTTGTTCTTGCAACTGCGCGTGCAGGGCGTTGACCAATTCCACCGGCAGCGGGCCGGCCGGCCCGGCGTAGCTCTGGCGGCGCGCTTCGCGGAAAGCGAAACGGCACGACGCGGAGCAGAAGGGGCCGGGCTCGATCTGCACGGGCCTGCGGCAGACCGGACAGCACATGCTGACTTCCTCCGGCCGCGCCGCTGAGCCGCCGCGGCTGTGGCGCGATCGTAGCAGCAGGCGCCCCGGTCGAGCAGCGATCAGGCGCCCAGATCCGGCAAGATGACAGAACACGGCCGGCGCGGTCGCGCTGCCAGGGGCGCCGGCATTTCGGCTGGCGGCGACAGGAGTTCGGCGAGACGCGGTGTGGTGCAACACGAACCAATCATGGCGTCGGGTGCGCAGAACCATGCGCCGAGGCCGGCTAAGCCGCACGGTGATGCTCTGCCTGGCGCTGGCGGCCTGCGGCGGCTCGCATCAGAACGCGACGCCCGCGCCCGGCAGCGGCCTCGCCGTAACCAGCACGGCGTTCCAAACCGGCGGGCCGATCCCGTCGCTGTTTAGCTGCGACGGCGCCGATCTTTCGCCGCCGCTGAGCTGGAGCGTGACGCCGCACGGCACCGCGGCCTACGCCGTCATCCTCGAAGACCCGGACGCGCCCGGCGGCACGTTCACCCACTGGGTGTTGCTGGATCTGCCCGCGACGACGACG
>CALFMN010000035.1 GCA_937879875.1 uncultured Chloroflexota bacterium | reverse complement strand
CAGCCCACCATGCCACCACCGGTTCGTCAACTACTTGACCGGTGCTCTAGAGCGTCCTGAAGACGTCGGTGCCGCGGCCGGCCTCTTCGCCTGCAAGCTGATGTGCCTGGCGCAGAAGGACCCTGCCGAGCAGTTGAATATCCTGCGTGACTACCGTGCGTGCCTCCTGGACATGGCGTCCCACTTCGAGATGGGCGAGCGCTTTGTCTCCCAGTGCCCGGCATTCCGGCCAGCGACGTGCCCCAGATCCTGCGAAGCGTCCGTTTCCGTTATGTCGGAATTCTCCGACAAGTCATAGAGTCGGAGCGAATCAGTGTGGCGTAAGCTGCCCAGTCCGGGCGTTGAGCTGGGTCAGGCCAGTGATGCCGCGATAGTCGCGGGTGTTGCTCGTCACGATGGTCAACCCGTGCTCGAGGGCGAACGCCGCCGCCAAGATGTCAAAGGCTCGCGTCCTGACCGAGAGATTCCGGTTCAACAAGTCCACCCGAAGACGGGCAGTACGTTCAATCACACGCCGTGTCAAGGGCAGGATGGTGACGGTCTTCAAGAAGGTGCGCAACTCGCGCTCGGCTGCGATAGGGTCTGCGCTGCGGAACACACCGGTGTATAGCTCGACCAGCGTTGTGGCAGCAAGGCCAAGGTCAGTTTTGGCCAGGGTCGAGATGAGCGCTTGAACACCGGGCTCGCCGGAGAAATGGTCGATGGTCGCGTCAGCATCCAGCAGGTAACTCATAGGCTGCGGAGTGCCGGCTCATCTCGCTGTAGCTCGTTCAGCTCCCGCTTGAGCTGGTCGGGGTTCACCAAGCCTTTCCAGGCCCCGAATGTTGCCCGCAGGATATCCTCGCGCTGCTTCGGGGTCAGTGACGCGCGCCGGCGAGCTGGTCGAGCAGGGGAGAGGCGAGCAGCTTCACCGCCAGCCTGAATGAGCCGTGGTCGTCCAGTCCGGTTCACTTCGTGAACTAGACGAGAAAGGTCAGGCATGCTGCTTGCGTCAATCGGTCGCGCTTCGTTGGCCATATTTGTTAACTTCGCTGAGTACTATACCAGATCACGCGGACGCGACACCATATCGTTGCAGCATCCCCCCGCAGATCTCGGGCTCGTTCACAGTGCTGGCGCCCGCGCCGCCCTGCGCGCCTGCCGCCCCGAACTGGCGGGCGCGGCGGCACGGGCATCGTAGGCTGAGTTCACCTTCCTACCGCGGGATGCGATTCTTCGCGGGCGCGCATGAACCGGCCATCGCCCTCCGTTCTCGGAGAGCGATGGCCGGTTCGCTGATCGTATCGGGAAGACTACGCCATTCCGGTCGCGTAGCCAGACGCCGGCAGCGCTTTTTCCATGCTGAACGGTGGGTAGGCGTCGGTGAGCAGGAGCAGGTACGCTCCGGCTCGCTGTTGCCAGCGCATCACGCCGACCGCAAAGCTGAACATTCCCTGCGGATAGCGCCCCGTGAACAGGATCGCCCACCAGGCGATAAATGTGACTACCTCCAGAGCGACATTCAGCAGCCCAATCACGATATAGTGAGGGATGAACAGAATGATACGGAAGAACGTGGTCAGCCGGCTCATGTGCTCTGGATAGGCCAGCTCATACTGGATCGGATATTCGTCGCCGCCACCGAAGGGCGGAAACTCATCGCGCACGAGAAAGCCGTACGTACTGACGCGGGCGGCGTAACGGGCGACAGATAGAGAAAAGTCCCACATGCCACGGGGATACGAGCCGGTGATCAGGATGGCGAACCAGGCGATGAGGGTCACGATCTCCATCGCGATGCCGAGAACCGCGAGCACGATGATGTGCGGAATCAGCATGAAGATCCGCAGGAGCGTGGTCACGCGGTTGAGTTGCGGGGGGTACTGCACGTCGTAATGCACGGTGTCGGACATGGCTGCCTCCAGCGCAGTCGGGCTACTTTACGCGCGTTGTTCGCTGAACGAGCACCGCGGCGGCGGCGCAGCATCCGTCCGATAGCCACTCCTTCTTTAACAAGGGGAGGAACCTTCAGCAGATTACCGATCCGGCCAAGGGTACGGTGTCGTCAACCGCATGTCAAAACTGTGAAATTGTTCACAGCCGTTTCGTTACAGAACATGATAGGCGAGGCTGTTCGCGCCGATTCGCCCTTTGCAAGCGCCGCCCGCGCCGCTAGCATGGGGACGATCGGTTCCTGACCGTCCGCCTGCCTGCTCAGGCGGTTGCGGTCGCCAGTTGAAAGGGCACGGGCACTATGCCGGCGCTTGACCAGATGCGCATTCTCGACCTGACGCAGTACGAGGCGGGCACATCTTCGACCCAGTTGCTCGCCTGGCTCGGCGCCAACGTCGTCAAGATCGAGCGGCCCGGCGTGGGCGACCCCGGCCGCCACACCGAACGCACCACCGGCGGCCACGATTCGCTGTACTTCCTCAGCTTCAACAGCAACAAGCGCAGCGTCGCCATCGACCTCTCCACCGACGCGGGCCGCGGCCTCTTCCTGCGCATGCTGCCGCGCTTCGACGTGGTCGTCGAGAACTTCACGCTCGGCACGATGGACAAGCTCGGCCTGGGCTATGACGTGCTCAAAGAGCACAACCCGGCCGTCATCTACGCCACGCTCAAGGGCTTCGGCACCACCGGGCCGTACAAAGACTTCAAGTGCTTCGATATGGTGGCGCAGGCCGCCGGCGGCGCCTTCAGCACCACTGGCTGGAGCATGGACGACCCGCCGCTGCGCCCCGGCCCGACCATGGGCGACACCGGCACCGGCATGCACCTGGCGATGGGCATCATGGCCGCCTACATCCAGCGCCTGCAGACCGGCCGCGGCCAAATGGTCGAGGTCTCAATGCAGGAATCGGTCGCCAGCTTCATGCGCTGCCCCTTCTCGCACCGCGAGCGCACCGGCGACCCCGTGCCGCGCCGCGGCAACCGCACCGTCTCCCCCACGGATCTCTATCCCTGCGCCCCCGGCGGCCCCAACGACTACGTCTACATCATGATCGTCACCTCGCGCATGTGGGACGCGCTTGTCACCGCGATCGACCGGCCTGAGCTGGCGCTGGACCCGCGCTTCGCCGATGCGAAGGCGCGCCACGTCAATGGCGACGCGCTGTTCGAGGAGATCGCCGCCTGGACCAGCCAGCGCACCAAAGAAGAGGTCTGGGAGCATCTTGGCTCGCACGGCGTGCCCAGCGGCGCCGTGCTCGACAGTGCCGACATCTTCACCAACCGCCACATGGTCGAGCGCCGCGCCGTGCGCACGCTCGTGCATCCCGAGCGCGGCGCCTGGGACTTCATCGCGCCGCCGATCCGCATGACCGATTCGGACGTGGAGATGCTTCCGGCGCCGCTGCTGGGCCAGCACACGGCCGAGGTACTGAGCCAGGAGCTCGGCCTGGCGGATGAGGAACTGCGCGACCTGTCGGCAACCGGCGTCGTGCAGCTACGCGAAGCGCCCGCCGTCTCCGCGGCGGCGGACTGAGCGCATCCGCCCACCAGGGCACAACCAGATGTTCGTCCGCTTCATTGGCGTCTGCCGGCTGGCGCTCGGACTGCTCATCGTCGCCAGTCCGCGGCTGGCTGCCCGCCTGTTCGCCGTGCCCGAAGCCGGCGCAGCAGCCGACGCGCGCTTTGTCACCCGCATCGCCGGCAACCGCGATCTGATCCTGGGTGCCGTGCTGTTGCTGGCGCCGGCAGCGCAACAGCCGGTTCTGCTCACCGCCTGCACGGCTGTGGACATCGCCGATCTGCTGGTGGCCCTCGGTTCCGCGGGCGATGGTCTGGGCCGCCGTGCCGTACTGGCAAACGTGGTCGCCGCCGGCTCCGCCGCCGCGGGCGAGTTCTGGGCACTGGACCGCGCCCGCACGGTGCGCCGCAGGCGCTGACGCCGTCCGGCGCCGCATCTGCTCATGCCCCGGCCGCCGGGAAGGCAGCGCGGCGGTCATCCGCTCGGCAGCTCAGTTGAGTGGCGGCGGCGCCGCCTGGCGGGCCGCGGCGGCCAGCGAAGCGACCTGCGCCGCGACTGGCAGCGCATTCGGATCGGCATCGAGCGCCGGCGCGATCACGGCAACGGTCACATCGTCGTTGGCCTGCAGCCCGCCGATGAGCAGGTTCGGTGCGATTTGCGTGGCGCCAGTCACCATGACCGCGGCGTAGGCTCCGCCCGCGCCGCCAGCGGGGCAGCGGAAGGCGATCAGCAGGCCCGCCGCCGACGTGCGCAGGCCGATCGTCTTGCCCGTGAGGCAGTTCGGCGAGAACTCCCGGCTGCTGAACTGAAAGGCGCCGTTCTGCCAGCGACGCAGATCGTCCTCGCGCCCGATCGGCTGATTCTGCAACTCGGCGAAGCCCGCCGTATCAGGCGCATAGACCGGCCGCGAAATCTCCAGCACGGCCGGCGGCCCGTCGTCGAGGCTGATCTGCGCACCAGGCTCGATCTGCACGACCGCGGGCTCGGCGTTGGCCGGATCGTCAAGCGACTCTACGAGCACCCGTTGGCTGCCGTCGGCAGCGGCAGCAGAGAAGATCAGAAACGGCAGCCCCGTAGTATCCAGCGGCTGGACGGCGAACAGGCCGATCGCCGGAGTGCAGCCAGCCGGGCCGCCCGTCGCCGGCGAAAGCGGCGGCTCGCCATTCTGGCTCGCGCTCGTGTCCCAAATCCCTGCCCACCGCCCGTTGCTGTCGGTTCGGAAGACGGCGATGTGCGGTTGCGCACATCCGCCCGGTCCGGCCGATTGCCAGTAGGCGATGATCGTGCCGGGACCGCCATTTGCGCCAGGTAAGTTCACGCGACGGATCAACGTTGCCCCTGCCGGCACGATCGCGTCGTCGGGGACCGCGGCGGCGGCACGGGCGGGCGCCGGCGTGGCCGCCGCGGGATCCACGGCCGGGAACACGCCCGTGGCTGTGGCAAATGATCCAGGCGCCCGCTTGATGGCCGCGGGAGCGACGCGCACGCCGGGGACAGGCCGTGACGTCGGGTGCGAACCCGACCGCAGCGCCGCTCCAGCCGCGATACCGACAAGCGCGAGCGCCAGCGCAAGCCACAGCAGCGCGACCGCCCGATCCGCCTGGCTCAGCGTTGCCCAGCGGGCCGCGAGACCGGCACGCCGCGCCTTCACCGCGGCGGAATCGCCGGAAAGCGGCGCATCGCCGGCGTCGGCGTTGCGGGCAGCCCTGCGCTCCTGTTGCCATCGTGCCATCGCGTCAACCGCTCATCCAGCTACTGGGCAGCGCCGGCGTTCCCAGGGCGAACGGCGTCGCAAGCGGCTCACGATCGGCCGTGCGGCTGCCGCGGCCCTTTGCAGCCAGCAACCCGACCCCGGCTATTCCGAAACCCGTACGAGCGGTTTCCGGCAACAGATGCCGCGACGTCACGGCCGCCGCGCCGATAGCTGAGAGCAGACGCGGCGAAGGCATGCGCACAGTTGATCGCTCCCGACCGCCCTGCGCGGCGCCACGGAGGGACGGCAGCGCCGAGCGTAGAGCGCGCCTGTCCGCGAGTCAATTGCCCTTCGTGGGGATGATCCTGAGAGTACAGCAATCTGGAGGAGAATCTGCCCTGGCGCCGCTGCGATCGTTGTCTCCAGCGACCGCTCAGTCGCCGGCCTGCGCCAGCGCGGCCGCGAGCGCGAGCAGCGCCCGCGCCGCTCGATCCCCCGCCTCCGCGATCGCGATCGGCACGTCCTCGGCGGTGAGCGCGCAGGCGGCCTCGTTGTCCGACATCACGCGGATCGCGGCAAACGGCACGCCGTGCATCGCGCAAACCTGCGCCACGTAGGCGCTCTCCATATCCTCGCACTCGGCCTGATACTGGACCCGCAGGGAGCGCAATTCGTCTGCCTCAACCGTCCAAGCGTCCGCCGAGCCGACGATGCCGCTGACCAGGGCGGGCGCGCGGCGTGGCAGCTCAGGCGGCCAGCCCGGCGCTTGCCACGGTCCCAGTGCCGCGGCGACCGCCGCCGCCGCCGTTTCTGCCTGACGCAGCAGCGCCGCCCCGGCGTCGATGTACTCAAGGCTCACCGTCTCACCGCCGCGATAGAAGCGAATCAACGAGCCGGGCAGCCCACGGGCGATCCGCGCCTCGCGCACCCCCGGCGCCGCGACGATGACGAAGCGCGAACCGATGACGGCGTCGCCGGGCATCAGCGCGGGATTGTGCGCCCCGGCGGAGCCGCCGTGCAGGATCGCCGCCGGCGCGAACTGCGCGATCAGCCGCTCCGTCGCCGCCGCCGCGTTGACCGGCCCGGCCGCCGACAGGATCAACAGCAGCCGGCAGCCGCCCACCGCTGCCTCATATAGCTCCCACGGCCCGGCGACGTCGAGCGGACGCAGATCCGGCAACAAGGCGCGGTACGGCTCGAACTCGCCGCGGGTAGGCACCAGGATCGCCAGCGGTGCGCGGTCACTCATGCCGCGGAGCATAGCGGCGCCGGCGCGGGCGGGCAACCGCGATCGGTATCGATTGCGAGACGGCCAAAGGTCGGGGAAGCGCCGCGCGGGCCAGTCCTATCGGCGGGGCCGCAGCCGCGTCCACGGATCGCTGCCGACGCATGGCCGCGGGCCGCATCCTGAGACTCGGATGTAATCGACACAGCGCAAGAAGGAGGACACGATGCCTTCGTTCGAGCTGATGATCCTGCTCACGCTGGACCACCCCTGGGAGATTAACCGGCAGCGGCGCATGAGGGCGGACGGCCCAGGCATGTTTTCTCGCCTGCGCTCGTGGCTCCGTCCCTCGCTGCCCGCACAGGAGCCAACCGGCCTCGCCGCCCGCGCCGCCAGCCGCTACAGGCTGACCGCAGCCGCACACGATGACTCGCGGCCGCGCCGCCTGAGCCACCGGCAGCCGTGCGATCGACGGGGGCAGCCCTCATAGCCCCCATTGCCTTTTATCCGACCACAGGAGTTGTGAGAGCCGCCCTCTATGCCCGTCCCGCGTGCTATCTTCCAACCAGACCGGCTCCGTGCGGGCAGGGTGCGGTATGTGCTATGTGCGACGAGGAGAGAGCAGATGGCCGAGATTGAGGGCAGCCAGATCGTGGCGCGGGCGCTCAAAGACCAGGGCGTCGAGCTGATCTTCACCGTGGTCGGCGGGCCGGTGATCGAAACCGTCGGCGCCTGCGGCGACCTCGGCATCCGCCCGATCGGCTGCCGCCACGAGCAGGCCGCCGTGCTGATGGCCCAGGCGTATCAGTACGTCGGGGGCAAGCCCGGTGTGGCGATTCTCGCCTCCGGTCCCGCCGTCACGAACGGCATCACCGGCGTGCACGTCGCCTGGGACAACTGCTGGCCGGTGCTCGTGCTCGGCGGCTCCAGCGCTCTGCGCCAGCGCGGCCGCGGCGCCTTTCAAGAGACCGATTCGGTCACGATGATGCGCCCGGTCAGCAAATGGGCACATCAAGCCGACAGCGCCGGGCGCCTGCCCGAGCTGATCGCGCTGGCGATGCGCGAGATGATGACCGGCCGGCCCGGCCCCGTCTACCTCGATCTGCCCGCCGACGTGCTCCAGACGAAGCTGGAAGAGGAGAACGTCCGCTTCTTCCCCGCCGTAAAGCTGCCGCCGCCGCCCGCCGGCGACCCGGTCGCGATCGAGCGCGCCGCCGACCTGCTGGCCGAGGCCGAGCGGCCCGTGCTGCTGCTGGGCAAGGGCGTGCGCTGGTCGGAGCCGTACCGCGAGCTGCGCGAGCTGGTGGAGACGCTGCACCTGCCCTTCCTGCCCTCGCCCATGGGCCGCGGCTTCCTGCCCGATGACCACCCGCTGAACATGAGCGCCGCCCGCGGCACGGCGATGCGCGGCGCCGACGTGGTGCTGGTGCTGGGCGCGCGGCTGAACTGGATGTTCGGCATGGGCCGCGGGCTGGCACCCGGCGTGAAGATCGTGCAGATCGACATCGACCCGGCCGAGATCGGCCACAACCGCGAGCCGGAGGTCGGCATCGTCGCCGACGCCGGCGCGGCACTGCGCCAGCTCAACACCGCGCTGGAGGGCCGCGCTGCCGGCCTCTCCGAACGCCGTGCCGAGGGCGCCTGGCTCTCGGATCTGCGCGAGGCACGCACCAAGAACGAGCAGGCGCTGGAAAACCTGCTGAACTCGGAGATGACGCCGATGACGCCGCACCGCCTGCTCAAAGAGGCGCGCGACGTGCTGCCGCGCGACGCGATTGTGACGGTGGATGGGCAGGTGATTTTGGCCACTGGCCGCCAGGTGCTGCAAACGTACGCGCCGGCCAGCCGGCTCAACTCCGGCTCGAACGGCTGTATGGGCGTGGGCGTGCCCTTCGCGATCGGCGCCAAGCTGGCGCGGCCCGAGGCGCCGGTGCTGTCGGCCAACGGCGACTGCGCCTTCGGCTTCAACGGTATGGAGGTGGAGACGGCGGTGCGCACCGGCGCCAACGTCGTCTTTCTGGTGGACAACAACCAGGGGATCATGGGCGGCGTCCTGGAAGGGCGCATGTTCCACGAGCCGCACGCCGAGCGCGTGGCGATGTACACGCCGTCGGCCCGCTACGACAAGATCATGGAGGCGTTCGGCGGCCACGCCGAGCACGTCGAGCAGCCCGAGGAAGTCGGGCCGGCGCTGCGCCGCGCCTTCGCCGCCGGTCGCCCGGCGCTGGTCGATGTCTCCGTCGATCCGAACGCCGTCTGGCCGATTCCCACCGCCGGCGCCCGCGCCAGCGCGCTGATGGGCTACTGACGAGGAAATAGCAACCAGGAAATAGAAAATAGAACGAGGCCCGGCCCCCTATTTCCTATTTCCTCTATCCTATTTTCTAGTTCCTCGGAGGCGCCTCATGGCTGAAGCCGTACCCGAAGCCACCGGCCCGCTCGCCGGCATCACGATCCTCGATTTCACCCGCTTTCAGCAGGGCACCTTCGGCACGCTGCTGCTCGCCGACCTGGGCGCCGAGGTGATCAAGGTGGAGCAGCCCGGCGGCGACCCCGGCCGCACGCTCGGCAACCACGTCGACGGCTTCTCCTCCTACTTCGAGTCGCTCAACCGCAACAAGCGCAGCATCTGCATCGACCTGCGCCTGCCGGAGGGCCGCGAGGTCGTCAAGCGGCTCGTGCGCCGCGCCGACATCGTCTCGGAAAACTTCCGCCCCGGCACGATGGAGAAGCTCGGTCTCGGCTACGAAGCGCTGAGCAAGGAGAATCCGGCGCTGATCTTCGCCTCGGCCAGCATGTTCGGCTCGCGTGGCCCGCGCGGGCGCGATCCGGGTTACGACACGATCGCGCAGGCGGCCGGCGGCATGATGATGTTCAACCGTCGCTTCAACAAGGCGTTCGGCGACGACACGCCGCGTCCGGCGCAGCCCGGCAGCGCCGATCAGGTTGGCGGCATGATGTTCGCCCACGGCATGCTGGCCGCGCTCGTGCACCGGCTGCGCACCGGCCGTGGCCAGAAGGTTGATGTCTCGCTCTACGGCAGCCAGATCGCGCTGCAGGGCATCCACTTCACCCAGGCGCTGCACCACGCGCCGCTGCGCCCGCCGGGACAGTCGTCGGCCGTGCTCTCGCACCGCGCCGTCTGCGGCGACGGCCACTGGATCGCCTTCGGCTTTCTTGAGAAGAGCAAATGGCCGAACTTCGCCCGCGGTCTTGACCTCGAAGAACTGATCGACGACCCGCGCTTCGCCACGCCCGAAGGCCGCGGCAAGAATCACGGCGAGCTGGTCGAGATCATCGACGCCACGGTGATTCAACGTCCCGCTGCCGCATGGATCGAGCGGCTGCGCGCCAACGACTGCCCATGCACCATCGCGCAGGACTACGCGATGATCGCCGAGGACGAGCAGGCGCTGGTCAACGGCTACGTCGCGATCTACGAGCATCCGAAAGGCACGGTCAAAGCGCCCGGCCCCGTGGCGACGCTGGAGGACAGCCCGGCCAGCATCCGCCGCCATGCGCCGCTTTCCCCCGGCGAACACACACATGAGATCCTCTGCGAATCCGGCTTTGCCGATGCAGAGATCGCGGCGCTGCTCGCCGTGGGCGCGGTGCGCTGCGCCGGGGCGTAAGACATGGTTCCAACGCTGGCGAGCGTGCGCCGATACCCGCACAATAGCTGAGTCATGAGCCCATTTCGGAGCGGGATGCCAGGAACCCTCACAGCTCGCTCAGGCCGGCGGCGTGCCGAGGCCGAGGCGGGCGGCGAAGGCGGCCGCTTCGCTTCGGCGGCTCATGCCCAGCTTTTCGAGAATGTGGCTGACGTGGTTGCGCGCCGTGACCTCCGAGAGCACCAGCTTCTCGGCGATCTCGCGGTTGGTGCAGCCCTGCGCCACCAGCACCAGCACCTCGCGCTCGCGCGGCGAAAGCTGCGCCAGCTCGGCGTTCTCCTCTTTCTGCGCGAGCTGCACCAGCCGCTCCGTGACCTTGCGCGTCACCGCCGGGTCGAGCAGCGACTCTCCCGCCGCCACACTGCGCACGGCGCGCAGCACCTCGGCGCGGCCGGTGTTCTTCAGCAGAAAGCCCGAAGCACCGGCCATCAACGCCGCCAGCACCGACTCCTCGGTGCCGAACGAGGTCAACATCAGCACCGCCGCCTCGGGCAGCAGCGCCTTCAGCTCGCGGCAGGCTTCAATGCCGTCCATCGCACCCATGCGGATGTCCATCAGCACTACGTCGGGCCGGATCGACGGCGCCAGCGCGATCGCCGCGGGGCCGTCGCCCGCCTCGCCGGCGACGCGGATATCCGGCTCCAGTTCCAGCATCGCCCGCAGGCCGATGCGCACGACCTCATGGTCGTCAACCAGCATCACGCGGATCGGCGGCATCGTTGCTCTCCTGCGGCGTATAGGGCACGGTGACGGTGAGCGTGGTGCCGGCGCCGGGCCGCGATGCCAGCGCCAAGCCGCCGCCCACGCGCACCGCGCGCGCCTGCATGTTCCTCAAACCGTAGCCACGCGCCGCTGGACTGCCGGCATCGAAGCCGGCGCCGGTATCGGCGATCTGCAGGGTCAGCGTATCGGCGCCGTAGCAGAGGCGCAGCGTGACTGCGCCTGCCTGCGCGTGTTTGAACACGTTTGCCAGCCCCTCTTGCAACACGCGGTAGACCTCGCCCACAGTCGCCGGCGGCAGCCTGCGTTCCTCGCCCGCGACCGCGACTTCGGCCTGAATGCCGGTGACGGCGGTGAACTCGCGCGCCTGGTTACGAACCAGCGCGGTCAGGCTCTGCTCGCCGGCCATCACGCCGGCCAGGTCGAAGAGCAGGTTGCGCGTCTCCAGCAGCGTGCCTTTGGCGAGGCGCAGCAGCGCGCCCAGCCGCTCGGCCAGCACGGCATCCTGTGTCTCGCGCTCGACCAGCGCCGCGGCCGTTTCCAGCCCCAGCGTCA
Organism: uncultured Chloroflexota bacterium; assembly: GCA_937879875.1. Classification (GTDB taxonomy): domain Bacteria; phylum Chloroflexota; class Dehalococcoidia; order CAUJGQ01; family CAUJGQ01; genus CALFMN01. The sequence goes on along the minus strand of CALFMN010000035.1, from coordinate 31,202 downwards.
ACATGTAGACGTTTTGCGAAATGCCGTCGTGGACCTCGCGCGAGAGGCGGGCGCGCTCTTCCTGCGCCACGCGCTCCAGCTCCAGCGCCCGCTTCTCCAGCGCCAGCACCTGATCGCGGCGCTCGGCCTCGGCGGCCACGGCCCGCTCGCGGCGTTCGCGTTCGATGCGCACGATCAGGTTGGCGATCAGCACCGAGGCAGCCATCGTCGCCAGCCGCAGCAGCATGTCCTTCTGGTCGAGCGCGCGGCCGGGGTGAAAGTTCCCGTGCGCGACCAGGCAGACGACGAAATAGGCAACCGCCGTCGCCGCGCCGTACAGCACGCCCCAGCGGCCGGGAAAGACGAGGCTGAAGGCCAGCAGCGCCGGATAGTAGAGGATGTAGGCCGAACTGCTGAAGCCGTCGGCCAGCGCAACGGCCGCGGTGATCGCGGCAGCGTCGTAGATGCTCAACAGCACCGCCAGGCCGATGCCCAGCGGCCGGCCGCGCCTCAGCGCCAGGTGCAGCCAGCCGTTCAGCAGCACCGTGCCCGCGATCAGGATATTGATGCCCGTTTGCGCGGTCGGGCCGCTGTCCGGGCGGTAGTTTTGCGCCACAACGGCGGCGGCCACGAGGAACCAGCGCGCCGTCACCAAAATGGCGAGGCTGGCGCGGCGCTCGGCATCCAGCGGGCGGCGCAGCGTGGCGATCATGCTCTCGATGGTACCGCAGCGCGCCATTCGGCGGAGTCCGGTCTCCTCCCGATTGCGCCGAATGGCTGCGGCGTCCTACTGCGGCGGAGGGGTTGGCGAAGCCGAACGCGCGCGTACGCTCGATGCAGCGGGAATCCCGCCGGCGAAAGGACAGACACAATGGACGTCACAATCGGCGCCGAGGTGCGCGGCAGCGACGGCAAGCTGGGTGAGGTGCACCGCGTGATCGTGGACGCGCGCACCGGCCACATCACGGATCTCGTCGTGAAGCACGGCTTTCTCTTCGGCAACGAACGCGTTGTCCCGCTGAGCCGTGTCGCCAAGATCGAGGACGGCGCCGTCTATCTCGACGCGGACAAGGCGGCGTTCGAGCGCTTCAACGGCTTTACCGACGACCGCTACCGCGCGCCCGACCCGGACTACATCGGCCCGCCCGGCTTTGACAACACGCAGTTCCTGCTGGACGAAATTACCTCGATCGGCACCGCGTCGTACGGCCAGGTCGAGCCGCCGTTCGGCTATCCCGGCGGCGAGCAGCTCTCGCCCGATGATATGGGACGTGCCGCGATCCGTCGGGGCAGCGACGTCTTGGACGCGGATGGCGAGAAGGTCGGCGAAGTCGCTGAACTGAGCCTTGACCCCGAAGGCGGCGCGCCGCGGCACATCTCCGTGAAGCGCGGCCTGCTCTTCAAGGACGAGATGGACCTGCCGCTGGCCTGGGTGCAGGAGATCGGCGACAAAGGTGTGCTGCTGAACGTGACGAAGGCGGACGTCGAGCAGCAGCTCGAACGTGAGAAGGCTGGAGAGCGGCGGTAGCGGCCCAGGGCCGGCGGCCGCGCGGGGCACCTAACCCTGATTTCCCGTGCGGGAAATCTGTCCCTTCCCGAAACGGGAAAGGGACTTCTGGAGCGATCCCATCGTCGTGCGACGGCGGCGGGGCTGGGGCGTCCGTGTGGGACGCACGGCGGGCTCGTTTCCCGCCCCTGCGCCTGTCCCCAGCCCAAACCCTTCCCGTGTCGGGAAGGGAGGCGCGGCTTCAGCCGCGACGGGGTTAGGTAACCGCGCGGCCACCGGCCCTGGGCGCGGACTCCTGCCGCGGCGGTTCAGCCATCCGTCATTCGTCGCGCCCGCGCCCTGCGCCCTGCACCCTCCGTCAAGCGTACTGGTCCGGCAGGTCGTTTTCGAACAGTACCGCGTCGCCGGGGCGGGCGTGGTCGCGTAGCCAGGCCTGTGCCTCGTTGAGGTTGGCGCAGGCGATCACGCAGGCTTCGGCTATGTCCGCGGCCAGCGCCCCTTCCCGAACCCAGCGGCCGGGCGTCTGTCCGACGGCGAGAATCACGTCGCAGACCCTTGCCGCGTGGGCGCCGAACTCGCGGTTGCGCTCGGTCTCAACCGGCCCCAGCTCCACGATGCCCGGCGTCACCAGAAAGCGCCGCTCCGCCGGCAGCTCGGCCAGCAGCTCGAGCGCGGCGTGCGCCCCGGTCACATTTGCACTGTAGGCATCATCGATCACGATCAGGCCGTCGCTCTCTTTGACCACGAGCCGGTGCTCGACCGGCTGGGCCGTGGCGAGGCGGACCGCGGCGGTCTTCAGCTCCACGCCAAACGCACGGCCGATGGCGATCGCGATCAGCAGGTTAGGCAGGAGATGCCGCCCCAGCAGGCGCGTGCGCACCGTGGCGCTCTGCTCACCGTCCGTCACATCGAAGCGCATCAGCTTCGGCGTGAGCGCAACGTTGCTCACCAGCAGATCCGAGGGCGGCTCATGCTCCGCGGCGCCGGCGCGCACGACGGCCACGTGCGCGGTCTTGTTCGCCAGCGCCTCGCAGTAGGCGTTATCGATGTTGAACACGGCCGTGCCGCCGGGCCGAGTCTCCTCCACGATCTCGTACTTGGTGCGGATCGTGTTCTCGATCGCGCCCATGCGTTCCAGATGCTGCTCGTTGATGCCGGTGATCGCGCTGACCTCGGGCGGGCCGACGAAGCGGCAGAGGTCGCGGATGTTGCCTGGCTCGTAGGCGCCCATCTCCACGACGAAGATCTCGTGATCGTCGCGCAGCTCCTCGCGGATCGTGCGCGTGATGCCGAGCGGCGTGTTGAAGCTGCGCGGCGTCTTCAGCACGCGGTAGCGCGCCTCCAGCACCGTCGCCACCAGCTCCTTGGTCGTCGTCTTGCCGTAGCTGCCGGTGATTGCGACGATGCGCGGATTGACGGTGCGCAGCCGCGCCCGCGCCTCGTTGCGGTAGCGGCGGCGGTTCGCGGCTTCCACGGGCCAGGCGAGCAGGTTCGCCAGCACGGCCAGCAGTGGCCCGGCCGCAACGCAGAGCCAGACCAGCACCGGCATGACGAGCAACGCCATCCGCCCCGGCACGCCCAGCGCCCAGCCGACGAGCATGACGATCGCCGCGAGCAACACGGCCGCGCCGCCGGCCGCGCCGAACAGCCGCCGCACGCGCATGGTGAAGGCGAGCGGCTTCTTCGCCGGCGGCTCCGTCGCGATCAGCGGCGCGATCAGGCCGGAGGCGGCGGCAAGCACGCCGAGCACGATCGCGCCGCCGACTGCATTCGCGGTCACGGCCACGGCGAAGGCGAAGAGCATCAAGGTGGCGACGGCGAGGGCGCCGGGCGCGAACTCGCGCCACCAGTGGCGCGCCGCCCAGCGCAGCGTGCGGCCGTTTTCGTACTCTTCGAGCTGCAGGATCTGCACGGCGCGCCGCAGCCGCCGCCAGGCCCACCAAACCCACGGCGCGGCCACAAGCACGCCCAGTGCAAGCGCGAGCCAGCCGTTCACGCCGCGCCCTCGCCGGCTCGCTGCAAGAAGGCGCGGACCTCTCCCGCCACGCGTTCGGGCTGGTCGATGAAGGGATGGTGCCCCGCGCCCGGCAGCACCACCAGCCGCGCCTGCGGAATCAGCCGTTCAGACCGCCGGCCAAGCTCCAGCGGCGTCTCGCGGTCGCGGTCGCCCCAGATGAGCAGCGTCGGAGCCTCGATGCGCGGCAGCAGCGGCTGCAGATCCTCGGCCAGCACGCGGGCGAGCGTGGGGCGCATGGCGCCGGCCGCTTTGTAGTCCGGCGAGGCGTATCTTTCCGAAAGGGCGCGGGCGCGGTCAGGGCCGTGCTTGCCCAACAATCCCGCGCCGGCCGCGCGATGCGCTGTGCGCAGCAGCAGGCGGATGCGCCAGCGGCGGACCTTCACGGAGAGCGGCAGCCGCTCGCGCAGGCCCGCGCCCGCACATAGCACGAGCCGGTCGACGCGTTCGGGCCGGGTCGCGGCAAGACAGGCGGCGATGCGCGCGCCGTGCGAGTGGCCGAACAGATCCGCGCGCTCCAGCTTGAGCTTGTCCATGAGCTGCGCCAGCCACTCGGCGTGGCGGGCCACGTCCCAGCCCTCGGGTTCCTTCGGCGTCTCGCTGCGGCCGAAGCCGGGCAGATCGGGCACGATGCAGTCGTGCGCGTCGGCCAGTTCCCGCACCAGCGTTTCGAGCGTACCGGAGCTGTTGGCCCAGCCGTGCAGCAACACCAGCGGGCTGCCCGTCCCCGCGCGGGTATAATTGACCCGCAGCCCGGCGGCCAGCGCTAGCGGCATGGCGGGCTGGCCTTTGGCAGGGGGGAGTGGTGCGTGGTGAGTGGTGAATCGTACCTCACGTTTCAATCCTCACCCGACGACGAGGCCGGGCGCGACGCGCGTTGCGGGTATGCGTAGGCTGTTCTGCTCGAGGGCGCTTGCCTCCTTGACCTTCCACCACTCACTACTCACTACTCACCACTCACCCGCGGAGCGTAGCGATCCATGATCGACCTCGATGACCTCCTGCGGGCCACGGCGGCGCAGGGCGGCGCGCTTGCCGGCCGCGCCTTCGCCCGCACGTTTGCCGCCTTCGCCTATGACAGCCGCACCGTTGCGCCGGGCGAGCTGTTCGTAGCGCTGCGCAGCGAGACGGGCGACGGCCATGCCTTTATCGACGACGCCGTGGCTCGCGGCGCCGCCGGCGTGCTCTGCGAGCGGCTGCCGGAGGGCCGGAACGGCTGGTCTGCCGCCGGCGTCACCGTGGTGCGCGTCTCCGACACCCGCGCCGCGCTGCTTGCCTTCGCCGCGCAGCGTCTGCGCGACGTGCGCCCTTACAGGATCGCCGTCGCCGGGGCGGTGGGCAAGAGCAGCGCCCGCGCCGCGCTGCTGCGGGCGCTCGGCGCGCCCGAGGGCGGGCCGGAAGTCTTCACCAATGGCAACCGCAACGATGAGCTGGGCCTGCCGCTGGCGCTGGGCGAACTTGCGCCAGGTCAGCGCACGGCGGTGCTGGAGCTGGCCGCCGCTTCGGGCGCCGAGCTGATGCGGCTGGGCGATCTGGTGCGGCCCGACGCGCTGCTGCTCACCAGCGGCGCAGCGCCCGAGGCCGACGATCTGCCGAGCACGGCCCTGCGCGACGGCCTCGCCGGCCTGCTCGACGCGCTGCAGCCCGGCGGCCTGATCGTGCTCAACGGCGACGATCCATCGCTCGCGCGGCTCGTCGCGGACGCGGGCGATTCCGGGCCGCGCCGCCTGCTGCGCTTCGGTCTCGGTGCGGACGCTGACGTAGCCGGCACTGTCAGCGAAGAGTCGGCTGCCGGTGCGACGCTTGATCTGCGGTATGGCGAGGCGGTGGCCCGCGCACGTTTGCAGGCGCCTGGCCGCGGCGCGGTCTACGCGGCGCTTGCGGCGGCGGCGATGGCGATCGGCTCCGGCTACGCGCTGCAGGAAATCGCCGCGCGGCTCGCAGGGCTGCCGCCGGAGCCGGGGCGGCTCGCGCCGCTGCCCGGCCGCGACGGCCTGACCGTGCTGGACGACACGTTCTCCGCCGGCGCTGCCTCGCTGCGGCTGGCGCTGGAGACGCTTGCGCTCTTCCCGCGGCCGCGTCAGGCCGTCCTCGGTGAGATCGCCGGCGTGCGCCGCGTCGAAGACCTTGGTGCTGAGACGCTGCGGCGGCTGCTGGCGCTGGACCGGCTGGTCTTGCAAGGCCGCGAGCTGGCTGCACTTGGCCGCGAGCTGCGCGCCCGAGCGAACGAGCCGGAGCGCATCGTGCTGACGTACAGTGCGCAGGACAGCGCGGACGCGGCGTGGCCTCATTCAAAGTCTCCGACGGTTGCGCTGCGCTCTGGCCCGGCCCCATCTCCACTTCGTGGAGAGGGGGAGGCTGTGGGAGGGGTTTGTTTAAGCGGCCCTGGCGCGGGCACGGTGCTGGTCAAAGGAACAGACGCGGCGCGGATGGAGCGGGTGGTCGAGCTGCTGCTGCCGGAGGCGGCGCGCGGCGCGGCGCGGCTGGTGCGGCAGGACGAGGGCTGGCGGCGGCGCACGTACGTGCCCGGCGAGCGGCCGACCTGGGTGGAAGTCGATCTTGAGGCGATTCGCCGCAACCTGCTCGCCATCCGCGCGGCCGCGGCGCCGGCCGAGGTGATGGCGGTGCTCAAGGCCGACGCGTACGGCCACGGCGCCCGCTGGGTGGCGCGTACGGCGGCGTTGAACGGTGCGGCGATGCTCGGCGTCGCCAGCCTGAACGAGGCGCTGGAGCTACGCGCCGACGGTATCAGCACGCCGATCCTGATCCTCGGCTACGCGCCGCCCTGGCAAGCGCGCGACCTCGCGCTCTCCGACATCCGCGCGACGATCTTCTCGCTGCCCGTGGCCGAGCATTTCTCCCGCGTGGCGCGCGATGTGGGCCGCGAGATCGCCGTGCATCTCAAGGTCGATACGGGCATGACGCGGCTCGGTGTGCTGCCGGCCGACGTGCCTGCATTCGTGGACGCGGTCGCGGCGCTGCCGGGGCTGCGGCTCGAAGGCATCTTCAGCCACATGGCGACTTCAGACACGGACGTGCCCTTCGCCGTCGAGCAGGGCGAGCGCTTCGCCGCCGTGCTGCGTGAACTCACGGATCGCGGCCGTGCCTTCCGCTACATCCATATGGAGAACAGCGCCGCCGTGCTGCGAGGGCTGCCGTTTGCCTGCAATTTAGTGCGCACGGGCATGGCGCTCTACGGCCTCTATCCGCTGCCGCGCGACGAGACCGAGATCGAGCTGCACCCGGCCTTGCAGTTCAAGACGCGCGTGGCGCAGGTGAAAGAGGTGCCGCCGGGCACGGCGATCAGCTACGGCCGCAGCTACGTGACCGAACGCAACTCGCGCATCGCCATCCTGCCGGTGGGCTACGGCGACGGCTTCCGCCGCTCGCCGCGCAACTGGGGCCACGTGCTGATCCGCGGCCGGCGGGCGCCGATCCGCGGCGTGGTGGCGATGGATATGACGATGGTGGACGTGACGGAGATCCCAGGCGTGCAGGAGGGCGACGAGGCGGTGCTGATCGGTCGCCAGGGCGACGAAGCGATCACGGCCGAAGACGCCGCTGCCGCCCTCGGCACGATTTCGTATGAGGTCGTCACGCAAATCCTCGCCCGCGTGCCGCGGCAGACGCGGTGAAGACGCGGATCTCCGGGACTGCGGCAAGGCGACCTAATTGGTTCGAAATTCCGATATACTGATTTGAGTTGACACGGAGGCAGCGAATGAGCGGCAAATCGGGCGAGGCGCCGCACGCGATCACAACCCAGATTGGGAAGCGTGGGGTGTTGGTGATCCCAGCCGCGTTTCGCCGCTGGCTTGGCATGGACGAGACTGCCCCGGTTCGCGTAGAAGTTCGCGATGGCGGCTTATTAATCAGACGGCTGCGCGACGAGATCACCCCGGAGGAGCGCGAAGCGTTTCTTGAGGCTGTAGGCGTCGCGTATGACGAACTGCGCAAGGATCCGGAGCGGTGGGCCGCCTACCAGGCCGAATTCGAGGAATGGGAACGGTTGACCAGCGAGTCGCTGCCTCCTGAACGATGGCCGGAGGCGACGGCCCACTGAGATGCAGACGCGAGCACCTAAACGGGGTGACGTCTGGTTCCTGGACTACGATCCTGCTCCGCCCGCACGCGGCCATGAGCAAGCCTTCCCACGCCCGGCACTTATCGTCTCTACCGATACATTTAACCGGAGAACTGGTCATCTGGCCGTCGTTCTCCCACTCTCTCGCACGTATTTGCGGAACCCGGCTCATATAGCTGTGGAGCCGCCCGAGGGCGGCTTAATCGCGCCAAGCTTTATCCTTTGCGACCAGATACGCTCAGTATCCCAACTGCGCCTGCAACGGCATCTCGGCGAGGTTACAGGGACAACCTTGTATGCTGTAGAATATGCCTTGCGCATCATTCTTGGCATCTGATGCCATTCAGCTACCCCGCCGCGCTTTGGCCGGCCTCGGCGCGGGGCAGGGTGATGCCGAGCAGGCGCTCAAGCTCGTCGATCGCGCTCTGCGACTCGTCCACCTTCACCGTGCCCATGCCCAACTCGCGCGCGGCCTTGAGGTTGATGCCAAAGTCGTCCAAGAAGATCGCCTGTTGCGGCCGCACGCCCAGCAGCTCGCAACAGTGCTGGTAGATACGCGGGTCCGGTTTGCGCATGCCGACTTTGGACGACTCCACCACGACCTCGAACAGGTCGTCGAACAACGGGTTGCGGGCCCGGCCCACGGCCTGCACGTTGTTGGTGATGCAGCCCAGCCGGTAGCGTCCGTTCAGGGCGCGGGCCACCGCGATCATGTCGTCGCGCAGCGCCATGCCGGAGAAGAAATCGTTCAGAAAGGCGGCGCCGTCCACCGTGAGGCCGGCCGCGGCGGCTTCCGCCTCGAAGGCGCGGATGAACTCGGCCTGCGAGAGCGCGTTCATCTCGAACTTCGCCCAGGCGCCGTCCAGCGGGGCGAAGAGCTGGCGGAAGGCGTCCCAGGCGATGCCGGCGCCCGCGCAGTAGGCGCGCATGCCTTTGCCGGGCGGCTCGGTGAGCACGCCGCCGAAGTCGAAGATCACCGCCGTATACTGCGCCATGCCATCCCCCGCGCTGCCGTGGCGCCTTCACCTTACACGCTCGGATCGAGTACGTCAGCCCAATCCGACCGCAGCGGCGCCACGGCGAAGTCGCGCACCGCGCAGCGCAGCACGTCGCGCAGCTCAACGAGCCCGGTCGGCAGGTGCGCCGTGCTCAGTTCCGGCCGGCTCGCCATCGCGCCGGGGCCGAGGTGCAGGTGCGGAAACGTGACGTGCGCGATGTGCGGGTGCAAATGGCAGGTCAGAATCTCCCGCTCATCCTGATCCTCGAGCGCGCAATGGTAGCTCGTAATCGCGGCGTCCCATGACCGCGACCCCAACTTCGTCAGTCGAAAGCCGATCTTGACGACAAGCAATAACGGCGTACTGCCCCGCAGGGGAGCAACACGCTCGCGAAATGCCAATGCGTGTTCCCGGTCCGTCGCGCGGTAGGCTTCAGGTGACGGGAGAAGGACCATACGACTGACGCACGACACCGCGCGCTGGAGCCGATCTTCGAAGACCGCAAGCGCTCCGCTCGGAGTTCGCTCAGGCAAGGCCGTACAGGATCGCGAGCGAGACAACCCCGCTGCTATCGATCCCTTCGTACTCGCCGGCGTACCAGCGCCGCAGCCGCTCCTCGGCGCTGATGCCGAAATAGTGCTGCGCCTCGTGCTCGCGCATGGCCTGCTCTTCGGCTTCGGTCATCTCGTCTGGGCGCCGGGAGACGCGGCCGCGTGTTTTCGCAACCATGGCTGCTTCCTCAGTCGTGTTGGTTCCATTGTCGCACGTCGCGGGCTGGTTGACGCGCCGCGGGCACGGGGCTACGTTCTGCCTCGAACGAGAGCTGCGCCACCCTGCTGCCGGTGCACGGCGGTCCGCCGTGCGCCACGAGAGGAGGTCTTGCCATGGCAACCGCTGCGCCGCGCTTCGGCCTGACCCTGCCCAACCGGGGCGTGATCATCGGCGCCACGACGGTGCCGGAGATGCTGAAGCTGGCCGAGCGAGCCGAGGCCACCGGCTGGGACTCCGTCTGGGTGGGCGATTCGATCTTCGCCAAGCCGCGGCTGGATGCGATCGCGCTGCTCGGCGCGCTGGCGGCCTGCACGCAGCGCGTGCGGCTCGGCCCAGCCTGCTTCGCCAGCACGCCGCTGCGCGATGCGCTCGTGCTGGCGTATCAGTGGTGCAGCCTTGACTTCATGTCTAATGGCCGCACGATCTTCGTCGCCTGCCAGGGCCAGCCTGCGGCCGGCGGCGGCGATTTCGAGCAAGAGTTCCGCGCCTTCCGCGTCGACCCGACCACGCGCATGCGGCGCATGGAGGAGTTCGTCGAGATCCTGCGCCTCGTCTCCTCGCGGGAGCACGCGAGCTACCACGGCACGTACTACGCCTTCGAGGATCTGACGGTGCTGCCGCGCCCGGCACAGCAGCCGCTGCCGATCTGGCTCGTCTCTAATCCCGACCTGCGCAAGCGTCGCAACGTCGAAGCCGGCTTCGGCCGCGTGGCGCGGCTGGGCGACGGCTGGATGGTGACGGCGCGCACGCCGGGCGAAGTCAAGCAGTCGCTGGCGCTGATTCGCGGCTTCGCCGCAGCTCAGGGCCGCGAGCTGGGGCCGGACTTCGAGGTCTGCGTTTATTACAACATCAACGTGAACGAGGACCGCGCCGCCGCGCTCGAGGAAGCCAAGCGCTTTCTCGACAGCTACTACAGCGTCGACTACCACCCGGCGTTCCTCGAACGCTGGGTGGCGGCCGGCTCGCCCCAGCGCTGCATCGAGGAGATCCGCGCCTTCGTCGACGCCGGCGCCACGACGATCACGCTGCGCCCCACGGGCTACGACCAGGAGCGCCAGTTTCGCCGCGTCACGGAAGAGGTGCTGCCCGCGTTTGCCTAGCTGGCTTGTACCCGATGTCCTTGCCGGATCGGCCGGCGAGGACAGGCCGCGGAGTGGTGTGCATGATTACGCGCTTCGACCATGCCGTGATCGCGGTGAACGATCTGCCGCGGGCACTGGCGCAGTTCCCAGCCGCGCTGGGGCTGGCCGCCCAGCCCGGCGGCCGGCACACGGGCCGCGGCACCGAGAACGGCATCGTCCGTTTCGGCCTGAATTACCTGGAACTGATGGCCGTCTACAACGCGGAGGAAGTGGCCCGCGGCCGCGCCGGCGGCCAGGTGCTGCTCGACCTGCTGGCCAGGCAATCCGGCGGCCTGCTCGGCTACGCGCTCGCCACCGACGACATCGACGATCTCGGCCGCCGCCTGCGCGCCGCCGAGCTGAATCCGCTCGGCCCGTTCGTCATGCAGCGCGAGCGGCCCGATGGCCGCGTGCTCAAGTGGCGCCTGCTGATTCCGAGCGGCGTCGCCTGGCGCCGGCCCTGGCCGTTCTTCATTCAGTGGGATGCGCCGGACGAAGACCGGCTCGCCTGGGAGCAGCCCGGCGACCACCCGCTCGGCGTACGGGGCGTGGCCGGCGTCACCGTACTGGTGCGCGAGCTGGCGAAAACGCGGGATCTGTACCGACGCGAGTTGGGACTGGAGCTGGTGGTGGAAGACGAACTGCCGGAGCTGGCCGCGCGCCGCGCCCGCTTCGCGCTCGGCCCGCTGGCGATCGACCTGATCGCACCAGACGGCCCCGGCCCTGCCTTGTCCGAGCTGCACGCGCTTGGTGAAGGGCTGTATCAGGTGACGTTGCGCGGCTCGCTGACGCAGGCGAATGTCTGGCTGGAGCAGGCTGGCCAGGCGCTACGGCACGCGGCCGGCACCTTCGGCGGCCTGCTGCCGCCCGAGCCGGCCTTTGGCGCCCGGCTGGCCGTGGTCGAAGGCTGAGGGCGCGGCGTCCGGCCCTGCTCTCCTTTGGGTCTGGTGGCCAGCGTCAGCGATCGAGGTTCGCCAGTGCCGCTTTCAGCTCGCGCTCGGTGAGGCCGAGGCGCGGAAAGCTCCACCAGGCGTACATGATGCTTTCGCCAGCGCGGGCCGGCTCGCGCTCGTCGGTATGGCCGAGGCCGAGCGTGTGGCCCAGCTCGTGCGCCAACGCGCCGGTCTGCGCCAGGCGGCTGTTCCAGGGCAGGCCCGGATCGTAGCCGGGAAAGTGATCGTCCGCGAACATCACAAGGCTCGTGCTGGACTGCACGACGAGGTAATCGCCGTTGGCGCCGATCACGTTGCCCGGCGCCTGATACGGCCCTTCGCCCCAGAGGCCGTAACAGACGTAGGTCTTGCCGTCGCGGCCGAGCGCGTACAGCCGGCCCAGCTCGGCCGCGGCCTTGTCCTGCGTGTCCTGGAAGTAGAACTCGGCCGGCTTTGCGCCGACGAACTCGACGATCGGCAGCGTCTGGAAGACGTCGCACTCGAGGCAGGCGCGCCACCAGCGCAGCGCCTCGCCCAGCGCCCGCCAGAGCGCGGGAGCGAAGTCCGGACGCAGCGCCGCGGCCTGGTCGCCTGGGATGAAAAGCACGGGTTGCAACGTGCGCGGCATCGGACGGACGCCGCCTACAGCTCGCCGCGCAGCGCCGGGCTGCCGGAGCCGTTCGCCGCATCCATGCCGAGCTGCGCCAGCGCCGGCACCCGCTCGCCCAGCTGCTCGAAGCCTTCGCCACGCGTCTCGCCGGCCAGAAAGCGGGCGTGGATGCCTTCAACGATCACGGCCAGCTTGAAGAAGGCGAAGGCGAGATAGAAATCGACGTTGGCGAGCGAGCGCCCGCTGCGACGCTCATAGTCGGCCACCAGCTCGTCGCGCGTCATGAAGCCGGGCACGGCCGTCGAGATGCCGCTGGACATGGCGAAGCGGCGCAGCTCCGGGTCGCCCTCCTGCACCCAGTAGACCAGCGCATAGCCCAGGTCTGCGAGCGGATCGCCCAGCGTGGACATCTCCCAGTCGAGGATTGCCACGATCGTGTCCGGCTTGCCCGAGGCGAAGATCATGTTTTCCAGCCGGTAGTCGCCGTGCACGATCGTCGGCGCGGGCGACTCGGGCACGGCCCGCGCCAGGCGGCGGCGCAACTCTTCGAGGTCGGGCAGCTCGCGCGTTTTGGAGCGTTCCCACTGCTCGCCCCAGCGCCGCACCTGCCGCTCCATGAAGCCCTGCGGCCGGCCGAAGCTCTCCAGGCCGACGGCTTGAATGTCGACCGCGTGCAGCCGCACCAGCGCATCGACGAACGCCTCGCTCATGCGGCGGCGGGCGGCGGCGTCCGGCGCCAGGCCGGGCGGCAGCTCCTCGTGCACGATCACGCCGTGCACCCGCTCCATTACGTAGAACGGCGCGCCGATGATCGCCGGGTCTTCGCAGAGGTGCAGCGTCCGCGGGACGGGCACATCGGTGGGACCGAGGGCGCTGATCACGCGGTACTCACGCGCCATGTCGTGCGCCGTGGGCAGCACGTGGCCCAGCGGCGGGCGGCGCAGCACCCATTCGCCGTGCTTCGAGCGGATGTAATACGTCAGGTTCGAGCGGCCGCCGCCGATCAGCTCGGCCGAAAGCGGCCCTTCGGCGGCGGGAATGAAGCTCGGCAGATAGGCGGCCAGCGCCGCGAGATCGAGGCCGTCGGGGCCGGAGGCGGGTATGTGTGCTGCAGCGGTGTCCGTGGCCATCCTGGTCGCGGCCTCCCCACGCGGCCGTGTGCGACAGACCGCGACGCCAGCGTACCACTTGACGGCATCGCACCGACTCCCGTATTTCCAGCCGATGCATGCGGCAGCGTTATCGAAGGCTGTTGCCATTCCTTTACTGTTTGCACGTTTCATCCGTGTGCGGATGTTGTAATAATGCACGCGGTTGGGTACCGGCTATCGAACACATCGTTGCACCAGCATCGTCTTCAGCTTCCAGCCACGCCTGCTCACCGTCGGTCGTGGACGACCGAGAGCCGCTCGTCGCGTGTCCCCCAGATGTTCCGTGAATCCTCCATCACCGGGTCGATGATGAGGTGTCGCCAGGCGTCGTCGGTCGTTCATCGGCCTCGTCCTGCCGCTGGCCGCGGCTCTGCCAGCGGTTGCCGTTGGTCAGGTTGCATCTGCTCCACCGTCCCCTACACCAGTTCGCACACCACAAGCAGCCGGAACCCCACCGGCCGCCTTGCCGCTCGGTCAGCCAGGACAATCGGTCACTCTGTCCGGTAGGGTATCGGTGCTGTACGGGGATCCCGTTCCCGGGCGCACCGCTGCGGCAGCGAGCCCGCAGGGCACCACGCGGTACTACCTTACCCTGCCAGGGCGACCCATTTACTGACCCCTGCACTGAACTCTAAACCCCCTCAGGTCCCTGCCGAGCGGTCTGCACGTACCACCAGTCCCGCGCCAGAGACAGGCCTTTAGTTCCTCACGCAGGGGTCAGTAGCTGGTGGAGCTGGCCACCGACGCGCAGTCGGCACTGCCGAAGGGAGGCCTCCCCTCGCTCGCTAGTACCGCTTGGCGGCAATGCGTCGTGCGTGCATGCGGCCAGCGCTTTGGCTTGATCGGTCCAGCGGCAGGGGGGCCATGGTGCGGTTGTAGGAGGCGACAAAGGCGAACCCCGGCGCCGCCGCTTGGTCCCGAGGCTGCCGGGCCCGATCTCCACTTGGGTGCGCCCGGCGCACTGTCTGGGCGGGTCAGGGCAGACGGCCTGCTGGCCGGGGCCGCCCAGCAACGCCGCCCGGCGCTGGCGGCGCTTGCGGATGCCGGGCTTGCCTTGCACGCCGAGGTCCCGCGCAAGGCCCGAGGCGGCGGCGGCGCAGCGCCCCAGCGCGGCGGAGCGCTGGCTGTCCAGCTTGTCGACCACGCCGTGCCAGCGGGTGGCGTCGGGGGCGCTGGCACGGGTGCGCTGGACGGGGGCGCGGCAGCCGGCCGCGCTGCGGGTCGGAGCGCACGCCGGGGCGCTGCCGGTGCCGCTGGCGCCGGCGCGGTTGCGGCTGCAGCAGCGCGGGCCAGGCCGGAGGTCCGCGCCCGCGCGCCGTGCGACCGTGCCGGCTTGCCTGCTGCCAGTGGCTGCGGGGCAGCCGCGAGACGGCCGGCGGCGGCCCCGGCCGGCGGCGCCCCCCGGCGTCCCCGCCAGCGCCGCACCGTGGCCTCCCTCAGGCCCAGGCCGCACGCGCTGGCGGCGGTGGCCGCCGCCTGCTGCGGCGTGCGCCGGCCCGGCACACGGCGGGGCACTGGCTGCTGCGCCGCGTCCGTCAGCGTGACGGGAACGGGCGGCGGGCCGGGCCGGCGGGCCGCCTGCGCGACACGCCATGCCGACGGCATGGCCCTGCCCGCCTCGCTACCCCGATCCACTTCTGCCAGGTGGGACTAAGCAGGTAGCCCAGGTTAGGGTGCACCTTCTCTGGTGCCCGATCATCGGCCCACCTCCACGCCTGTGAGCCCAGGGACACGGCTCCGAAAAGTGTGCTACAACTCAGGCCACCTGCTTAGCCCTTCACGTAGGCGAGCTTTTCGGCGACCTTGCCGTCGCGCACACGGAACAGATCGACGCCGCGCACGTGCCCTTCCGCGCCCGCCGCATCGCGCCAGATGTAGCGCCAGCGCACGACGCAGCGGTCGCCCGCGGCGAAGGTCTCCTCCGCGGCGAACTGCGCACGCGGCGAGTCGGCGAAGAAACGTTCCCAGAAGGAGCGTACCGCGCCGGCGCCTTCGTAGCGTTCGCCGTCCGGCGACGGGGTGTTCTCAAAGACGCAGTCCTCGGTCATGGCGGCCATGATCGCGGCCACATCGTGTCGGTCGAAGGCCTCGCTGAAGCGGGTCACGGCGGCGATGGTGGCCGCGGTTGCCGTGTCCGGCGGCGTTTGCTGCGCGGCTTCACGAATCATCTCGGTTTGTCCCTTCCTGACGCTGATCGTCGTGGGCGAAGCGGTCAGTCGCCAACCTGCCGCACGAAGTGATAGGCGACGGCATGTCCCTGAAACGAGATCGGGATCATGTCCGTTTCCGCGGCGAAGGTAGAGCCGTCCTTGCGCCGCCCGCGGAAGCGAAACGTGACGGGGAAGGTCAGAGCCGCCACGTGTTGCTGGTAGTTCCGCGCGTAGACGGTCTGATCGGGCTCATCCACGAAGGCGTCCAGGAAGCTTGGAACCGCGCACCACTCGCTGACTGTGTAGCCGAAGAGCTCGGCAAGGCGGGCGTTGCAGGTCTTGTGCGTTTCGTCCAGCCACAGGTAGACGCCATCCGGGCTGTGCTCCAGCACCGGACGGAACTGTTCTTCGAGCTGCTGCATCATCTCGATATGTGTCGTCGTCATCGCATGCCTCTCCATTGATGATCGCGGGTTCGCGCTGGGCCGCTGCGCTGGCCTGGCTGCTTTTACGCCTTCGCGTAGTTGCTGGCGCCCCACCAGTCGATCATTACCACCGGCTCGTCGCCCACCACCCAGGCATCGTGGCCGGAGGGCAGCGCCGTCACATCGCCGGGGCTGGCCTCGAACTCGCTGCCGTCGCTCATGCGGATACGGATGCGGCCGGCGGCGTGGTACTGGAAGTGCGGCGCCTCGCACCAGTCGGTACCGGCCAGCGGCTTGACGTGCTGCGACCAGCGCCAGCCCGGTTCGAGCGTCAGCCGCCCGATCGTGCTGCCGCCGATGTTCACCAGATCCAGCTTGCCCTTCTCGAAGGTGCGCGTTTCATCGGGGGTGCCAAAGGCCTTCTGTTCCGCGTCTGACATGGCAGTCTCTCCCTCGTTCTCGCACATTCTGGCGCCCGCTGGCCCGCCAAATCGGCGGGGGCTCCAGCAACACCATCTTGCCGTTGCTACGACGCGCCGCCATCCGAGGAAGTTCTCAAACTCGTCCAGCCCGCACAGCTACTGACCGGTGCGCGAGACTGGTACATTCCTACCAACCCGGCCCGGGATGCGGCGACCGCCCGCAGGTGAGCCGGTCTGCACGGTTGCGACCGAGGTGGTGAACGGTGGACGCGGGACCAGCATGGCAGCGGCTGCGCCGCCCCAGCCGCTTCGTCGGGCGGCGGCGCGAGCTCGATACGGTACGCGCCGCCTGTGCCGCGGCCCGCGCCCGCGAACCGGCAGTGCTGCTGATCAGCGGCGAGCCGGGCGGCGGCAAATCGCGCCTGCTGGCCGAGGCGGCGGCGATCGCCCAGGCCGAGGGCATGCGCTGGTGCGAAGGCTACGCGCTGGAAGCCGCCGGTATGCCGCCCTTCGATCCGATCGCGCGGGCGCTCGGCGCGGTGTTACGCCACACGGATGCCGGCGTCGATCTCTCCGATTTGCTGGCTGTGCTTAGCGCCGCGGGCATCGCTCCGCGTACCGCCCGACGGGAGGCGCCGCCGCGCCTGGACCCCGACGCGGCACGGCTGCGCCTGCTGGACGCGATCGCGGCCACGGTGCTGCGGCTGGCGGAAACGGCGCCGCTGGCGCTCGCCCTGGACGACATGCAGTGGGCAGACACCGGCACCTGGGAGGCGATCGTCTACATGGTCCGCGCGGTACGCCGGGCGCCGGTGCTCGTCTTGCTGGCGCTGCGCGACGAGACGCTGCAGCCCGGCCACCCCGCAGGGCGCGCCATGAACGAACTGAACCGGCTGCGCCTGCTCGTGCCCGTGCCCCTGTCACGTTTGGGGGACGCCGACGTGCTGGCGCTCGTGGCAGACGCAACGGACGGTCGCGCGGCGCCGGCGCTCGGCCGCGCCATCGTCGAGCGCAGCGGCGGCAATCCCTTCTTCGCGGAGGAGTTGATCTACGATCTGCTCGCACGGGACATCACAGCCGGAGCGAACGACGCCTCTCTGCCGCTGACACTGCGGCTGGCGATCGCCCAGCGCTTCGACACTCTCGCCGCCGAAACGCGGGCGGCGCTGACGATGGCTGCCGTCATCGGCCGGTCGTTTGACGTACGCGTGCTGGCCGCGGCGCTTGGCTGGGATCGTGCTCAACTCGAACGGGCGCTGGCCCCCGCCGTTGCCGCCAGACTCGCGGTGGAGGAGAGCGACGGCTGGCGCTTCGTGCACGACACGGTGCGCGAGGCGGTGTACGCGGCCGCGGGAGCCGATCGGCGCAGGTTGCACGCGGCCGTGGCGGCGGCGCTGGAACAGGGCGCGCCCAGCGCGGCGCCGGCGGCCCGGCTGGCCGCGCTGGCGCATCATTGGCGCAACGCAGACGATCCGGCGAAGGGAGCTGCTGCCTCGTTCGCCGCCGCGACCGCCGCGTTGGCGCTGCACGCTCCCGCCGAGGCGCTGAGCCACGCCCGCGCCGGCCGCGAGCTGCGCGAGCGTTTAGCCCCGCACGAGCCGGCCGGATCGCTCGCCGCCGCCCGCCTCACGCACGGCGAGATGGCGCTCGCCGCGGGCGAGTACGGCGAGGCGGAAGCCGCGCTGCGCGACGCGTTGCGAGCGGCGCAGGCGCTGAACGAGCCCGCGCTGCTCGGCCGCATCTGGCACCGGCTGGGCGCGGTCTATCACCGCCGCGAGTCGCCGGACGAGGCGGCCGGCTGCCTGCGCACCGCGCTGGCGCTGCTCGAAGCCGACCCGGAGACCACCGCCGAAGCGGCCGAGGTGATGATCGAGTTGGCGGGGGTGCAGGGCGTGACCCGCGCCAACTACGCCGAAGCCGAGGCGTTGGGCCGCCGGGCGCTGGCGATCGCCGAGCAGGCGCAGCGGCCCGCTCTGGAAGCCAGCGCGATGCTGACGCTCGCCAGCATCCGTGGCCGCGCCAGCGATCCGGCCGAGGCACGACCGATGCTGCAGGGCGCGATCGAGCGGGCGCTCGCAAGCGGAGAGTTGGCCGATGCGGCGGAGATCTGCGCCACGCTGGCGAACAACTACTACTGGACCGGTGAGCTGCGCGCCTCGCGGACGTATGCCAAGCGTCGCCTCGATCTGGCCGGCCGTGCGCACGATGTCTTCGGCCTGCGCCACGCCCACTCCTGGCTCGCCAACCTCGCCTGGTCACGCGGCGAGTGGGGCGAGGCGCGCCGCCTGCTGCGCGAGGCCGAGCCGGTGCTGGCGCGGCTCGAAAGCCCGGAGCCGATCGCCTTCCTGCGCCTGATCGACGGTATGATCGACTACCGCACCGGCGCACTGGAGCGAGCGTACATGCTGATCGGCGAAGCGATTGCGCTGTTCGAGCGCGTCGACCCGGCCACGCTGGTCTGGTACGCCGGCTGGCTGCCGCTCGTCTGCCTGGCGCTGGGCCGCACGGACGAGGCGGAGCGACACACGGCGGCGCAGGCCGCGCGCGTGGCCGCGCTGCCGGAGGCGGCCCTGCCCGCCCGCTCTGGCCGGGCGTTGCTGGCGTTCGCCCACGCCGAGCTGGGCCAGATCGAACGCGGCGCCGCCTGCGAGCGCGCGTTGCGACCCTTCGCCCACGATTTCCACTGGGGCCCGGTGCGGCGTTCGCTGGCCGCGCTGGCGGCGCTGCGCGGCGATCGGCGCACGGCGCTGGCCGACCTCGCGCTTGCAGAAGAGCAGGCCCGACGTGAGGCTATGCTGCCCGACCTGGCGCTGATTCTGCACGCACGGGCCGGACTGCTCGACGCCGAGGGTCGGCGCGATCCGCGCACGCACGAGGAAGCGCAACGTCTCTTGCTCTCGCTCAGGATGACCAGCGCGGCGCAGCCCGCGCCGGCCGCGCGTGGCCGCGACGCGGAGGGCGGTCTCACGCCGCGGGAGCGGGAGGTGCTGCTGCTGGTGGCGGCCGGCAAGACGAACCGCGAGATCGCGGACCAGCTCGTGCTCAGCGAACGTACCGTGATCAACCACCTCAGCCACATCTTCGACAAGCTGGGTGTGGACAATCGCACCAGCGCCGCAGCCTGGGCGTTCGCACGCGGCCTGAAGGGCGCGTAGCTGCGGCGCGGCGACTGCGCCCGGTCAGGCGCACCGGCCGGCCCGCGGGCGCACGCCGTGCGCCCCTGTATTCCTGTTCCCTGTTCCCTGTTCCCTTCCCCCTGTACCCTGTGACCTGTGACCTGACGCGGCGGAGGGGAGCATGGCGAGCACGGCGGAGCCGGCGGCGGGTCTCGCCTCCATCCGGCCAGTGGGTCCGGAGCAGCCTGGCGGGCAGGGCCTCGACCCGAACCAGTTCGCCTCCGGCGACCACGCCATTCTGCGGGCGCTGACCGACCCGGCCGTGTGCGCTCAGGTTGAAATGGTGATCACCTACCGCGAGCCGGCCTACGAGGTCTGGTCGAAGCGCGGTATGATCCGCTTCTGCCGCTACTACGCCGAGGGCGGCGGCTACCGCTATGACGTGATCGAGCAGATCGGCGAGAACCCGATCGCGCGGCAGGAACACGACGCGCTGGTGACGCTGGACGAAGAGCTGGCCGCGGCCGGACGCTCCGGCTCGCCCGCCGGCGACGGCGCCCGCGCCTTCATCGCCGGCACGGAGCTGAGCTATCCCTTCGCCTACGAGCGTATCAGCCAGCTCTTCGACTCGCCCGACGCGCCGGACCTGATCGTGCATCCCACCGCCTTCGCGGCCGGCCGCCAGCCCGGCCAGCACGGCAACCTCGACGTGTTGCAGTCGCGCTGCCCGCTGATCCTCTCCGGCCCCGGCGTGCGCCGAGGTGTCCTCAGCGAGGCGGCGAAGCAGGTAGACATCGCGCCCACGATCGCGCACCTGCTGCGGCTGCCGCTGGTGGACGGACGCGACATCACCGGCCGCACCGCCACCGAGCGCGGCGTTGCGCCCGACGTCTACCTGGCGCGCCAGGACGGCCGCGTGCTCACCGAGGCGCTCGAAGCCGAGCCGGCGCGGCCAAAGCGGGCCTACCTCATCCTGCTCGACGGCCTGCACAACGGCGAACTGCTGGCGCGGCTGGAAAACGATGACGGCTCCCTGCCGAACCTGCGCCGGCTTGTCGACCGCGGCGCGATCTGCCGCGCCGGCGCCGTCTCGAACTTTCCCAGCATCACCTGGCCCGGCCACAACACGATCGGCACGGGCGCATGGTGCGGCCATCACGGCTTCGTCAACCCGAACTTCTACCGCCGGGCACGGCGGGAAATCGCCGATCTGCAGGGTCGCCAGTTCGAGACGGAGCGCGAGCTGAGCCACGATGTGGATACCCTCTACGAGGCGGTGCACATCCGCCACGGCCAGTGGACGGGACGCCCCGGCGGCCGTGGCGCCCTGACCGCGGCGATCAACGAGCCCTGCAACCGCGGCGCCATGCACGCCTCGCTCGAACGGCGGCTGGTCGGCGAGCGCGACAAGCTGAAGGCATTGACCAACGCGCTGCTGGCGGACATCTCGCCGCGCTGGCTGAAAGACGGGCAGGAGGCGGTGCAGCGCGAGGCCGTGATCGACACGCGCGGCACGGCGCAGGCCGTGCTGTTGTTCAGCGATCCCGCCATCCCGCCGCCGCTGTTCACCTTCCACGAGCTGGTGCTGACCGACGGCGCCGGCCACGACTACGGCCCGCACAGCGAGGGCGCCCGCGAGGCGCTTGCGGAGAGCGACCGGCGCATCGGCCGCGTGCTGGCGGCGATCGAGGCGCGCGGCCTGTTCGATGAGACGCTGTTCGTCGTCAGCAGCGACCATGGCATGACGGCGCAGAACCTCGACGTTTCCGGCCACCAGGCGGCGTGGCTGGTGGAGCACGCCGTGCGCGGCCTCGCCTGCGAGCGCTTCGTCTACCTGCGCGACCTTGACGTGTCGTTCGAGGATGACGGCAAAAAAGGCACGATCACGGTGCTCGACAACGACGCGGACGAGACCGGCGGACGGCCGCTGCTGGCCGGCGTCGACGTGGTATTCACAGACCACGGGCGCATCGTGGAGCGCATGATTCTGGGGAACGACGGGCGTGCAGGCTTCCTCTCGCAGCGGAGACACACCGAGATCCGCCTCGACCTGGACGGCAATCGGACCGAGCGTGTCTGGATGCAGGATTTCGATGAGGTCACCATTCGCGCCACGGGCTTCAACGGCCGTCGCTTCCGCCGCGACGGCACGGAGATTCTGCCCAACCTGCGCGACGCGCTCTACGGCAGCCGGGGCAGCGCGTGAACGAGACGGCGCCGGCGCTCGACGACCTCTACATCGGCGAGAGCGAGCCGTTCGACGACGTGAACGAACGGCTCTACCGCGCCGGCCTGACGGACGGCCTGCCAATCGTGCCACCAACGCCCGGCCGCGCGCGCCGCATGTACACCGAGGCGCGGCTCGACCCGGCCGCGTACGTCGGCGAGCTTGAGCCGGGCCTCGCGCCGATCCGCGTTTACCAGCTCGCCGTCTGCGCCGTGATGGCCGGTTGCGAGCCGGCGCATCTGCCTTTCCTCGTGGCCGCGGTGCGGGCGATGGGCGAGCCGGCCTTCAACCTGCTCGGCATCCAGACGACCACGGGCAGCGCCGCACCGGTGCTGATCGTCAACGGGCCGGGCGCGGCGGCGGCAGGAATCAGCGGTGGCGCCAACTGCCTCGGCCCGGGCGTGCGGGCGAACGCCGCGATCGGCCGCGGCCTGCGGCTGGTGTTGCAGAACCTGGGCGGAGCCCGCGCCGGCGGCATGGACATGGCGACGATGGGCCAGCCGGCCAAGTTCGGCCTCTGCTTCGCGGAGAACGAAGCGCGCAGCCCCTGGCCGCCGCTGCACGTCGAGCGCGGTTTCGCGGCGGATGAAACGGTCGTCACCGTCGCCGGCATCGCCGGCACGGTCGAGGTCGTGCACGGCAGCAACAGCGAGGCGGAGGAGATCCTGCTGACGCTCGCGCACTCGATGACGATCGCGGGCAACACCGGCAGCGCGGGCTACCTGGGCGGCGGTGAGCCGCTGGTTGTGCTCAGCTACGAGCACGCGCAGGCGCTGGCCACGGCCGGCATGGATAAGCCAACCGTCAAGCGCTTCCTCTGGGAACACGCCCGCCTGCCGCTCAGCCTGCTCGGCAAGGAGACGGCCGCGCAGATCCGCGCCAATCGCCCGCCGGAGCACGAAGACGACGCACTGCTCGTCGCCCGCACGCCGGACGCGATCATGCTCGTCGTGGCCGGCGGCGTCGGCATCAAATCGACGTACATGCCGACCTGGGGCGGCGGCACGCGCGCGCAAAGCATGCGGGTGTGAACTGGCGGGGTGGCCCTCATCACCTGCTCATGCCGCCGGCGCCGGTGAATGTACTGGGGCCGACGGCTCGGCGTCGATGCTCACGGTTCCTCAGTTCAGAGCAGCACGGCCATCCAGCGTTGTTGCGGGGATGTGGCACAATGAGAGGTAGTGCTGTCACATTGAAGGGAGCCGGCGGCGAAGGCACGATGACGAACGCACTCAGCGTCCGGGAGAGCCGCCGCGACGAGATCCTCGCCGCCGCGATCCGCTGCTTTGCCACGCGCGGCTTCGAGGGCACGTCCACGCGCGAGATCGCACGCGAGGCCGGCGCCAAGCAGCCATTGCTCTACTACCACTTCGGCAGCAAGGCCGACCTGTATCTCGCCGCCGTGCTTGACCAGCTCGACCGCCTGCATGAGGGGCTTGAGGCTGCGCTGTGCGGCCGGACCGACCACGTCGAACGGCTGCACGTCTTCGTGCGCACCTACTACGACCACTTCACAATCTACGAACCAGGCCTGTCTGTCTGTCTGCGCGAGATCAGCGGTCTGCCGGGAGACCTCGCTGAACAGATCAGCGCCGCGCATCGCCGCACGGCCACGGGGGTCTTGCAGAGCATCATCGCCGGCGGCATCGCTTCGGGTGACTTCCGGCAACTCGACGCCGAAGCCTGCGCCTACGCGATCATCGGCATCCTGCAGGGCTTTCTGCGGCTGCGCCACGGCACACGCGAACGGCTCGGCCCCGACGCGCCCGTACAGCAGGTGCTCGACGTCTATTGCGCAGGATTGATCGCGGCGCCGCTTGCCGTGAACACCGCGGAGCTTTCGGCAGGCAGCTCCGCCGGCCCTTGACGCGCCGGGCTGGTGATGATATGCAGAGTGAAATTTATCAATCGCTCAGTTAGCCGGTTCGGCCTGCCGCAAGGCCGGCGCGAATCTGCCGAGGAGGCAGCGAAGCTATGACGACAACCGCCGATTCGCTTGAGGCGCTGCGCAGCTACGGCAAGGAGCGCGGCCACGATATGCGCTGGCTCGAACGCCGCGACGTTTGGGGTCAGCAGCTCGACGCCAGCGAGAAGAAGGGCGGCCTGCTGTTGCAGGACGTGGACAGCGGCGTCGCGGCCGAGGTGCCCGACGAAAGCAAGAATATGACCGGACGTACGCGCGGCTCGATTCCGCGTTCCGGCGTGCCGCGCGTCGGCAACTACCCGGTGCGCACCAAGGCCGACATCTGGCTGCGCAACGGCTCTGAGCTGTACGAAGAGGCGGTCGCGCGGCAGTGGTCATCGGCCACGGACATCCCCTGGCAGACGATCAAGCCGCTGCCCGACGAGATCGAGCGCGCCGAATGCCAGCTCGCCACCTTTCTGACCGAAGTCGAGTTCGTGGCCGGCGATGTGCCCGGCAAATGGATCTCCTCGGTCACGCCAGACTACTACGAGCCGCGCATGTACCTGCTTTCGCAGGTGATGGACGAGGCGCGGCATCTGGACGTGTTCCGCAAGCGGGCGCTGGCCAACGGCGGCGGGCTGATGCGGCGCAACGGCACCGTGCTCGGCGTGGTCGGCGGCAACATCGACTCGGCGCGCGACTTCACTGAAATGTCGGCGCGGCTGCATATCAGCGGCGAGGGCTCGGTGCTCACGTTGTTTCGCATGGGCGAGCTGATGGCACAGAACCCGGCGGAAAAGCTGATCTACCGCCTCTGCGCCCAGGACGAGAGCCGCCACGTCGCCTTCGGCGTGATGCACCTGCAATATCTCGGCAGCGTCGACACCGACCGCCGCGAAGAGATCCAGTCGTATCTGGACGAGGCCGAGCGGGCGCTCGTCACCGGCGCCTCCGGGCAGAACCCGGCCTCGCGCGGCCTGGCCAGCAACGCGGCGCTGGCGGTGCTGCTGGGCGGCGGCGAAGAGCAGATCGATGAGGGCATGAAGATCCTGCTGGCGCTGCGCCAGCGCCAGGTGAAGGAGTACGTGCAGCGCGTGCGCGTGGCCGGCTTCGGCGAGCGCTTCGAGAACGGCCGCGCCAACCCGACGCTCGAGGCCTACATTCACGCGAACTGAGCCGTTCGGCCCTCTATCCCCCGTCCCCTTTCCCCCAATCGTTGACATCGCGCGGAGCGCGATCTTGGATGGGGGAAAGGGGCGATCCGGCGTGATGCGATCCGGAAGGGCGTCGGGTTAACCGTTCATCGATCGGAACGCCCGACCCCAGGGTCGCCCCTCGCCCAGGATTGGGCGAGGGGACGGGGGTGAGGGCCGACGGGCGAACCGCCCCTACCGAAACGAGGACATGATTTCATGGTGCAGGAACGCGCCAACGACCAGCCGCCGGCGGAGCCGCCCGTGCTGCCGCGTCCAGACCTGAGCTGGAAGAGCATGACGATCCAGTGGGGCACGCGGGCGAAGGTGCACCCGCAGGGCGGCCTCACACTCGGCGCGCTCAACGTCGGCGCCTACGCCGAGATTCCCGACTACTGGGAAGACCGCTCGCGTATGCCGCGCGGCGCCTTCAGCCCGCCGGGCACGGTCGGCGCGCCGGTCGGCGGCTACTACCTGCGCAACAAGTCCGACTTCTGGGCCGAGAACGCCGCTGAGCTGTACGAAGAGGCGATCTCGCGCCGCTGGTCGTCGGCCGACAGCATTCCCTGGGCCGCATGCCGCGGGCTGCGCGACGACGTGGAGCTGGCGATCTGCCAGGTCGCCACCGAGCTGAGCCAGCAGGCCTCGATTGAGATCGAGGTCGTCTCAAGCTGGCTGCAACTGATGAGCTACGGCTACCACGAGGTCAAGCTGTTTCTTGCCACCGAGAACTTCGACGCCGGCCGCCACTTCGAAGTCTTCCGCAAGCGGGCGATGGTCAACGGCGGCGGGCTGGGCTTCGAAAGTCCCGGCCAGGTCAACCGGCTGCTGCTCGAAAGCCGCGCCGGCTGGACCGAGACGTCGCTGCTGCTGCATCTCTTGCGCGGCACGTTCACACGCACGGTCTACCGCTATCTGGCGGCCCGCGCGCCGACGCCGGTAGAGCTGCTGATCGGCCGGCGAGCGCTGCAGGACACGTCGCGCCACATCGCCTACGCCATGCAGCACCTCAAATACGCCGTCAATCACGTCACCGGCCTGACCCGCAATTTGAACGTGGGGCTGGCGCAGGCGGAGGCGATCGTCGGACGCGACGACGCGGACCCGGTGCTGTGGGAGGCGCTGGCCTGCGTCTTCGGCGGCGGCGTACGCGGCATGGACGAGGGCATGCAGATCGTGGCGCGGCTGCGGTGCGACTATGTGCGCGACTATCTGCGCTGCCTCGACTGGATCGGCGTCGACCGCCGGTCGTCGCTGGCGCCGAACTTCGCGGCGCTGCTGGTAGGCTAAGTCCGAATCTGGAGCAGTCATGCCGATCTACGTGTACCAGTGCAGCCGTTGCGACGTGCGCACCGAAGTCTTCGAGCGGCGGCTGAACAGCGGTCGCACCGTGCAGTGCGAGGCTTGCGCTTCGCCGGACGTTGAACGCGTGTTCATGCCCTTCGCCATCTACCGCTCGGAGGCGACAAAGCTCGAACAGCTCGACCCGAAGTACTACCGTAAAGTAGATGAGGCGATGCGCAACACGCCCGAAGCCGATCCGATGCGGCATTTGAACCGCATGACCCCCTTCGACCGCGCCGCCGACCCCGGCGACCCGATCAGGTTCTGACAGCCAGTTCCGGAGCAGAACAATGCCCGTGTTTCCCTCAACCGAGTGGTTTCAGCAGGTCGCGGACCTGGCGATGGCCGACGAGACGTACCGCAAGTTCGGGCGCGTCGACGCGATCGTCGGCTTTCGCGTCGGCGAGCGCACATTCAGCCTCGTCTTCGACGTGTTCGAGATCCGCGATGCACGCGAAATCGATGACGACGAGCTGCGCGACCTCGACTTCTATCTGGAGATGGAGCCCGCGCGCTGGCAGGCGATGATCGAGGACATCAAGCAGAACGACGGCGCCGGCTTGAACTGCACGCTGAACACGCTGGACCTGAAGCTGCCGAACGGCCTGGCGATCAACGCGCTGGGCGACGGCTACCGCATGGACAAGTTCTTCCGCTTCAACCAGAGCCTGCAGCGTTTCTTCGACCTTTCGGCCCGGCTCGATACGACATTCGCGTTGCCCGCGCCTGCCGCCGGCGATTAAGCCATCGTCCGCTGCTCCAGCCATTCCTGGCTATGCAACTGCTTGCACCACCACCAGATCCTGCTTGTGGGAACGATCTGGTGAGTCGCCGGCAACGAATTTCTGCGGCCGGCGGCAACCGGGTGGTGCGCGAAGTGGTGCGCGACGGCAAGCTCGTTACGAGCCGCAGCGCGACGGATCTGCCCGTCTTCAACCGCGAGATGACCGCGCTTTTCGCCGAGCACCGCGGCAGCCGCCCCGTCCGGCCACCGCCCGCTGCAGCGTCTGCCACGCGGGTTCGTTCAAGGCTACCGTACCCGGTTCTGCCGCGGCACGAGCGTCACAGCCGCGACGTTCGGCGTGCAGATGGCTGTGTACGCCGCACGTGCCGGTGGACACGCATGCTGCATCGTTCATCAGCCAACCCACGATCAGGCGCGTGGCGCACGTCTCCCGCTGCCTGCCGGAAGGCCCAGAAGGCGGGATGCTATAGTTGGTGCAGTTTGCCGGAGCCGCGGGCGCGGCGTTCGGCGTCGAGGACAGACGATGCAGTCAGACGTCGAGCGCACGCTCATCCGGGTGCCGCTGTTTCGCCAGCTCGGCCGCGCCTACATGCTGGACATCGCCCACAACGCCGACCTGCGCGACTACGAGGCGGGCGAGACGATCGTGGCCGAGGGCGACGCGGCCGAAAACTTCTACGTGGTCGTGCGTGGCTCGGTCGAGGTGCTGAAGGAGCGCGAGAAGGGCGCCGCACGGGTGGTCACCACGCTTGAAGAAGGCCAGTATTTCGGCGAGTTGAGCATCTTCGACAATCAGCCGCGCTCGGCTACCGTGCGGGCGACGCAGCCGACAACCTGCCTGGTGATTCCGCGCTGGGAGATCCTGCAAACGGTCGAGGCCTCTCCCGAAGTCTCGAAGCGCATGCTTGCCTACCTCAGCGGCCGTCTGCGCGCCACGACCGACGCGCTGCCGTTCGATTAGACCGCCGCGTCGTCCTCGACCGCCACGACGCGGCTGGTGCTGAGCAGTGCGGGCAGACGCTCCAGCGTCTCATGGCGAGGCTCCGGCACGGTCAGAAAGCGCGGCAGCACCGGATGGGGCAGTTCGCGCAGGAAGCGGCACTCCTTGAGCGCGGCCTGCACCGTGTGCCGGTCGCCGCCGTAGGCGATGAAGTCGAGCCGGCCCAGCCAGGGCAGAAGGCGCGCCTCCGCTTCGGCGCAGAGGCCGCCGAACAGCTCGTGGATCTGCTTCTCGCGGATGCGGTCGAAGCGGCGCTGGCTCTGGCCGCCCTTGCGGTGGCGGTTCTTGACGAAGCGCGCGGCGTTGCGCGACTGCACCAGCGTGTCGCCTTCATAGACGCCGATCGCCCAGCCGCCGAGGCGCAGCAGCACCGCGGCGATGCGCGGCGCCGACGCGAGCAGAGCGCGCAGCGCGGCGGTGTGGGCGCCCGGTTCATACAGTGGTGCGGTCAACAGGTAAGGCGGCACGACAAGCCAGCTTCGCGGCGCGCCGAGCAAGAGATAGACGCCGGATTCGGCACGCTGCCGGTATGCTTCCAGCAGGATAGCGTGCGGATGCGCGGCGATCGCTGACGGCGGCGGCTCGCCCGGCAGCAGCACGGCCGTCGCCATGATGTTGCCTGCCGCGCCGCTGTCGATCGCGTCGAGCAGGCGCAGCAAGCGGTTTCGAGCGAGGTCGGCGTGGGTCAGGGCGGCCGTCATCGGCGTAGTCCCGGACTGGACGGTGCGCTGCCGCCGGTGATCGGCGAGAGCGCCGGACGGCGGGCGCTGCTCGTTGATGGCGTCGTGCAGTCGGTCGATCCCGACGATGCGGCGAGCGGCTACTGGCAAGCCATGATACCCGACCAGCGGCCGGCAAGCGCCCTCTTGCTCGGCCTCGGCGGCGGCACCGTGGCGCATCTGCTGGTGCGGCGCTTCGGTCCGCTGCCGATCACCGGCGTGGACGCCTCCGCCGAGGTGATCGGGCTGGCGCAGCAGGCCTTTGCGTTGACGGAACTGCCGCTCGCCGTGGTGCAGGCCGATGCGCTGCAGTTCGTGCACGGCACAGACGAACACTTCGGCTTCGTGGCCGTCGATCTCTACCGCGGCGATCGGCTGGCGAGCGGTGTGCTGGCACTGCCCTTCCTGCGGGCGCTGGCGGCGCGGCTGATGCACGGCGGCACGGTGGCCTACAACCTGTTCGCCGATGCCTATCTCGATGGCCGCGTGTTGCGGCTGGAGCGCGTGTTCGAGCGGCTGCGGCTCGATGCCGTGGGCGCGAACGCGATCTTTCACGGCCGGCCGCGCCGGCCTCAGCGGTGACGCAGCTTACCGCCGCCACCGCCGTAGCGGTAGGACTCGGCCCAGTACGAGGCGGAGCGCAGCAGATCGCGCTCAAGATTCTCTTTGCGCAGCCGCTCGTCGACGCTGACCTGCTCGGCCGGCGCGGGCGTGTAGTTCAGCGCCTGCAACCGCTCCTGATAGCGACGCTGGGCGGCGCGCAGTGTGCGAAAGCTGGCGACGACGGCGCCGCGCTCGACGACGTGATAGCGATGGTCGCAGGGGACGCGTTCCGTGTCGCGTTCGATGAACAGATCGATGGCCGGTACGCCTTGCTTGTAGCGGCCGCCCAGCGGGGCAGCCGACTGCTGGGACGTCATCACACCCTCCCCACATCCACCGGCATGAACGCCGCGGCGCCCATGCTCCCGCCAGCATCATAGCGGTTCGGGGGTGTATACGCCGAACGCCGTTCATAACGATCTGGATTGCGTGTGATCGAGGCCACGCAGCGAGCGGCGCTCAGAAAGGGGGCTGGTTCAGCCCTGCGCGGCGCCGGGCCGAGCTTCGAGCACGGAGAGGAAATCGGTGGGGCCGACGATGCGCAGCGCGCCGAGCGCCGCTTCGCCGTCGAGCACCAGCAGGCCGCGGTCGCCGTTACAAGATAGCCGGCCCGCCCGCCGAGGGCACAGGCGAGCAGCTTATCATCCTTCGGATCGCGGCAGTGAATGGGCAGATCCGCAAGCAGGCGCTGCCGCTCTCGGAGTCGTGCGGTTGCTGACGCTGCTGCAGCCGCAGTCCAGTGCGTCGATGACCGTCTATCGCGATAGGATCAAACCCGGCGTTCCAGAAACCGCCGTTGGTCCGTTTCCAGCATCGAGCGCGAAACGTCGGGCCATCCGAAGCGTTCAAGGATCGCAACAGTCGCTTCTAGAGCGAACTCAGGCGCTTTGGCGACCAGAGCCGGTGCAGGCTGCGTCGCCCTCCAGCAGATCGGCTCCTCGCTTCGGTATATGTACGTCTCGACCATCAGCCGCCCAGGTGGTGCGAGCAACTGGTGGCCTGTGGCGTTATGAAGTTCGATTGTCAGCGAGGCGCTCGGGTTCAATACACCGCGATAGGCCAGGCCACGGGCAAACTCGAGGATCTCGGTAGCCGTATAGAGGATCTCAACGAAATCGAGGCGTCGTGGCCCTGGACGGATCTGCCCACCATGGGGATCGGTGATGACCTCGTACGGGCCGATCCTCTCCACTAGATCAGCGCGCTGGTGAATAAACTGACCGCTCTGGTAGAAGCGCCAGAGTTCCACGTGATTGCCGAAGTCGCTTCCAGACTGAATCCAGACACTGCCGTAGACGTAATCGTTGGGTGGCGGGCCGATGTGCGGATAGTCCCAGCCGCGTAGCCGAACGCTCGCCGCCTCGATAGCTGTGCGGCAGTCCTTCAGTGTAGGCAGACGCTGTGGGTCGTACTCGGTGGGGTGCAACAGAATGCGCCAATAGGCCGTCTCATGGATCCGCGTGAGCCGGCCAGCGATATCGGTCGTGAGTGTGGTCATAAGTCGGCCTCCCGCTCGGCACGGAACCGGTCCTCGGCGCTCTGCAACATGCCTTGCTCCTGTATCCCCGACAGCGCGTCGATGAAGGGACGTAATTGCTTCTGGACTCCAACGGCGATGGCCCTGTCGAGCAACTCCCGCATCTCCGTCTGGGACTGAACCTCAACGGTTTCGTGTTTTGTCCGAGAGCGGGTGTAGACAGCGCCTTGACGAAGCGAACCCGAACCCCTCGTACAGACGACTGGCAGCTCATCGAAACCGGAGACCTGAATCACGACGAACGTCTTCTCATCGAGGACAGGCTTGCGTACGGTGACAGTCACATAGGGATCTGCCCGCTGGTTGATGTATTGCTGGACGACGTCCTGGGTGTAGCTCGCAGCGACAGAAGCGGCCACTCCGTTGGGGTCCCAGGTGTCGGGGGTGGTCTCATCCATGCCAATAATGATGGCTCCTCCGCCGATATTGGCCATTGCCATCGCTGAACGCGCGAGCTTTGCGTTCACAGTATCCGGTCCCCAGGCGAAGGAATCAGCCCGGTGGTTCTTCAAGTTCGACCCTTTGTACTCGATATTGCGTTCTTCGTGGCCATGTCGAAGGAGATCGAGCAGTGCAGGGTCATTGTCGGCCACCTAAGAACCTATCCCACTAGGCCAGCTTGATGAAACGCGATGAAGGCGCAGGTGA
>CALFMN010000034.1 GCA_937879875.1 uncultured Chloroflexota bacterium | reverse complement strand
CAGCAAGCGCTGAACGACGCCCTTGCCGTGGGTCGCTCGGCGTCGGCGCTGACAGCACGGAGCTACGCGCAGACCACACCCGCCGGCCTCGGCAAAGCGCGAGGGCTCATGCGAGCCGGCCTGCCGTTCGCGGGCCTCGGCCAGCCGCTGCCGGGCGTCTTCTTCGCCACGCTCTCCGCGCTGGCGAACGGCACGCCGCTGCCTGCCGCCGCGGGCACGCCGCAGCCGCAGCCCTCCACGCGTTTCTTCGGCAGCGTGACGGTGAACGGCCTGCCCGCGTCCGGCTCAGCGGTGGTCGCCAGCGTGAACGGCGTGAACTGCGGCTCCGGACCGATCGGCAGCGATGGCAGCTACAGCCTCGATATTCAAGCCACTCCCGCCTGCACCTCTGCCGGCGCCACGGTGCAGTTCTCGATCGGCGGCGCGCCGACAGACCAAACCGGCACGATACCGGCCACGCCCGGTCCCGTGCGGCTGAACCTGACGATCACCTCGCAGCACGGGGGCGGCGGGCAGCCAGCCCAGGCCACGCCGCAGCCCGCGCAGCCAGCCAACGCCGCCGTGCCGTTCAGCAGTTGCCAGAGCGGCCAGATCGGCCTGCAGTTTCTCAGTCAGTCTGAGAATCCGCCGGGGCTCATCAACGACACCTTCCGCTTTCAGGTGCTCGGGTTGGCGCCCGGCGCGACGTTCGCGCTCTACGTGGCGCCCGCGACGACCAGCAGTCAGACCGACCAGTTCGTCGCCACGGCGCGGCAAGCGGCGAGCGGCACGGCCGATGCGCAGGGTACGGCGGCGGGCACGCTGACGCTGATGGCAGCGCATCCAGCAGGCGCGGCGCCGCCGTCAACGCTGTACGCGATCGAGTTGGTGTCAGGCCGGAGTTGCTTCGACGCCACCGCGTCGGTGCCGCAACAGTCTTTCGTGCCGGTCAGCCCGGCCACTCCGACTCCGTGTCCCGCATCGCGGCTACCCGAATCTAGCTGGGCGGGGAGGGAATCCGGCAACAACTGTCCATAGCGAGGAGGGGGCAGGCTCCTGGTTCACGGCGCGGGCGGCGCCGCTCAGCCGAGCACGCCGCCGGCGTATAGCTCGTCGGTTTCGGATGCGGGGATGCCGAGCAGTTGGCGCACGATCGCGTCGGTATGCTCGCCGAGCAGGGGCGCGCGTTGCACCGGCTGCCGTTCGCCGGCAGGGCGAATCGGCTCTCCGTGCGTGGTGAAGACGCAGCCCTCGGGGCCTTGCTGCTCGTAAAAATATTCGCCGCGATACCACGGGTCGGCCAGCACGCCGTCCAGTTGGTTCACCGGCGCGGCGGGCACGCCGGCGGCCTGCAAGCGTGCAGCGAGCTCTGGCGCTGTCCAGCGGCACGTCTCCGCGGCGATCAGCTCATCCAGCGCGGCTTCGTGGCGCAGTCGCTCCGGCAGGCGGGCGAAGCGTGCATCGTCGCGCCAGACCTCCCGGTCGAAGGCGCGGCACAGCGCCGTCCACTCGTCATCGGTCTCGACGGCGATGGCGATCCAGCGATCCTCGCCCGCGGCCGGGTAGACGTTATGCGGGCAGGCGCGCGCGGAGTGGTTACCTCGCCGCTCGGGCTCGCCGCCTCCCGCGGCGTAGGTCAGGAGCGCCGGCCCGAGCAGACTGGCCGTCGACTCGTACTGGCTGACCTCGATGAACTGAGCGCCGGCGCCGCGGTCGCGCTCGATCAGCGCCGCCAGGATCGCCGCCGTGGCATGGAAGGGGTTGCCGCTGAAGTCGGGATAGAGCGGGCCGAGCCCGAAGGGCGGATCGCCCTCGTAGCCGGAGATACTGCTGATGCCGGCGAGCCCGTTGATGTGCGTGCCGATGCCGCCCCAGCGCCGCCGTTCTCCCTGGCTTTCGAACACGGGCATGTTGAGCACGATGATGTCGGGCCGCACCCGCGCAAGATCGGCGAAGCCCAGTCCCCAGCGATCCAGCCGGTCGCCCGTGAAGTTTGCCATCACGACATCGGACACCGCCGCGAGCTGCCGGGCGATCGCCTGTCCCTGCGGGAAGTTGAGATTCAGCAGCAGGCTGCGCTTGCAGAGGTTGACGTCGTTGAACGAGCCGTCTTCGTTGTAGCTCCAGGGTCCGTCCGGGTGCGGCCCGGTTTCGCGGATGCGGTCCACGCGGTTGTACGACTCGACCTTGATCACGTCGGCGCCGAAGTTCGCCAGCAGGCGCGTGCCCAGCGGGCCTGCGATCATCCAGGTGAAGTCGAGCACGCGCACGCCGCGCAGCGGCAGCCAGGCATCCGCGCGTTCGCTCATGGCGCGGCCTCGCCGCCATGCGCCGCCGGCGTCGCCCCGTCCATGCCCAACTCCTCGATCCAGACGGCGCGGTTGTCCGCGCCCGCACACGCTGCCGGCTCGCGCGTGCCCAGCTCGCGCTCCGCAAAGTGCCAGGGCGGCGCGGGGTAGGACACTCCGCGGCCCCAGCCGGGATGCTCGACGTCGCGGAAGAAGCCGCGCTGTGTCAGATATGGGTCCGCGGCAATGTCTGCCACGCCGTTCACCGGCGTGCAGGCAACGCCGGCGGCCTGCGCCAGCGCGGACAGCTCCTGTTTGTGGAAGCGCCTGGTGAACGCCTCGATCAGCGCGTTGATGCGATCGGCCTGCGCCACGCGATGCTCAGCATCTTGATACGCCTCGTCTACAAGATCGCCCGCGGCGCCATGCTCGGCCATGAGGCGCACGAGCTTCTCCCACTGGCCGGGCAGGGCGATGAGCACGACCCAGCCATCCCGCGCGCGGCAGAGCGAGCGATACGCGGCAGTCCCCATGCCGCGTCGCTGCGGCACGCGCCCGTGCCAGGTGTAGAAGTTGGCGTTCGCGGTTTGCAGCGTCGAAAGCGCCGCGGCGAAGTTGACCGGCACCTCGACGTGGCAACCGCGCCCGCTGCGCTGCTGCTCGAACAGGCCGAGCAGGGCCGCGTTGGCCGCCAGCAGCCCCGCCATGTGCGCGGCCTGCTCGCCGCCCGGACGGTAGGGCGGCGCGTCGGGCCGGCCATTGAGCGCCAGCAACCCGCTCTCGGCCGCCGCGATCAGGTCGCCGCCGCGCTGGGCGGCCTGCGGCCCGTGCAGGCCGAACGGCGTCACGGAAATCAGCACGAGGCCCGGACGGGAGGCGCACAAACGCTGGCGGCCAACGCGGGCGCTGAGCAGCTCGCCGGCCTGCCCGGACTCGACCACGGCGTTGCAACTCGCCACCAGGCGTTCGAGCCAGCCGACGCCTTCCTCGTTCGAGAGGTCCAGCGAGACACTGCGCTTGCCGGCGTTGAAGTGCTCGAAGTAGGTGCTGATGCCGTCGATCACGGGCGGATACTGCCGCATCGGGTCGCCGCCCGGCGGCTCCAGGCGGATCACCTCGGCGCCGAGATTCACCAGCAGCTTCGTGGCGTAGACCGCGAGCGCATCGCAGGCGTCCAGCACGCGCAGACCGCGCAGAGGGCCGGACGGAGGGTTCATGCGGCGCCGATCCGGTGCAGGCGGCGCGACGAGGCGGTGCCGGCAGATGCGTTCATCAGCAGCGCCTGGCGAGCCCCGCCGGCAGCCATGCGGCTCATGCTACGATCCCCGCTTCAGCACGCCGTTCACAACCTGGTCGGTCACCTGCTCGGCGACGAGTTCCGCCGGCAGCGGCCCATCCGCAGCATACCAGCCGGCGATGGCCAGGCAGGCCCGCAGCATCGTGAAGGTCATGATCTTCGGGTCACGGTCGGCGAAGACCCCTGTGCGGATGCCTTCGGCCACGATCTCACGGATGAGCCGCTCGTAGCGGCGCTGCAACTCGCGCACGGTAGCGTGACTCTCCGGGCTGAGCCGCTCGGCGTTGAGCACATTCGCATAACGGTCGAGGTCGTCGAAGATGTGGTCCACGAGGTCGCGGATCGCGGCGCGCAGCCGCTGTTCCGGCGAACCGCCGGCGGCAAGAATCGCTTCCAGCCGCTCGATCGCGTCGCGGATCGCCGTGGCGCGGATCTCGGTGAAGATCTCTTCCTTGCTGCGGAAGTAATAGTAGATCACGCCTTTGGTGACGCCGATTCTGGCGGCGACATCATCGAGCGAGGCGCTGGCGAAGCCGTCGCGGGCGAAGACCGCGGCGGCGGCGACCAGGATCTCGCGCCGGCGGCCTTCCGCCTTCTCGACGTTCTGAATGCGATGGCCGCGCAGGCCGCTCGAACCGCTCATCGGCCGTTACCTTCGCCTCACTCGCGCACCACACCGGGCAAACCGCGCCGCATGATAGCAGATTGTAACGCTGCGTGGCAGTCAGGCACGCGCTCACCCCGGCTCAGACCTCGAGCGTGACCAGCAGATCGTGCTCCTGCACGGCGTCGCCTGCCGCAACGTGCACGGCCTGGACTGCGCCGGCAGTGGGTGCGCCGATCGGGATCTCCATCTTCATCGACTCGATGATCACGAGGTCGTCCTCGGCCGCGACGCGGCTGCCGGGCTCCACGGTCACCTCGATGACTTTGCCCACCATCGGGGCGCGGACTTCGACCGCCATTGTTCCCCCGCTTGCCACAGCTTCGACGCCGGAGCATTATAGTTGACGTTCTAAGTCATGAGATTAAACTTACAAGTCAAGACCTGCAAGCGCAGCAGGCTGCCGCGGGGTGAATCGGACGCAGACGTCCGTCAGACACGGTTTCAAGACCGGCCGCTCGTGCGGAGTCGGTGTAGCGACGGCGAGCCGGCCACCGGTTTTGAAACCATCTGTTCTGTAAGGGAGGCAGGCTATGAGCGACGGCCACGAATACTGGAACGGCTACTGGCAGCGGCGCCTGAGCCGCCGGCGGATGCTGCGCGGCAGTGCGGTTGGCGTCGCGGGCGGGCTTGCCGCCTTCTACGCCGCCTGCGGCTCCTCGAATAACAACAAGGCGCCGAATGCCGGCACGAAGGCGCCCGCGGCAGGAGGCGCCGCCACGGGCGCAGCACCGGCCAGGACCTCCACCGTGACCGGCGGGTTGGCGCCGCTGCAAGGCACCGCACAGACGGGCGGCGCGCTCGCGCTCCCTGTACCGGCGACGACCGCCATCCCGCTGGCGAACGGGCAGCCGGGCGGCAAGCTGAACCTGGCCACCGGCCTCGAGCCGACCACGCTGGACCCGCTCAACGCCATATCGGGCGGGGATTACGTGTTCGGCGAAGCGATGTATGACTTCTTCGTCGCCATTCGTCACTTCACGCTCGACCTCGACCACTCGCTGGCCCAGAAGTTCGAACTCGTCGATCCGACGCACCTCACCTTCCACCTGCGCCCGGGCGTCAAGTTCCACGACGGCTCCGACTTCGACGCCGCCAACTATCAGTGGAACATGAAGCGCCTGCAGGATCCGGCCAACAAGGGCGTCTCCCTCGGCCAGCTATCGGATATCGACCACATCGATACGCCCGATCCGATGACGCTCAACATGGTGTTGAAGCAGCCGAACGCCGCGATCTTCAACTCACTGGCGGCCTACACCGCGGTGCCCGTATCGCGAACCGCGGTGGAGAAGTTCGGCGACAAGTTCAAGTCGAACCCGGTCGGCACGGGGCCGTTCAGCTTCGGCGAGTGGGTGACCGGCAGCCACGTCACCGTCAAGAAGAACGCGAACTACTGGATGAAGGACGGCGCGGGCAAGCAATTGCCGTACCTGGACCAGGTCACGATTACCGTTATCCCGGATCCGAACACACAGTTCGCCAACATTCAGTCGGGGACGGTGGACTACACCGGCATCGGCTCGCTGAACCTGCTTGATCCGGCCGGAAAAGACCCCAATCTGCAGGTAGTGCAGGGCATACCGGGCAGCGCCGTGGCGTCCGTGATGGTGTTCAATACGGACAAGGCGCCGCTCAACAACGTGAACCTGCGCAAGGCGTTCACCTTCGCCTGCGATGCGGGCGCGGTAAACAACACGGTTTACTTCGGCAAATACCAGATCGCCAAAGACGCCATGATTACGCCGGGCGGCTGGGCCTACCAGGACACGCCGGGCCGACCGGCCTTCGATGTAGCACAGGCGAAGAAGTTCCTGGCCGATGGCGGGCAGCCGAACGGCTTCAACGTCGACGTGGTCGTCTTCAACTCGCCAACCATCAACCAGCAGGCGGAGCTGTACCAGTCGAACTTGAAACAGATCGGCATCAACGCGAACATCGTGATCGAAGATGTCGGCGCGGCGACCAACGACTTCTTCCAGAACGGCAAGTTCGCGGTGTACTCCACCGCCTGGGGCGGCACGGACTACGAGCCGAACGTCGAGTCCACGCTGATCTACCAGAAGGACTCGGTCTACAATCCGATGAAGCATGAGGTCCAGCCCGGCCTGGACGACCTGATCGCGAAGGCGCGCCAGACCTTCGACACGAACCAGCGCAAGCAGCTCTACTCACAGATCAGCGATGTGATCTTGAACCAGCAGTGCTTCTTTGTGCCCATGGTGCTGTCGACGCCGTACGCCGCGTTCCGCAAGAACGTGGGCGGTACCGAAGCCTGGCCCGACATCGGGGTCGCCAGGCTCCAGTTCCTGTGGATCAAGAGCTGAGTCCATGCAAACCTACATCGCTCGGCGGTTGCTGCAGGCGATCCCGGTCCTGCTGCTGATCACGTTCCTCGTCTTCTTTTTGGAGCAACTGATTCCGGGCGACCCGGTGTACGCGCTGATCGGGTCGAGCGGTGGCCAGGAACTCGCTCCGAGCGTCATCCGGCAATATCGCAAGGAGTTCCACCTCGACGATCCGATCCCCGTGCAGTATGCGATCTGGTTGCAGCACGCGTTGCACGGCGACTTCGGCAAGTCGATCAAGAGCCAGCGGCCGGTCACGGAGGAGCTGCGGGCGCGCATTCCGGTCACCCTGCAGCTCGGTCTCGCCGCGCTGATTATCGGCATCGTCGTCTCGTTTCCGCTGGGGATCACCGCCGCGCTCTTCCGTAACTCGCTGCTGGACCGGGCCATCACCGTGTTCTCGATCGCGGCGGTCTCGATCCCCGGCTTCTTCCTGGCGATCCTGCTGATCATCCTGTTCGCGGTGAAGCTGCGCTGGCTGCCGGCCTCGGGCTTCACCGAGGTCACGACCAATCCCGTGAAGGCGATCAAACTGCTGATCCTGCCGGCGTTCGTGCTCAGTTCGGGCAGTATCGGCGGGCTCACACGGTTCGTGCGCTCATCGCTGCTCGAGGTGCTGCGCGCTGACTATGTGCGTACGGCGCGAGCCAAGGGGCTGCCGGGGACGCGGGTGATCTGGCTGCATGCGCTGAAGAACGCCATGTTGCCGGTGTCGACGATCATCGGCCTGCAGATCGGCTTCCTGCTGGCCGGTGCGTTGATCATCGAGCAGATCTTTGCGATACCGGGCATCGGCCGCTACGTAATCCAGGGCTTTACCGACAAGGACTTTCCCGTCGTCCAGGGGTACGTGCTGCTGGTGGCGACCTGCATCCTGGTGACCAGCCTGCTCACCGACCTGATCTACTCCGTCCTGGATCCGCGCATTCGCTTCCGCTGAACGTAAAGTCTCCTCACCGGAGATCGCGCATGTCCACATCATCAGAGCCGCTGGCGGTCCAGCCCGTCCTTGCCGGCGGGTGGCAGCTCTCGCCCCGGCTGCGGCCGTGGCTGCGTATGCTGAGCGACCCGATCATCGCCGCCAGTGTCGTCATCGTCGTGTTCTTCGCCGTCTGCGCGATCTTTGCGCCGCTGCTTGCGCCGTACGACCCGTACCAGACGAATACCAACCCTGGCGCTTTCCTGAAGGGACCGTCCTGGACGCACCTGCTCGGCACCGACGTGCTGGGCCGCGATCAACTGAGCCGGATGCTGTACGGCGCCCGCGTCTCGCTCGGCGTCGGCGTCGTCGCGACGGCGCTCGGCGGCAGCGTCGGCGTGCTGCTCGGGCTGATCGCCGGCTTCGTACGAGGCATCGTCGACGACGTGATCATGCGCTGCGTGGAGGCGCTGCTCTCGATTCCGCAATTGGTGCTCGCGCTCGGCCTGCTCGCGGCTCTCGGCCGCAGCGTGCATACCCTCGTTATCGCCATCGGTATCGGCGGCATCGCCTTCCTCGCCCGCCTTGTGCGGTCGCAGGTGCTGTCCGTGCGCGAGTTCGACTACGTGCTGGCGGCGCGCACGATTGGCGCACACCCCATGCGGGTCTTGTTCCGGCACGTCTGGCCGAACTGTACGGCGCCGGTGATCGTCTCGCTGTCACTCGGCGTCGGGTTTGCTGTACTGGCCGAATCCGGGCTCAGCTTCCTCGGCCTCGGCGTGCCGCCGCCCACGCCGAGCTGGGGTTCGCTGCTGCAATACGCCTTCCAGTACCTGTACGGGTATGCGTATCTCTCAATCGTGCCCGGCGTGGCGATCTCCCTGCTCATCCTCTCGCTGAGCCTGATCGGCGACGGCCTGCGCGACGTGCTCGACCCCAGCCTGCGCGGCAGGTAGTAGCTACGCTGAGGGCATTTCTCACATTTCTCACAAGGTACGTGTAGACGATGGAGTACAAGCAGATCATCTATCAGCCGGGCGCGGTGACGCGGATCGTGCTCAACCGGCCGCGCTACCGCAACGCGCAGAGCACGCGGCTGATCAATGAGCTGGACGACGCGTTTCGGCGAGCGGGCTCCGACCCCGACGTGCGCGTGATCGTGCTTTCGGGCGCCGGGGAGAGCTTCTCGGCCGGCCACGACATCGGCACGCCGGAGGAGCTGGAAGACCGCGAGCGCTGGATGGCCTCGCCCAGCCGTCTCGACCGCTACGTGCGCCAGCGCCAGCTCTACGTCGAGGCGTCGCTGCGCTGGCGCAACGTGCCGCGGCCGACGATCGCCATGGTGCACGGCTACTGCATTTTCGGCGGCTGGATCTTCGCCGCTTCGATGGACCTCGTCTTCGCGGCGAGCGACGCGCTGTTCTTGCCCTCGAACCTGCAGTACTTCTCCGCGCCGTGGGACATCGGCCCGAAGAAGGCCAAGGAGATCCTGTTCGAGGGCCGCTTCATCACCGCGCGGGAGGCGCAGGATCTCGGCTTCGTCAACCGCATCTACCCGCCGGAGGAGCTGGAGCGCGAGACGCTGGCCTACGCCGAGCGCGTCGCGGCACGCGGCCCGGTAGGACCGTGCATGACCAAGTTCATGGTCAACAACACGCTGGACACGATGGGCTATTCGGCCTCCGTCGAGGCGGGCTTCCAGACCTACGCCTTCACCGGCTTTCCGGAGGCGGCGCCGGACATGCGGCGGCGCGAGGGGCAGAAGCGCCAACTGCCGGGAGTCGGCTACGCGCTGGAGCTGCTGAAGCAGGGCATTCCCGCGCGCAATGGCGCGGCGCCCGGCGCTGGCCCGGCATCCGACGCGCCGAGACCTGCGACGCCCGCGGCCGCCGGGGAACAGCCGTGAGCGTTGCCCTCTCCCATCTGCGCGTGATCGAGCTGTGTGACGGCCTCGCCGGCGCGTACTGCGGCCGCCAGTTCGCCGCCTGGGGCGCCGAGGTGGTCGCGGTCGAGCCACCCGGAGGCTCGCCGCTGCGCCGAATAGAGCCGTGCGTGGCCGGCCGGGACGGCGCCCAGGCTTCGCTCGTCTGGGAGTATGTGGCCGCGGGCAAGCGCTCAGCGGTCGGCGATCTCGCCGACGATGCCGGCCGCGCCCGCCTGGCCGGCACGATCGTGCGCGCCGACGTCTTCATCACGGACTGGTCCCCGCGGCGCCTGCTGGCGGCCGGCCTCGACTACGCATCGCTCGCCTGCGCGGCGCCGAGTCTCATCATCGTCTCGATTACGCCCTTCGGTGCGGACGGGCCGTACGCCGAGTTCGCCGCCTCGGACCTGATGCTGCAGGCGCTCTCCGGCATGCTCTCGCTGAGCGGCTATCCCGGCCGGACGCCGCTCCGGCTGCCGGCGAACATCCTCCCCTACGCCTGCGGCGTCAGCGCTTTCGTCGGTGCGCTGGCGGCGCTGCACGAGCGCCGCGCCTCCGGCGCTGGCCAGCGTGTCGAAGTCGCCTGCCTGGAGGCGATCGCCTCGCTGGTGCTCTTCCAGCGGGCGCAGTATCTCGGCGAGCCGTTTCCGCGCCGCTCCGGCGTCGGCACGGTGCTGCTGCCCTGCGCCGACGGCTACGTGCTCTGCAGCCCGGCGGTGGAGAACGTCTGGAATGCGCTGCTGACCGCGCTCGAGATCGCGTCCGAGGCGGTGCCGGAATCGTTGCGTGGTGTGCAGGATCGCTACGCGGCGTTGTCCGCCGTATGCGAGTTTCTGGCAGCGTACAGCCAACGGCACGCCGCGCGGGCGCTGTTCGAGACGCTGGGCACGCTGCACGTGGTAGCCGGCCTGCTTGAGGCGCCCGCCGACCTGCTCGGGGACGAGCACCTCGCCGCGCGCGGCTTCTTCTTCGATCTGGCGCACCCGCGGCTCGGCCGCCTGCGCTTCCCCGGCCCGGCCGGCCAGCTCAGCGAGACGCCGATGCTGCCGCCGCGGCCGGCGCCGGAGCGTGGCAGTATGCTGCCCGAACCGCCCGGCGATCGGGACCCTGTGCAGGGCTGGGTTGGTGCAGGTGCGCATCGTGATGCGCCCCACGGTGCGTCGCCGCTGCACGGCCTGCGTGTTCTCGACCTCACCGGCGCCTGGATCGGCCCCTATGCGGCGATGCTGCTCGCCGACCTCGGCGCGGACGTGATCAAGATCGAATCCCCGCGCCGGCCCGACGTCTGGCGCATCTTCCGGCCGGCGGCGAGCGGCCGGCCGGAGCTGCCGCCTGGCGCCAACCCGCGGGCGCATCCGTGGAACACGAGCTTCTACTACAACGCGGTCAACCGCAACAAGCGCGGCATCGCCCTCGACCTGGCGAGCGGAGCAGGGCGCGAGATCTTGCTCAAGCTCGTCGCGGGCGCCGACATCGTCATGGAGAACTTCACGCCGCGCGTGATGGAGAACTTCGGCCTCGGCGACGAGGCGCTGCGCCGCGTGCGCCCGGACCTGATCGCTGCCTCGTTCTCCGGCTACGGCGCCAGCGGTCCGTACCGCGACTACAAGGCGAACGGCGCCACGATCGAGACGATCGCCGGCTGGTCCGTGCTGTTCGGCTACCCGGATGAGCCGGCGATGTCGCTGGGCGAGATGGAGGCGGATCCGCTCTCCGGCTTGCAGATGGCGGCGCTCACGTTGGTCGCACTCGAACACCGCGCCTGCAGCGGCCGGGGCCAGCGTATCGACGGCTCGATGTTCGAGGCGGCGGCCGGCTACATCGGCGAAGAGCTGCTGCTCGC
Organism: uncultured Chloroflexota bacterium; assembly: GCA_937879875.1. Classification (GTDB taxonomy): domain Bacteria; phylum Chloroflexota; class Dehalococcoidia; order CAUJGQ01; family CAUJGQ01; genus CALFMN01. The sequence goes on along the minus strand of CALFMN010000034.1, from coordinate 97,910 downwards.
CGGCCTGACCGGCGCCGCGCCAGTTCGCCTTGGCGACGGCGACCGCAATATGGCGCCGCAGGGCGTTTTTCCCTGCGCCGGCGACGACCAGTGGATCGCGATCAGTGTGCGCGACGACACTGACTGGCGAGCGCTGCTCTCCACCACTGACGGAGCGGCGCGACTCCACGACGACCGCTTCGCCACGATCGCCGGGCGTCGGGCCAATGCGCAGGAAATCGAAGCCGCGCTGACCGGGTGGACGCGCACGCACGAGGCGCGCGATCTGATGCTGCGCCTGCAAGCGGCGGGCGTGCCGGCCGGCGTCGTGCTCACGACGAACGAAGTGCCCGGCGACCCGCAGTTCGCGGCGCGCGGCTGGTTCCGGCCGCTGGCGCACCCGGACCTGGGCGAGCGGCTGTACAACGGCTATCCCTGGCGCTTCTCGCGCAGCGGCCTGGTCTGGCGCCGGCCGCCGCCGCGCGTGGGCGAGCACAGCGCCGCCGTGCTGGCCGGGCTGCTCGCCCTCGACGCCGAGGCGTATGCCGCGCTGGCTGAGGCCGGCGTCAGTGGCAGCACCGTGGAATGGCCGCTGCCGGCCGAGCCGGCAGCGGCAGAGACGGCGTAGTTTCGCCGTGGCGGCGTGCCACGGCTGCGTTTGGAGGAACCAGCGTGAAGTTCGGTTTGTTCTTTGAGCTGCAACTGCCCAGGCCCTACGACAGCGACACATGGGGGCCGGAAGACGAGCACCGCATTTACAAGGAAACGCTGGAGCAGATCGAACTGGCCGACCGGCTCGGGTACGACTACGTGTTCGAGGTGGAGCACCACCATCTCGAAGAGTACGCCCACTCCTCCGCGCCGGAGATCGTGCTCGCCGCCGCCAGCCAGCGCACGAAAAGCATCCGCCTCGGCCACGGCATTGTGCTGACGCCGCCGCCGTACAACCCGCCTGGCCGCATCGCCGAGCGCATCTCGGCGCTGGATCTGGTCAGCGACGGCCGCGTCGAGTTCGGCAGCGGCGAATCGTCCACCGAGCTGGAGCTTGGCGCCTACGGCGTGCCCTGGGACGAGAAGAAGGCGATGTGGGAGGAGGGGCTGCGCGTCGCCCTGCGCATGATGACCGAAGAGCCCTTCGGCGGCTACGAGGGCGACCACGTCAGCTTTCCAGAGCGCAACGTGGTGCCCAAGCCGCTGCAGAAGCCGCACCCGCCGCTCTGGGTGGCGGGCGGGCGGCGCGAGACCGTGCTGACCGCGGCGCGGCTGGGCATGGGCTCGCTCGGCTTCTCGTTCGAAACACCGGAAGAGGCCGAGGAGCGGGTCTCGACTTACTGGGAGCTGATGCGCGGCGAGTGCAGGCCGATCGGCAAGGCGGTGAATCCGGCGCTCTGCATCCTCAGCCAGTTCGCCTGCGCCGAGACTGACGAGGAGGCGGTGCGGCGGGCCGGCGACGGCGGCGCCTTCTTCGGCTTCTCCGCCGGCCACTATTACAACACCACCGGCGGCCGCGATCACCGTCCCGGCCGCACGCATCTCTACCGCGAGTTTCGCGACACGCCGGAAGAGGAGCGGCTGCTGATGTTCCAGCGGCGCATGGCGCGCCGGGCCGCGATCCACGGCGGCCAGCAGGACCAGCTCGAACAGCTCGCCGGCGCCGGCGTGGCCACGGCCGCGCCGGAGCCGGAGAACGAGACAGCGCGCGGCCTCTGGCGCGCGGCCAATACCCGCTCGGCGATCGGCACGCCCGACCAGCTGCGCGACTATCTGGCGAAGTACGAGCAGGCGCACCAGGACGTGATGCTCTTCGTGGCGCAGTCGGGCACCCGGCGCCACGAGGACATCATGGCCTCGATCGAGCTGTTCGGCCGCACGGTGCTGCCCGAATTCAAGGAGCGGCACGAGACGCAGCACCGGCCCTGGCGCCGGCGGAAGCTTGAGGGTTTCCGCCACCCGGTCGTATCGTCGATTTGAGGCCGCGGAGGTGGCGCGATGAGGAAGGCGGCACGAGTCGCTGCCGCGGCTCTGAGGTGACGGCGATGGCGCTGCATCCGGCGGACATCGGAGATGCGGGTCTGCGTTCGTTGCTTGAGGCGGCGAACGCGGCGCTGGATGACGGCCGCAACCGCGAGTGCGTCGAGCGTTGCGCCGACGCGTATCTGCGCGCGTTGCAGCAGTTCCCGGCGGTGATGCGCGGCTTGCAACGGGCGCTCGCCAACGAGGAGATCAAGGCGGGCATCGAGGCCAAAGTCGTGCGGGTGGCGCCGTTCATGTGGCCGCGCTTCGCCGCCAAGCTCGACATGGACGGGCCGGAGCCGAAGATCATCTTCGATCGCAAGAGTGTCGCCTTTGTCGAGGCGATCCAGTACTACGAGTTCACGCTGAACCTGATCGTCGAGGCCGAGCGCGACGCCTTCTCCCAGCGCTTCGCCGCACAGGGCGCGTAACCCGGCCACGACGGGCGCCGCGGCAGCCTGCACCGGAGCATTGAATGCCGTTCAGCGTGAGCTATCAGACGCGCCATACCGACTGCTACGCCGCTACCGGCTTCGTACATGCCGGCGTGCTGCTCGCGTTCACCGAACTGGCCTACGCGGCCTGCGAGCAGGCCGCCGGCATCGCCAAGCCCGCGCATGTCGTCGCGGTCGAAGTGCGTACCAGAGCCGAGTACCTGCGCCCGCTGCCCTGGCAGGACGGCGTTGCGGTGGAAGCGGGCACGCTTGCGGCCGGCGCCGAGGGCTTCACGCAGAGCTTCACGCTGCGCTCGGCCCGTTCGGAGCGAGTTGTCGCGCGCATCGAGCACGATTGGGTCTGGCTCGATACGCAAAGCGGCCGCGCCGTGCCGCTCGACGAGCAGACCTGCGCCCGCCTGCTCGCGTTGAACGACACGGGCGATGAGCCGGCGTGATCGGGCGGCGCGACGCGAAGCGCAGCGAGCCTACACCACGTTGAAGTAGTGCGCGTCGGGGTGGTGGACGACGATGGCCGAAGTCGTCTGCTCCGGCTCCCACATAAACTCGTCGGTCAACGCCACGCCGATGCGCTCCGGTCCCAGCAAGCGGGCCAGCACGGCGTCGTGCTCGCGCTCCGGACAGGCCGGGTAGCCGAACGAGTAGCGGGCGCCCTGATACTCCTTGCGGAAGAGGCCGCGCACGTCGGGCGCGTCGTTGCAGACGATGCCCAACTCCTGGCGGATGCGTTTGTGCCACAGCTCGGCCAGCGCCTCGGTCGCCTCCACGGAGATGCCGTGCAGATGCAGGTAGTCGCGGTACTCGCGCGCGGCGAACAGCTCGTGTTCGCGCTCCGTCGCCCGCGGTCCGATCGTCACGGCGTGGAAGGCGACCACGTCCAGCTCGCCGGAGGCGACGGGGCGGAAGTAGTCGGCCAGACAGAGCTGCTTGCCGGTGACCTGGCGCGGGAAGGTCAGGCGTGCCAGCTCCGTGCGGCCGTCCTCGGCGTAGACGATCAGGTCGTTGCCCTCTGACTGACAGGGCCAGTAGCCGTACACCACCTGCGGCGCCAGCAGTTGCTCCTCGATGCAGCGGTTTTGCCATTCGCGGTAGACTGGGCGCACCTCGGCGTCCAGCCACGCCTCGTAGTCGGCTTTGGGCAGGCCGCGGCTGTTGGTGTAGCGCCACTGGCTGCGGAAGAGCGCGATCTCGTTGATGTGCGCGTAGACCTCGTGCAGGCCGATGCCCCGCGCGACGCGCGCTCCGAAGAACGGCGCCCGCGGCACCGGATTCGACGCGCAGACCGTGCGCGGCGCAATAAAACGCTTCGCCTCGGCCAGCCGCCGCTCGCGCTCGTCGCTCTGGTCTTCGACCTTCTGATAGTCCTCGAGCTGCTGCGCCTCGGCGGCTTGCTCCTTCTTGCCGGATCGCTGCGCCAGCACGTGGCCTTCGCCGCGCACGATCGCGTCCATCGTGCGCAGCCCCTCGAAGGCGTCCTGGCCGTAGAAGACCTGGCCCTTGTACATGCCGCGCAGGTCATGCTCGACATAGCCGCGCGTCAGCGCCGCGCCGCCGAGCAGCACCGGATACTTGAACAGCCCGCGCTCGTTCAGCTCGAGCAGGTTCTCCTTCATGATCACGGTCGACTTCACGAGCAGGCCCGACATGCCGATCGCGTCGGCCTGTGCCTCTTCGGCCTTGTCGATAAACGCCTGCAGCGGCTGCTTGATGCCGAGATTGTGTACGGTGTAGCCGTTGTTCGAGAGGATGATGTCGACCAGGTTCTTGCCGATGTCGTGCACGTCGCCGCGCACGGTGCCCAGCACGATCGTGCCGCGGCCGCCGGCGCCCGCTTTCTCCAGCAGCGGCTCCAGATAGGCGACGGCGGACTTCATCGCCTCGGCCGACTGCAGTACGAACGGCAGCTGCATCTCGCCGCTGGCGAACAGCTCGCCGACCACGCGCATTCCGTCCAGCAGGATCTCGTTGATGATTTCCAGGGGCTGATAGGGCCGCGGCGCAGGCTTGCGGCCGCCCGGCGCCGCCTTCTCGCTGGAAGGCTGCGGGCGCGGCGTGGCGAGCCCTTCGTCCAGGTCTTTTTCGATACCCTTGCGTTCGCCGTCGATGATGCGGCGCTTCAGCCGCTCCTCGACAGGCAGGCCCGCCTGCGACCCCTTTTCGCGCTGCTCCTCTTCGCCCGTAAATAGCTCGATGAAGGCGGTGAGCGGGTCGAAGCCTTCGCTGCGCTCGTCGAACACCAGTTGCCGCGCCGCCTCGCGCTGCGCCGGGTCGATCTTGTGCAGCGGCAGGATCTTTTGCGGGTTGACGATCGCCGCGTCGAGCCCGGCCTCGACGGCATAATGCAGGAAGACGGAGTTCAGCACCTGCCGCGCCGCCGGCTTGAGGCCGAAGGAGATGTTGGAGATGCCGAGAATCGTGTAGCAGCCGGGCAATTCGGTCTTAATGCGCCTGATCGCGTCCAGCGACTCGATGCCGTCGCGCCGCACCTCGTCCTGGCCGGTGGCGATCGGCATCGTCAGCGTGTCGAAGATCAGATCCTGCGGCCGCATGCCCCACTTCTCGACCACAAGATCATGGATGCGATGCGCCACGCGCAGCTTCCATTCGCAGGTGCGTGCCTGGCCCTCCTCGTCGATGCAGAGCGCGACCAGGCCAGCGCCGTACTGTTTCGCCAGCGGCATGACGCGGTTCATGCGCACCTCGCCGTCTTCGAGGTTGATCGAGTTGATCACGGCGCGGCCGCCGAGCCGCTTCAGCGCCGTCTCGATCACGGCGGCCTCGGTCGAGTCGATCATCAGCGGCAGCGTCGACTGCGTGCCGAAGCGGAAGGCGACGGCCTCCATGTCCTTCGTGCCGTCGCGGCCGACGTAATCGACGCAAACATCGAGCAAATGGGCGCCCTCGCGCACCTGTTGCTTGATCATCCCCTGCATCGCGTCGTAGTCGTCGGCCAGCAGCAGTTGGCGATACTGCTTCGAGCCGTTGGCGTTCAACCGCTCGCCCACGACGAGGAACGAGGTCTCCTGCTGCAACGCGACCGGCGTGTAGAGGCTGGCGACCGACGGCTCGAACTGCGGGCTGCGCGGCACCGGCGCATGGCCCCAGAGCGCGTCGGCCAGCGCCTTGACGTGCGCCGCCGTCGTGCCGCAGCAGCCACCGACGATGCCGACGCCGAACTCTGCGACGAAGATGCGTTGATAGCGGACCAACTCCTCCGGCGTCAGCGGATAGAAGGCGCCATCACTCGAAACTACGGGCAGACCAGCGTTGGGCAGCACGGAGATCGGCCGGCGGCTGTGCTGGCTCAAGTAGCGGATGTGCTCGCTCATCTCGGCGGGGCCGGTGGCGCAGTTGATGCCGATCACGTCGAGCGGGAACGGATCGAGCGCGGCCAGCGCGGCGCCGATCTCGGTGCCGACCAGCATCGAGCCGGTCAACTCCATCGTCACCTGCACGATCAGCGGCACACGCCGCCGGCAGCGCTCCATCGCGCGCAGGGCGCCGGCCAGCGCGGCTTTCGCCTGCAGCGGGTCGTAGCAGGTTTCGATCTGCAGCAGGTCGGCGCCGCCGTCGAGCAGCCCCATCGCCTGCGTCATGTAACCGTCGAACACCGCGTCGTAGGTTATGTGGCCGAGTGTGGGCAGCTTGGTGCCCGGGCCCATCGAGCCGGAGACCCAGCGCGGCCGCTCGGGCGTGCTGAACTCGGCGGCGATGCTGCACGCCAGTTCGGCCGCGGCCTTGTTCAGCTCATAGGCGCGGTCGGCGAGGTCATATTCGGCCAGCACGATCGGCGTGCCGCCGAAGCTGTTGGTCTCGATCACGTCGGCGCCGGCAGCCAGATAGCCCACGTGAATCTCGCGCAGCAGGTCTGGACGCGAGAGCGTGATCAGCTCGTTGCAGCCTTCTTTGCCCCAAAAGTCATCGTCGCCGAGGTTGTATGCCTGAATCGCGGTGCCCATAGCGCCGTCGAAGATGAGGATGCGTTGTTGGAGCGTCTGCAAAAAGTCCGGTTTCATGGGCATCCTCTTCCCGGCTCGTCTGCCCCCGGAAAGCATCGGGGGGCCGGCCCGTACGGCGAATGCGGGTTCGCCGCTGCCTGAACTGTGTGCCGGAGATCTTCCGCGCCGAGCGGCGGAAGCGAACTGACGCAGGCGTCGAGGCCAGCCCGCGGAACAACACTTGCCTCGATCGTATGGGTGCGTACGAAGCGCCGTCAAGCGCGGCGGAAGGGATTGGTTTTCGGGCTCGGGGAAAGCGAACCGGTCTGGCGGCTGGACTGCAGGCGCTCAGCCGCTCGGCATAATGCTGGCTCGCTTGCGACGCAGATTGTGAAATAGTGCGCAAAGTGCTAGCGTAGCCTCACAGCAGCGAAGCCGGGCCAGCACGAAAGGGCAGCGCCATGATCCTCGTCGCGGGCGGTACCGGATTCATCGGCAAGGCGATCGTCCGCCAGCTCGTGGCACGCGGCCGCGAGGTCGCGGTGCTCAGCCACGCGGCCTCGTCCACGTTGACGCTCGACGGCAAGCGCATCGAGCTGCGCCGCGGCGATGTAACCGACGCCGCCAGCCTGCCAGGCGCGCTCGCCGGCGTCGAGACCGTCGTGGGCGCGGTGCAGTTCAAGGACTTTCCTAACCAGAACCCCAACAAGGGGCTGACCTTCGAGAACGTCGATCGGCGCGGAACCGAGCAGCTCGTCGCCGCCGCGAAGGCCGCCGGCGTTTCGCGCTACGTCTACATCAGCGGCGCCGGCGCCGCGCCCGATGCGCAGAAGGTTTGGTTTCGGGCGAAATGGGGAGCGGAGACGGCGATCCGCGCAAGCGGCCTGCGGGCGCTGATCGTGCGGCCCTCGTGGGTGTTCGGCCCGGAAGACAATGCATTGAACAAGTACGTCGCCTTCGTGCGCTCGCCGTTGCCCGTCGTGCCGGTGATCGGCAACGGCAAGCAGCGCCTCCAGCCCGTCTTCGTGGAAGATGTCGCCCGCGTTGTGGCCGACAGCCTCGAAGGGAAGGGCGCGACGGAAGGCACGTTTGAGATCGGCGGGCCGCAGGTGCTGACGATGGATGCGGTCATCCGCCAGGTCGAGGATCTGCTGGGCAAGCGGCAGCCGCTCGTCCATCAGCCGCTCTGGCTGATGAAAGCGCTGTTCGCGCCCAAAGCGTTGATCCACGCCCTGCCGATTCCGCTCACACCGCAGGGGTTGGAGTTCGCGACGATGGACGCGACGGCCGACACGGCGCCGCTGCTCGCCGCCTTCCCGGACCTGCGCCTGACACCGCTGCGCGATGGGCTGGCGACCTATCTCGGGCGCACGAAGCGCGGGTCCGCGGAGTCCGCCTGAGCGGCCGTTGGCTCCTCGCTTGACATTCGCACCGCGGCGCAGCTTACATCGACTGCGGCGCAGATTCGCGCCCGTGGAGCAGCGCATGGCTGTCCAGCATCCGCCGGAGCTGATTCGCGAACTGCAGGGTATCACTACGCCGACCATCGCCAACGCGATCGAGCTGTTCAACCTGCGCCCGCGCGAGGCCGGCTTCGCCAGCGGGACGATTCGCTGCATCTTCCCGGCGCTGCCGGCAGTCGTCGGCTATGCGTGCACGGCCACGATCAAGGCGGCCAGCCCGCCGGGCGAGCGCCGCGCCGGCCGCGGCGAGATGTGGCAGCACATCCTCTCCATGCCCGCGCCGCGGATCATCGTCGTGCAGGACGAAGATGATCCCCGGCCGTCGGCTCGCTCTGGGGCGAGGTCAACGGCAGCGTACACAAGGCGCTGGGCGCCGTCGCCGTGGTCACCGACGGCGGCATCCGCGACATTGACGAGCTTGAAGCGATGGGGATGCAGATGTTCGCACGCGAAGTGATCGTCTCCCACGCCAACGTGCACCTCACCAGCGTCGGCCAGCCGGTCAGTATAGGCGGGCTGACGGTTAGTCCCGGCGATCTCCTGCACGGCGACAAGCACGGCGTCATGCAGATCCCACACGAGATCGCCGCCGAGATCCCGGAAGCAGTGCGCCGCATCGAGGCGTTCGAGCGGCCGATCATCGACCTCTGCCGCTCGACGGAGTTCAGCGTCGAAAGGCTGGACGCGCTCTTTCAGCGGCGGATGTAGCGTTTGAACTCATAATCGCGTCGAGCAAAGCGGAGCAGGACCCATGAGCGCGACATCCCGATTCAGCGCAGAGAGCTTGATCGAGTTCACAGCCACGGCGCTCGCCCGCGTGGGGCTGAGCGAGGAGGACGCGCGGCGCGGCGCGGAGATCCTGGTCGACGCCGACCTGATGGGCATCGACTCGCACGGCATCGCGCATCTGAACGCGCACCGCGGCTACGTGCCCGGGATCAAGACCGGCATTGTCAACCCACGGCCGCAGATCCGCGCCCTGCGCGAGTCCACTGCCACCGCGCTGCTCGACGGCGACCGCGGCTTCGGCCTGACCGTGGGCCACTTCGCGATGCGGCTGGCGATGGACAAGGCACGAAACGCCGGCTGCGGCATGGTCACCGTGCGCAACAGCCGCCACTTCGGCGCCGCCGGCTACTACGCGCTGATGGCCACGACCGAGGACATGATCGGCATGGCGATGACCAACGCCGCGCCCTGGATGGTGCCGACGAACGCGAAGCGCAAGATGATCGGCACCAATCCGATCGCCGTCGCCGCCCCGGCCGGCAGCGAGCAGCCGTTTCTCTGCGACCTGGCAACCACGGCCGTGGCGATGGGCAAGCTGGAGATCGCCGAGCGCGAGGGCAAGCCGATTCCGCCAGGGTGGGCGTTGGATGAAAACGCCCAGGGCAGCGTCGACATTTCGCGCGTGCGACGGGGCGGCGGGTTGACACCCCTCGGCTCAAGCGCGATGACCAGCTCATACAAAGGCTACGCGCTCGGCCAGGTGGTCGATCTGTTCTGCGGCGTGCTCTCCGGCGCCGGCTTCAGCATGATCCTGGAGCGCGGAACCTCGGCTGCCGGCCACTTCTTCGGCGCCTGGCGCGTGGACGCCTTCCGCGACGCGGCCGAGTTCAAGGCGATGATCGACGAGATGCAGCGCACGTTTCGCACGGCCGAGCCGGCGCCGGGCGCCGAGCGCGTGTTGCTGCCCGGCCAGCGCGAGTTCGAAGCCCGCGTCGAGCGCACGAAAAGCGGCATTCCGCTGCACGAATCCGTCGTGAAAACGCTGATGGATCTGGCCGAGGAGCTTGGCATTCCGGCGCCGGAGCCGCTGGTCGGCGCGGCGTCGCGGCCCGCATAGTTTTACAGTGACCCTTTCATGGGAACGGCCTCTATTCGTGCTCAAAACGGCCGCCGCCGCAGGCGTGGCGGCCTCTGTCGTGAGCGTGACTCCCGCACCGTAGGCGATAATGGTCACTGTAGTAATAGGCGTCATCTCACGGCGGTCGGCCCTCACCCCCGTCCCCTCTCCCAATCCTGGGCGAGGGGCGATCCTGACGAGGGAGTTCCGGGCCAGCATCGGGTTAGCGGTATGGGCTACGGTCTGCTGCACCCCGTACCAGGGTTAACCGTACTGGCCACGGAACGCACGACCCGGGATCGCCCCTCGCCCAGGATTGGGAGAGGGGACGGGGGTGAGGGCCGACCGCCGCGGATGGGCACAGCCCGCGCGGCAAGTTATGCGGTCCCCAACTGCGCTCGGATGGCCGTCAGCTCGTCCATGAAGGCGTCGCACTCGGCCGCGGTGTTGTAGAAATGCGGCGCCACGCGAATGCCCGCGCCCGGCCGGTAGTCGATGATGAAGCGGCGGCGGATCAGCTCCTGCGAAACCGCCTCGGCGTTGGGGAAGTCGAGCGTGACGTGGCCGCCGCGCCGCGCCGCCTCGCGCGGCGTGTTCACGGTCAGGCCGAGATCCTCGGCGCGGGCGATCAGACGGGCGGTGAGCTGCAGCGAACGCTCGCGGATGCGCTCGACGCCCACCTCCCGCACGATCTGGTAGCCTTCCCGCGCCGCATACAGCGCCGGGATGCCCGGCGTGCCGCCCATGAAGCGCTCGATCCCCGGCGCATACTCCAGCTCACCCATGTCGAAGGCAAACGGCCGCGCGTGCGAGAACCAGCCGGCTTCGCGCGGGCGCAGCCGCTCGATCAGATCCGGCCGCACATACAGATAGCCAGCGCCCGGACCCCCGCAGAGCCACTTCACCGAGCCGCCGACGACAAAATCGACGCCCAGTGCGGTCACGTCGAAGGGCACTGCACCCGTCGCCTGATACGAGTCGAGCAGCACGAAGGCCCCGTGACGATGCGCCTTTTCGATCACGGCGGCCACGTCGACCAGCTCGCTGCTGCGGAAGACAACGTGTGAGATCGGCACGATCAGCGTGCGGTCGTCGATCGCTGCGAGCAGGCGGTCGAGCGGGGCCAGCAGTTGATTCTCCGTCGGAATGTACGCGACCTGGGCGCCGAGCCGGCGCTGCTGCTCCCAGAAGTAGTGCATCGTGGGGAACTCGGGGTCGGCATAGACGACGTTGCGCCGCGGGCCGTCATAGTCGAAGCACGAAGCGAGAATACTGACCAGCGTGCTCACGTTCTGGTGCATGATCACGCTGCCCGCGGGCGCACCGATCAGCTCGGCGATCAGGTCGCCGGTCTCGCGCACCAGCGGCAGCCAGCTATTCCAGGCGACGACGCCCTCCTGCTCCCACAGGTCGGCGTAGGTCGCGAGGCCGTCGCGCACGCTCGCCGGCATCGCCCCCAGCGAGTTGTTGATCAGGTATACCGAGGTCTTGACGATGGGAAAGCGCTCGCGCCAGCGCAGCAGATCGTCGTCACCCATGATTGCCCCCGATTGCGGTCTCACTACCAGCGCGGTGGATCCATGCGATCCCTGGATCATCAACCCGCGCCAGCCGCGCGGCCATGTCTTGCATGCCGAACGTGGTCAGCCAAGTGTAGCCCGAGCGGCTGCAAGATCGCAGCCGTCGCCGTCGTCCTCTGATGCCGGCGGTCGCGAGCCGCGGCTCCACGGCCCGTGGAGGCGCTGCCGATTGTCACGCCAGGGGTGGCGAATCTGCCGCCGCGTCTGTGATAGAACGATTCGGGCGGCCGGTGCGTCTGATCAGCGAGATCAGCATGCAAAGGACCGGACCCGACGTGACATGGCGGTGGTAATGGCGCGCGTTGCGGCGCGGACGGCCCTCGACGAGCGGTTCACGCGGCTGGTGCTCGACCATCAGCGGCGTATTCATCGCTTCATCTACGGCATGGTCGGCGTCGAACAGCTCGCCGAAGACCTCACACAGGACGTGTTTCTCTCGGCCTACCGCGCGCTCGGCCGGCTGCCGGACGATGCCAACGAGTCGGCCTGGCTGTTTACGATCGCCCGCAACCGCGCCTTGCAGGAGCTGCGCCGGCGCAAGATCCTGCGCTGGCTGCCGCTCGCCCGCCCCGACGACGACGAAGACGACATTCACCCGCAGACCGAGCAGCCGTTGGCGGACTCGGTGGCCGAACGCGACCGCCTGCGCCGCGCGATGGAGGCGGTGCCGGCGAAAGACCTGGCCTGTCTGCTGCTCAGCGTGGATGGGCATTCCTACAGCGAAGTTGCGCAGATCACCGGCCTTTCGCTGGCGGCGGTGCGGGCGCGGATCTTTCGCGCCCGCGACCGGCTGCGGGCGCTGCTTGGTGAGGATGAGGCGAAAGGCGGAGCGTGATGTGGCCGTTCGCTCGCCGTCGCCCCGCGCACGACCGCGTGTGGGGTCCCCTGGCGTCCGCCTACGTCGACCGCGAGCTGACGGGCGCCGCCGCGGAGGGCTTCGCCGCACATCTGCGAACCTGTGACGCCTGCGCGGCGCTGGTTGCCGAGTATCGCGGCCTCAACGCGGGGCTGCGGCGGCGGCTGATCTCGGCGCCGGCCATCGCGGCGCGGCCGGTCTTCGAGGCGGCCGAACGCCTTGGTCCGCATCCAGTCGCGGTGCCGCGCCGGCTGGCGCTGGCCTCGGCGGCGGTGCTGCTCGTCGGTGGTGCAGCGACGCCGCCCGTGCGCGCCGGCGTGGGCGGCGCCGTCGAGTACGTGCGCGAGGTCGTGGCGCCGTCGAGTTCAATGTCGTATGCCGGCGATCGTGCCGTCTTCCGCGCCGGGACCGACAGCGTGCTGGCCAGCGTAACCCGCGAGTATGCGCTTTACAGCAGCGCCGATGATTCGACTCCGCCCACGGCGGCGGGCGCCGTGCAGCTCCACGCCGGCCCGATCTTCGCGCTGGCGAACGGCCGTATCCTCTTCAACGCGGCGCTGGCCGATGGCCCGGCGCAATGGACGACGGTGCGCCGCGACGGCAGCGACGCGCGGCCGTTCTTCTCCGCCGAAACCGCCGGCATGATCTCCGACCCGGCCGGCCTGTCCGCGATCGCCACGACGCCGGACGGCTCGCGGGTCTTGTTTCGTCGGGCCAACGACGCGGGTCGCTTCCTCACCACGGCCGGAGCCACGCTGGTCGCCGATGCGGCTGGGAACCTGGTCTGGAGCGATCCGGGCGGCGCCGATGTCTACTCCCTCTCCCCCGACGGCCGCTACGCGCTCTCCGGAGAAACCGGCGGTCTGCGCCTGATCCCGCTCGATGGCGGCGCCGCGCCGCCTTCGCCGATCAGCGATTGCGATGTGCAACGGCCGCAGCTCTCTGCCGACGGCACGCGGGTGGTCTTTGTCGCCACGCGGGTGGGGCCGGAATGCCCCGCGGCCTCGGCGCTGTACTATTTCCGCCTGAACGGGGCGATCGGCAGCCCCTACCTTGAGCCTGTGCCGTTGCAGGACGGCGCCAGCTTCAGCCTCTCGCCCGACGGCCGCTACGTCGCCGTGCAGTCCTGGCTGAGCGAGCCCGCGGCCGGACAGGCCGGTTCCGGGCCAACCGCGCTCAAGCTGTGGAATCTCGGCAGCGGCGAGCGGCAGGAGATCCCCGGCTTCCAGAACGTGCGCATCCGTCAACTCGTCTGGGCGAAGGACAGCGGCCGCCTGCTGATCGTCGATGAGCGCGACGGCAAGACCGAAGGCTGGCTGGGCGATCCGCACGGCAGCATGCGCCAATTGCTGGCCGGAGAGTCGATCGCTGGCGCCGCATTGTATCCGGATGGCCCCGGCCTCGCCATCGCCGGTGGCGGCGCGGCGGCCGGCCTCGTCGCCGTCGGCCCGCCCGCCACACACGATCGCGTGACAGACCTGCTCGCTGACGCTTCAGGGCTGACGCCGGCCTTCACCGCGCACGGCGCGGCGGCAGCGTTGCTGCGTGACGGCGCCCCGGCCACGCTGCTTGAGAGGCACGGCGTTGCGCCTGCCGGCATCGATCGCGCAGTGGACGGCTTCTCCTGGGCGCCGGATGGCCGCCGCGCCGCGGTGGTCGCGGACGGCCAGGTCATGCTGTGGGACGCGCGAACCGGCATTATCGCCGCGCCGCTGCTCGCCGGCCATGCCGTCGCCTGGTCGCCGCGGGACGATCGGCTGCTCGTCACACGCGGCGATGGCTCGGTCGTGGTCACCGATCTGTACGGCGGCGTCAGCGCGACCGCCCCCACGCGCTTTGCGGATGTTGTCTGGTCGCCCGACGGCCGCAGTGTCGCCGCCGTGCGCCACGACACGGACGGCGATGCGCTCGTGCTCTGGGAGCCGCGAACCGGTGCAGTGCAGCAACTGGCCGCTGCGGTGGCACTCGGAACCCCCGTTTGGTCGCCGGACGGCGCCATGCTCGCCTTTCCCGTGCTTGAATCCGGCTCGAACACAATCCGGCTCAAGGCTGTGAGCGCAGCCGGAGGCACACCGCGCGTGATCGCCACACTCGCCGCCGTCGACGATGCCGCGGTGTGGTCGGCAGATAGCCGCGCGCTCTACTACCTGTCGCGCGGCGCGGCCGGCGTTCCGGGGGCGCTGCACCGGGTGAACGCCGACGGCAGCGGCGACCGGCGCGTCGGCACGTTGATCGCTTCGGCGCTGTTTCCTGGGCCTCGCTGAGCCGCCTGCTTCGAGCCGCGCCGGCTTGTCTCGCGTCCGCCGATCCGCCATCGTGGATGATGGTGCGCGTGCGCGGAGGCGGAGGAGGAACGATGGCGCTGCCGGCGCGGGCCGATCGCGTAAGAACGCCGTCCGCCGGCCTGGGCTGGTTCGAGCGGCTGTCGGCGCCCCAGTACATCGCTCCCCTGGTCATGCTGGGCCTGATCGCGCTCACCTCCGAGGGGGTGCTAATCGTCCTGATGCGGCGGCTCTCGCTGAAGCGCTTTCCGCACGTGCTGATCAGCAACGAGCCCGTCGCCGATGCGCTCGGCATCGATACCCGCGGCCTGACCTGGTTTGTACTGGTGCTGGGCCTGCTCACCCTCGCCTACGTGGTCGGCTACGCGGTGGCGCTGCGCATCCGCGAGCCGCGCTGGGGACTCGCCGTGCTGGGCGCCGGCGCCGTGTTCATGGTCACGGTGATTCCGATCTTCCCTGGCGGTGCCCAGGACGTGTATCACAACATCGCCGACGCCCGCACGCTGTGGCTGTATCACGAAGATCCGATCAGCACGCCGCCGGTCGCCCACCCGGCAGACCCGATCGTGCAGCAGGTGGCGTTTTGGCAGGACTCGACATCGAGCTACGGCCCGGTGTGGTACATCGTCTCCGGCGCGCCGTTGCCCTTCGCCGGCAGCGATCTGGTCAAGAACGTCATCGGCCAGAAGATTCTGGTAAGCCTCTTTTTGCTGGGGACGCTTGGCCTGATCTACCTGATCCTGCGCCAGCGCCGGCCGCAGAGCGCCACGGCCGCCATGGTCCTGCTCGGCTGGAGTCCGCTGGTGCTCTGGGAGATCTCGGGCAACGCGCATAACGACATCGTGATGATGTTCTTCGCCGTGGCCGCGTTCTACGCGATCCACCGCGGCGCCTGGCAGTGGGCATTTCCGCTGCTGGCGCTCGGCGTCGGCGTCAAGTTCATCGTCGCACTGCTCGGTCCGATCATTTTGGTCTGGCTGCTGTTCAGAAAGCCGCGCGTCGACCGGCGCGAGCTGCTGCTCTCGATCGCCTACGGCGCGGCGCTGATCGGGCTGATCTATCTGCCGTTCCTGGTCGCGTCGCATCGTCTGGGGAACACGGACGCGCAGTGGAATCGCTACATCAGCTCGCCGGCGTCGCTCACCATCGCCTTTCTGATGCAGTACACCTCGCTGGCCCGCGCGATGAATCTCACCCGCGCGCTGGCATTGACGCTCTTCGGTCTGCTGTATCTCGCCGTGCTCTGGCGGGCGCGCGGCGGCTTCGATGAGCTGGTGAAGGCGGTATTCTGGGCGGTGCTGATCACGCTGACGGTGCCGACCTGGTGGTTCTGGCCCTGGTACGTGGTCTGGCTCATGCCCTTCGCCGCGCTCACCGCGGGCCGCAAGCACGCCACCATCGGCCTCGTCTTCGCCACCTCGGCCCTGCTCGTCTACCCGATCTATTACTGGCGCAACGTGATCCTGAACGGCCCCGACTGGTACGCCAACCAGTTCGTGATCGTCGGCGCCGTCTTCGGTCCGCTGGCGCTGTATCTGCTCGGCTCGTCCGGCCTGCACCTGCTGACGGTCGAGGACCGCGCTGAGGAGCCTGCCGAGCGGCTCGGCGCGGCGTAGCAGCGCTCGACCATCCGCCATCTGGCCGGTGACGGCCGGGCAGCTTTGTCGTCATGCACGCCCGATCTGCCGCACACGTGTCGAGTGTGTCCGAACCTCTCGCCTTCCGTCAGATCAACGCATTGACGAGCCGTGTGCGAATCTCTAATCTCACGATGTTGGTGTGGGGAGGAGGCGATATTGGGCCATCCCGTCGCGTGGGCGACGGAAACAGTGGCGCGGAAGGAGCATAGCGCATGGATGCGAAACGGCTCGTCGGTGTCCTCGTGTTGGTCGGCATCGTTGTTGGCTCCCGCGTACAAACACCGGTTCGTGCTCAGACCAGCGCACCCGGTCCCAGCGCCGTCATCTTGCTGCCGAACGTGACCCGTGCGTTCGACATCAGCTGGGTTGATCCGGCTTCCCACCGCTACTACCTTGGCGACCGCACGAACAGCGCCGTCGATGTCATCGATACGACGAACGACACCCTGATCACACAGATCGGCGGCTTCGCCGGCTTCCACGGCATGAACGATGTCGCGGGGCCGAACGGTGTGCTCGCCATCCCGGACTCCAACCAACTGTGGGTGGCTGACGGAGACAGCACGGTGAAGGTCATCGACCTTGCCAGCGGCGCCGTTCTCTCGACGATCTCAACCGGCGGTCAAAAGCGCGCCGATGAGATGGCCTACGATGCAGCCGACCACATCCTCGTGGTCACCAACGACGCCGAAGACCCGCCCTACCTCAACTTCATCTCAACAACCGATTTCACCTTGCTGGGCAAGCTGCCCTTTCCCGACGCCACCGACGGCATCGAGCAACCGTCGTGGAGCGCGGACACCGGCCTGTTCTATCAGGCTGTCCCGGTAAGCAAGACCAACGCCGGCGGCGAGATCGATGCGATCGACCCGAAGACGATGCAGGTCGTCAACGTCTTCCCGCTGACCGATTGCAAGCCGGCGGGCACGGCGGTCGGCCCGAACAAGCAACTGCTAGCCGGCTGCAGCGATCCCGGCCACAGCGAGATCATCGACCTGGCCTCCGGCAGCATCGTGGCGACGATTACGCAGGTCGGCGGTTCGGACGAGGTGTGGTACAACCCCGGCGACAATCGCTACTACCTCGCCGCCTCAGGGAGAACGTCCGACGGAACGACCAAGGGAACCGTGACGCCGGTTCTCGGCGTGATCGACGCCTCAACGAACACCTGGTTGGTCAACGTGCCGACCGTTGGCGCTTCCCATTCCGTGGCGGCCGATCCGCAGACGAACCATGTGTACGTTCCGCTCGCGAACGTGGGCATCGGCGTCTATGCGATCCCGTGACAACGGCGCAGGCGGGCTTCCGAACGCCGGAAGCCCGCTTGACCCCGCGGGCGGGCCGGACGCGGCGCGCCCCTGTTGACAGCCGCCCTAGTCTCCGACTATGGTGAAGGAGGACTAGCGGTTATCTATCACTTGTACGGCGTTGACGGAGAGCAGTAGGCACGCCAGGCGCCTCTAGCGAGCCGGGGATGGTGGAAGCTCGGCGGGTGGCAGCGCCCGAACTCGCTCCTGAGCCTTCCGGACGATGGTCCTTCTCTCTGAACTGGCCGTGAAACGGCCAGCTTAGACCGCGGGGCAGCAGGACGGAACGAGTGGCGCCCGTTACCGCGCCGCCGAGGGCTTCGTGGCTCAGCCATGTGTGCGATGTGTTATGCGTGCATGGGCCGCGGGGAACGAGGGTGGTACCGCGGGCCTTGCCCGTCCCTTGTGTGGGACGGGTTTTTTCGTGCGTAGGCGAGGGCAAGCGTGAGCGGACGGTGTTCCGGCGGGTGGACGGCAGCGACGGCCTCGAACGAGGCCGGTTTCACGCTGCGTGTCGCCTGCCCCGCGATTCTGCTGCCCCGGCATTCGCTCGTACTTCTTCCCCTGCTGCTCATCTGACGGTCGGGAGCGCCGCGCCATGCAGCGACACGCAGGCGGTGCTCCCGAAGGGAGACCGTCGCGGCGGATCGCCGCGCGCCGGCCAAAATAGTGCCGACGAGTGTCGATACGTATGGAGAGACTGATGGCCAACATGCCGCGAAAGGAGCGCTTCGCCGTCCCGTCGTCACGGGACGGATGGGTAGCGTCGCCGCGCTGAAGCCAGCAACGCGATGCGGCCCGTTTCCGTCTTCAAATGGCGGCGAACGGTGAAAGGACTCCAGCATGCGAATGAACGGTGCGCAAATCCTGCTCGAAAGCCTCGTGCGCGAGGGCGTCGAGCACATTTATGGCTATCCCGGCGGCGTGGTGCTGCCGCTCTACGACCGCTTCCCCGAGTTTCCGAAGCTGCACCATGTGCTGGTGCGGCACGAGCAGGGCGCGGCGCACGCGGCCGACGGCTACGCCCGCGCTTCGGGCAAGGTCGGCGTCTGCCTGGCGACCTCCGGCCCCGGCGCAACCAACCTCGTCACCGGCATCTGCACGGCGTGGATGGACTCGGTGCCGCTGGTGGCGCTCACGGGCAACGTGGCGCGCAACCTGCTTGGCCGCGACGGCTTTCAAGAGGCCGACATCACCGGCATCACCCTGCCGATCACCAAGCACAACTACCTGGTGATGAAGGCATCCGACATCGCCTACACCGTGCGCGAGGCGTTCCACATCGCCGGCACGGGCCGCAAGGGTCCGGTGCTGGTAGACATTCCCAAAGACGTCTTCCAAGAAGAAGCCGAGTTTCACTGGCCGGAAACGGTCTCGCTGCGTGGCTACAAGCCGACCATGCAGGGCCACGCGGGCCAGATCAGGAAAGCGGCAAAGCTGATCGACGAGGCGCAGCGGCCGATCATCATCGCCGGCCAGGGCGTGATCGCCTCGGGCGGTGCGCCGGAGCTGCGAGCGTTCGCTGAGAAGGCCGGCATTCCCGTGGTCACGACCTTCCTCGGTATCGGCGGCTTCCCGCAGGACCACGCGCTCAGCTACGGCTGGATGGGCATGCACGGCGCCTTCTACGCCAACCACGCGACGGATAAGGCCGACGTGGTGATCGGCATCGGCAACCGCTTCGACGACCGCGCCATGGGCCGTTTCGCCGACTTCAACCCGAACGCGCAGATCGTGCACATCGACATCGACCCGGCGGAGATCGGCAAGAACTTCAAGACCGCCGTGCCGATCGTCGGCGACGTGAAGACGGTGCTCGGCGCGCTGATCGAAGAGGTCGAGCCGCACACGCACGTCGAGTGGGTACGCTGGATCGACGAGATGCGGCAGGAGCACCCCAGTTTCATCGTGCCGCAGGGCAGCGTGATGTCCGTGCAGTACGTGATCAGCCAGCTCAACGAGGCGACGCGAGGCGACGCCGTGATCGTCACCGGCGTCGGCCAGCACCAGATGTGGACCGGCCAGTTCTTCACCTTCCGCGAGCCGCGCCAGCTGATCACCTCCGGCGGCCTGGGCACGATGGGCTTCGAGGTGCCGGCGGCGCTGGGCGCGGCGATGGCGCGGCCGGACAAAACCGTCTGGTCGATCTGCGGCGACGCGGGCTTCCAGATGACCTCGCAGGAGCTGGCGACGATCATGGACCAGCGCGTGCCGGTCAAGTTCGCGATCATGAATAACGGCTTCCTGGGCATGGTGCGCCAGTGGCAGGAGCTGTTCTACGACAACAACTACGTTTCCGTGGACACGCGCGAGGCGCTCTGCCAGCCGGACTTCGTCAAGCTGGCCGAGGCCTACGGCATGAAGGCGATGCGCGTGACGGCAAAGCAGGACGTGCGCGCCGCGATCGACGAAGCGATGGCGCATCCCGGCCCGGTGCTGGTCGACTTCCACGTCGAGGCGGAAGGCAACGTTTGGCCGATGGTGCCGGCCGGCGCCTCGCTGGCCGAGACGCTCGATCATCCGTTGACGGCCGGCAAGTTCTCGAAGGGGGCACGATGATGACCACGATGCATACGCTGGTGGCGCTGGTGGAGGACCACCCCGGCGTGCTGAACCGCGTGGCGAGCCTCTTCCGCCGTCGCGGCTTCAATATCGAAAGCATCACCGTGGGCAAGACCGAGACGGACGGCATCTCGCGCATGACGCTCGTGATCGACGGCGCCACGACGCAGGTCGAGCAGGTCGAAAAGCAGCTCTACAAGCTGATCGACGTGGTCAAAGTCTCGGATATCACGCACGACGGCATCATCGCCCGCGAGCTGGCGCTGATCAAAGTGCGCTGCAACAATCTCAATCGGCACGAGATCGTGCAGCTCGCGCAGATCTTCCACGCCGAGATCGTGGACGTGACCGACACGACGCTGGTGGTCGAGGCCGTCGGCGACGAGGACCGGCTGGAGAGCCTGCTCAAAGTGCTGCGGCCCTACGGCATCCGCGAGATCGTGCGCACCGGCCGCGTAGCGCTGGCGCGCGGCGTCGGCTCGACCAGCGTCGATGCCGAGCCCGCCGAGATTCGCCAGTTTCATCGCCGCGAGGGCCGCATGCCCGCCAAGCCGCTGCCGTTCGCCTCGGACTGATGCGGCGCACGGGTGGAGACGACGACGATGACGCACCGACTCTCCCTTAGCTGGCCCTCCGGCTCGCACTGAGCCGAGAGGGCCGGGACGGACGAGGAGATAGTGGTCAGGAAATAGGAAATAGGGGTAGGGGCGGTTCGTGAACCGCCCGTCGCGGCCGCAGCCGCGACCAGCGGCGCGCCGGCTGGGCGCTTCACGAAGCGCCCCTACAGAATGCCCGGTTGATGGAGAGCTAACCATGTCGGACCGCGTCATCATTTTCGATACGACCCTGCGCGACGGCGAGCAGGCCGCCGGCGTCGCCCTCAACGGCGAAGAGAAGATGGAGATCGCCAAACAGCTCGAAAAGCTGGGCGTCGATGTCATCGAGGCGGGTTTCGCCGCGTCCTCGCCCGGCGACTTCGACGCCGTGGCGGCGATCGCCCGCGAGATCAAGGGCGCGACCGTCGCCTCGCTCGCGCGCGCCGTGCCCGGCGATGTGGACGCCGCCTGGGAGGCGCTGCGCAACGCGGCCGAGAAGCCGCGTATCCATGTCTTCCTCTCGTCGTCGGACATCCACATCATGCATCAGCTCCAGAAGGACTATGAGCAGGTGCTGAACCAGGCCGTCGAAATGGTCGCCCGCGCCAAGAGCTACACCAGCGACATTGAGTTCAGCCCGATGGACGCCACCCGCTCGCGGCCGGAGTACGTCTGGAAGATGCTGCAGGCCGTGATCGAGGCAGGCGCCACGACGGTCAACATCCCCGACACCGTCGGCTACGCGATTCCGGACGAGTTCGAGCGCTTCATCCGCGGCATCTTCGAGAACGTCAAGAACATCGACAAGGCCGTCGTCTCCGTGCACTGCCACAACGACCTCGGCCTCTCGACCGCCAACTCGCTGGCTGCGCTGCGCGCCGGCGCCCGCCAGATCGAGGTCTGCGTCAACGGCATCGGCGAGCGGGCCGGCAACGCCGCGCTCGAAGAGGTCGTGATGGCGATCAAGACGCGCGAAGACCACCTCAACACCGTGATGGGCATTGATACCACGCAGCTCTACCGCACGAGCAAGCTGGTCGAGCATCTGACCGGCATGCCCGTGCAGCACAACAAGGCCGTGGTCGGCAAGAACGCCTTCCGCCATCAGTCGGGCATTCACCAGGACGGCATCCTCAAGCTGCGCGCGACCTACGAGATCATGGACCCGAAGGCGATCGGCGTGCCCGAAGGCACGCAGCTCGTGCTGGGCAAGCTCTCCGGCCGCCACGCCCTGCAACAGCGGCTTGAAGACCTCGGCTACAAGCTCGACAACGAGGCGCTCTCCCGCGCCTTCATGGCCTTCAAAGAGCTGGCCGACAAGAAGGGCGAGGTGGACGACCGCGACCTCGAAGCGCTGGTGCTGGACGAGAAGCGCGTCGCCAGCGAGATCTACCATCTCGTCTGGGTGCAGGTGCAGTCGGGCAGCAGCATGACGGCGACCGGCACCGTGCGCATCCGTATGCCAAACGGCGATGAAGTCACCGACGCGGCGATCGGCGACGGCCCGGTTGATGCGGTGTTCAAGGCGATCGACCGCATCACCGGCGTGAGCGCCGAGCTGGTGGACTACCAGGTGAAGAGCGTGACCGAGGGCACCGACGCGCAGGGCGAGGTCGTGGTGCGCGTGAAGTCGGGCGAGCACATCGCCACCGGCCGCGGCGCCGACACGGACATCATCGTCGCGAGCGCCAAGGCGTATCTGGATGGCCTCAGCCGCGTTGGCCACATGGCGAAGGTCTCCGGCCGCGTCGCCACGGCGAGCACGCCTTAGGTTGCGGTTAGGGGGTGAGTAGTGAATGGTGAGTAGTGAAGCGGTGCTCATGCGCGTGACCCGCAGCTAGTTGCCTTCCCAGGCTGTATCGCGGCGGCTGTGCAGAAGCGTATAGGTCTGGAACGGCAGCACTCACCATGCACCACTCACCCTCATCCGGCCGGAGGGAGGCTCCATGGCAACGTTCAAAGTCGCGGTCATTCCCGGAGACGGCATCGGGCCGGAGGTCTGTGCCGAGGGCGTGAAAGTGCTGCACGCCGTCGCGAAGCGCTTCAAGCACAGCTTCGCGCTGAGCGAGGGGCTGTGCGGCGGCGCGGCGATCGACAAGGCCGGCGTTGCCATCCTGCCCGAAACGCTCGAGCTGGCAAAGAAGAGCGACGCGGTGCTCTTCGGTGCGGTGGGCGGGCCGAAGTGGGACGATCCGCGCGCCAAGGTGCGGCCCGAGCAGGGGCTGCTGGCGCTGCGGCGCGGCCTCGGCCTCTTCGCCAACCTGCGCCCGGTCAAAGTCCACCCGCTGATGAAGAACGCCAGCACGCTCAAGCCCGAAGTGCTTGAGGGCGTGGACATGATCGTCGTGCGCGAGCTGACCGGCGGCCTCTACTTCGGCAAGCCGCAGAAGCGCTACGACTCGGCGCGCGGCCGCGCGGCGGTGGACACGATGCGCTACACCGAGCCAGAAGTGCGGCGGGTGCTTCAGACCGGCTTCGAGCTGGCGCGGCAGCGGCGCAAGCGGCTGACCAGTGTGGACAAGGCCAACATCCTCGACAACTCGCGCATGTGGCGCGAGATCGCCGTGGAGATGGGCAAAGACAACCCCGACATCGAGCTGGATCACCTGCTCGTCGACTCGGCGGCGATGCACTTGATCCGCCGGCCCGCCAGCTTCGACGTGATCGTAACCGAGAACACGTTCGGCGACATCTTGACCGACGAAGCCTCGATGCTGGCCGGCTCGATGGGCATGCTGCCCTCGGCCAGCCTCGGCAAGACGAGGAAGGACGGCACCGGCCAGGGCCTCTACGAGCCGATCCACGGTACCGCGCCGGACATCGCCGGCCAGGGCAAAGCCAACCCGCTGGCGATGATCCTGAGCGCGGCGCTGATGCTGCGCCTCTCCTTCGGCCTCGGCGCCGAAGCGGACGCGGTCGAAGCCGCGGTGGATACGGTCCTGGAACACGGCCTGCGCACGCCCGACATCGCGCAGGAGGGCACGAAGCTGGTGTCAACCACGGCGCTGGGCGATGCCGTGGCGGCGGCGGTGAAGGGCTGATGGTGGTCGCCCGGCCCCCATCCCCCGCCCCTTCCCCAATACTAGGGGAAGGGGAGATCTACAGACGGAGGATTGGGGCTGAAGGCGGGCCTGCTTCGCACATCGGTAGGGGCGCACGGCGTGCGCCCTCCGCGCCCGCAGGCGCGACCAGCAGCGCGGCGCGCGGATAGTCCAACGCCGTCTGCGCCAGCAACACAGGATCGCCCCTTCTCCCATTCGAGATGAATGCACGCGGACCGCACTGGTTGGCGAATGGGAGAAGGGGAAGGGGAATGAGGGCCAAGCCTATGATGCGCCGCACCGCGACCGGCCAGCCGGAGAGGATAGCAACCGCCCGAGCACGCGCTCGGGCGGGGGTGATTGGGGGCTCGTAGGCCAAACGAGTCGTCGATCATGCGATCATGTCCGGCGCCCCGCCGGTATCTCAGGAAGGCGCTTCATGTCCAGCAAACCTCAGCTTTATGACTCCACGCTGCGCGACGGCTCGCAGATGGAGGGCATCTCGTTTTCGGTCGAGGAGAAGCTGCTGGTCGCGCAGAAGCTCGACGAGCTCGGCGTCGACTTTATCGAAGGCGGTTTCCCCGGCTCCAACCCGCGGGACGCCGAGTTCTTCGTGCGCACTCAAAACCTTGCGCTCAAGCACGCGCGTATCGTCGCCTTCGGCGGCACGCGCCGCGCCGGCCTGCGTTGCGAAGACGATCCCAATATTCAATCCATCGTCCGCGCCGAGACGCAGGCCGTCTGCTTCGTCGGCAAGGCCTCGGCCAGGCAGGTGCGCGAGATTCTGGAGACGACGCCCGAAGAGAACCTGGCGATGATTGCCGATTCAGTCGCGTATATGCGCTCGCTGGGCAAGCAGGTCTTTTTCGACGCCGAGCACTTCTTCGACGGCTACTACCATGACCCGAACTACGCGCTGCAAACGTTGCGCACCGCCGTGCGCGCCGGCGCCGAGGTCGCGGTGCTGTGCGACACCAACGGCGGCATGATCACACCGCGGCTCTTGCGGGCGCTGGAAGCCGTGCAGCGCACCGGCGTGCCCTTCGGCATTCATGTCCACGACGATGCCGGGCTTGCCGTGGCCAACACGCTCGCCGCCTATGAGGCCGGCGCCATGCAGCTCCAGGGCTGCGTCAACGGCTACGGCGAGCGCTGCGGCAACGCCAACCTGATGTCGATCATCGCCAATTTGAAGTTGAAGTTGGGCGTCGACTGCGTCAGCGACGAGCAACTCGCACGGCTCACCGAGATTTCGACCTACATCGGCGAGCTGGCGAACGTCGTGCCGAATCCGCAGGCGCCCTACGTCGGCCAGAGCGCCTTCGCGCACAAAGCCGGCTACCACGTCGCGGCGATCGTCAAGGACGTGAACTCGTACCAGCACGTCGATCCGGCAGCGGTGGGCAACGGCAAGCGCGTGCTCGTCTCGGAGCTGTCGGGCCAGCGCAACATCCTCGCCAAGCTCGAAGAGCAGGGCTGGTACGTGCCGCTGAGCGGAACGGAGACGAGGCGGCTCTTGCAACAGGTCAAGACGATGGAGAGCCGCGGCTACCAGTACGAAGCGGCCGAGGCCTCGTTCGAATTACTGGTGCGCCGCTCGCAGCCCGAGTATACTGCGCCCTTCGAGCTGGAAGACTTCATGATCGTCGAGCGCCGCCGGCACAAGGCGGACCGCGACGGCGACGGCAACGAGATGCTGGCCGAGGCGATGGCCAAAGTTCGTGTGGGCGACGAGATTCGCCACACGGCGGCCGAGGGCAACGGCCCGGTCAACGCGCTCGATGCCGCGGTGCGCAAGGCGCTGGCCGACTTCTACCCGGAGATCGGCCGCGTGCATCTGCTCGACTACAAGGTCCGCATTCTGGATGGCAACACCGGCACCGCGGCCTCCACGCGCGTGCTGATCGAGTCCAGCGACGGCGAAGAGATCTGGCGCACGGTCGGCTGCTCGACCGACATCATCGAGGCCTCGTGGCTGGCGCTGGCCGACTCGCTTGAGTACTGGCTGCTGCTGCACGCACGACGGCAGGCCGAGGGTACGCCGGCGGCCACACCCGCCCGGGGCACCTAACCCCGCCGCGGCTGAAGCCGCGTCTCCCTTCCCCACAGGGGAAGGGTTCGGGTGGAGGATGGTCAAAAGTGTGTGAGACGAACTCTCCGCGTGTCCCACAGGGACACCCGACCCCGCCGCCATCCGGCGCTGCTGGGAGCGCTCCAAGAGTCCCTTCCCGAGGCGGGAAGGGACAGACCTCGCTGAAGCGAGGTCAGGGTTAGGCGCCCCGCTCGCTCGCCGCCGTCAGGAACGCACGCAACACGCCGGCCGCGCGGAGCGCAAGCGCAGCGCTCTCAGCAGTGCTCGTGGCGCCTCCGTGCGGTAGCATCGTTGGTGGCTGCTCTCGCGCCCGGGGACTGGAAACGACGATGATCAAGCGCCTGCTCATGGCCAACCGCGGAGAGACCGCCGTGCGCGTGCTGCGCGCCGTGGCTGAGCTCGGAATCTCCACGGTGGTACGCGCTCACGCTCAACGTCGCGCGGCCCGATGCGGTGGCAAAGCTGCACGACCGCGGCCGGCGCACCGCGCGCGAGAACATCGCCGACCTCTGCGATCCGGATAGCTTCAAAGAGACGGGCCGGTGATGGCCGCGCTCAAGGCCGCGCCGCCGCCCGCGCCACGCAGCGGCAAGAAGCGCCCCTGTATTGACACCTGGTGAGGGCTGCCACCCCGCTCCGTCAGCCGCACGAATGCGCTACCATCACCACGGCCACCCGGCCAGATAGAGCAGAAGACGCTTCAGGAGCGGAGGCAGGCACGATGGCAGAGATCGATGGCGCAACCCTGATGGCGCAAAGTCTCAAGGCGCAGGGTGTCGAGCACATGTTCGGCATCGTCGGCTTTCCGGTGCATCCGATCGCCAACGCCTGTCAACGCGAGGGCATCAAGTTCTACGGCATGCGCAACGAACAGTCGGCGTCGTATGCCGCCCAGGCCGCGGGCTACCTGCTCGGGCGGCCGCAGGCATGCCTCGTCGTCTCAGGTCCCGGCGTGGTGCATGCGCTGGCCGGTTTGTCCAACGCCTGGAGCAACGGCTGGCCGATGCTGCTGATCGGCGGCGCCAGCGACAGCTTCCAGGACGGCATGGGTGCGTTTCAAGAGGCGCCGCAGGTCGAGGCGGCCCGCCTCTGGTCCAAGCACAGCATGCGCGTCGAAACCGTCGGCCGCATCCCCTTCCACGTCGAGACAGCCGTGCGCAAGGCGCTCTACGGCCGGCCGGGCGCAGCCTACATCGACATGCCGAACGACATCATCGTCGGCAAGGTCGAAGAAGAGGCGATTTCGCCCATCCGCCGCGTGCCCGACCCGCCGCGCACGCAGGCGCCTGAAGAGACGGTTGAGGACGCGCTGGCGTTGCTGAAGACGGCGGAGCGGCCGCTGGTCGTCGTGGGCAAAGGTATGGCCTGGTCGCGCGCCGAGCGGGAGGTGCAGGAGTTTATCGAGCGCACGCAGTTACCCTTCCTGCCCTCGCCGATGGGCAAAGGTGTGATTCCCGATGACCACCCGCTCTCCGTGGCGCCGGGCCGCACCTACGCGCTGCAAAACACCGACGTCGTCTTCCTGATGGGCGCACGCTTGAACTGGATCATGCACTTCGGCCTGCCGCCGCGCTGGGCGCCGGACGTGAAGGTCATCCAGCTCGACATCGACGCCAACGAGATCGGCACCAACGTGCCGGCGAGCGTCGGATTGGTGGGCGACGGCAAGGCGGTGGTCGGTCAGCTCAACCGGGCGCTGGAGCAGAACCCGTGGCAGTTCAGCGCCGAGAACCGTTGGCGCTCCGGGCTGCAAAACGCCGTGGCCACGAATACGGCCAACACCGAGCCCATGCTCTTTTCGGACGAGGTGCCGATGGGCTACTACCGCGTGCTGCGCGAGATCCGCGACGCCCTGCCGCGCGACGCGATGCTGGTCTCCGAAGGCGCCAGCACGATGGACATCTCGCGCCAGGTAATTCCCAACTACCTGCCGCGCACGCGGCTTGACGCCGGCAGCTTCGGCACGATGGGCATCGGCTGCGGCTTCGCCGTGGCGGCGGCGGCCTGCCACCCGGAGCGGCGCATCGTCGATCTTGAAGGCGACTCGGCCTTCGGCTTCAGCGGCATGGAGGTCGAGACGGCCTGCCGCTACAACCTGCCGATCACCTACATCGTCGTCAACAACAACGGCGTGGGCGGCGGCCCATCGAAGACCGATCACGATCCGCTGACGGCGCGCGCCGGCGCCTACACTGCCAACGCGCACTACGAGAAGATCGCCGAGGCGTTCGGCGGCCTCGGCTTCTTCGTCGAGCGGCCGGAGGACGTTCGCCCGACGATCGACAAAGCCTTCGCCTCGGGCAAGACCGCGGTGATCAACATCATGATCGACACGCGCGCTCAGCGCCGCCCGCAACAGTTCCAGTGGCATACGCGCTGAGCGTCCGCGCGGCCGGTCCATGCCGAAGGCGGTTCACCTGAAGGCGTCCCGACCGAGCCCGCCGGCCGCGTTGGCAGGGTCCGGCGCCGCCGCTCGATCGGGGCGCCGCTCTTTGCCCGGCTTCACTCCCGCGCGGCGCGCAGCAGGCTGCGGGCGAGCTTGCGCGCCTCGGCCGGACCTACGAGCACGATGTCGTCGCGCTGGGCGATCATGATCAACGGCCGGCCGTCCACGCTGCGCAGGCGCCGCACTGCAGGCGCGGGCCGGGCTAGGAGCGGTGAGCATGTCTGAAGCAAGCGGCGCAAACTCGCGCCCAGGTGAGAAGGCTCGGGCTGATCGTCGCACATTGGCGCTCTCCGGCCGAATTTTGGGACAGCACCGCCCTGCCGGCGCGCGCCGGCGCTGACGGACCGGGGAAGCGGCTACGGGGATGGCGTGTGGTCGGGCCGGACTACCGCGCGTGGCGGGATCACGCACCGGGGATTACCGGACATAAGTCCTGTGACCGGCATAGACTAGCAGGTGCGGACAGGAGCGGGTCAACCGCGTGATCGCGCCCGGATCGCCCTGAGACCTCGCGCCGCACTCGTACAGAAGTCTGCAATACTCACGCCAGCGCCTGTTTTGACGCATAGCCCAGGTCGCGGCGCGCATAGCCCGGCGGCCTCTCGGGCGAGCGGGCCCGCGTCAGGCCGGTTTTGCCGCGGCGGCTGCCGTCGGACGTTGCGGCGCCGGCGCCGGCTGCGGTTCGAGGAAGTCGTCCGGCTCGAGCTGCATCAGGTTCGCGGAGCGGCGCAGATAGATCCGCGCGCCGATGATGGCGGTCGTCAACAGGGCGGCCACGGCGCCGAAGCCCATCGCGAACGGCGCGCCGAGGCTGGCCGCCAGGGCGCCGGCGGCCAGGTTGCCCAGCGGCATCGTGCCCATGTTGACCGAGGTGTAGACACCCATGACGCGGCCGCGCAGCGTGTCGGGCACGCGCTGCTGAATGCCGGTGTTGGCCGAAGTGAACATCGTGATCATCGAGAAGCCGGTCAGCACCATCAGCCCGAGCGAGAGGACGTAGCTGCGTGAGAAGGCGAAGGCCAGCTCAAACAGGCAGATGCCGACCGCGCCGCCGATCACCAGCCGCCAGCGCGCCCGCTGCGCGAAGGCCGCGACGAACGCCGCGACGAGTGAGCCGGCGCCCATGCCGGTGAGCAGGATGCCGTAGCCCAGGGCGCCGGAATGGAGAATGTCGGTGGCGAAGAGCGGCACGAGCACCTGCGTGTTGAAGGTGAACATGCCGAGCAAGCCGACAATCAACACGATCAGCATGGCGGAGGGCGTGCGCCAGACGTACTGGCAACCTTCCTTGAGACTGCCCAGCACCGAGTCCTTCGCCGCGCGCTCGACGGCGAAGAACGTCTCGCTGCGCATCATGAACAGGCTGGCGATCACGAAGAGGAAGCTGATCGCGTTGGCGTAGAAGCTGCCGGTAACGCCGATCAGCGCGATCGTGATGCCTGCCAGCGCCGGGCCGATGATGCGCGCCGTGTTGAACTGCATCGAGTTCAGCGCCACGGCGTTCATCAGGTCTTCGCGGCCCACCATCTCCATCACAAACGCTTGGCGGGTCGGCATGTCGAAGGCGTTGCTGAGGCCGAGCAGCGTCGCCAGCACGTAGACGTGCCACATCTGCACCGTGCCCGTGCTGACGAGGATGCCGAGCACGAGCGCCAGCAGCATCTGGATGGTCTGTGTCACGATCAGCAGTTGCCGCTTCGGCGCGCGGTCGGCGAACACGCCGCCGAAGATGCCGACGAACAGCACCGGCAACTGCTGCAGGGCGCTGACGATGCCGAGATCGACGGCGGAACCGGTGAGCTGCAGCACCAGCCAGGCCTGCGCCACCGTCTGCATCCACGTGCCGACCAGCGAGATCGTCTGGCCGATCCAGAAGAGGCGGTAGTTGTAGTGGCGCAGGGCGCTGAAGCCGCGCCCGAGTGGCATCACAGAAGATTCTCCTCAAGCCGGCGCAACAAAGCGCTCAGCCTCGCGATCTCGTCGGCGTCGAGCCCGCGCTGCACAAAAGCGCGGTGGTCCGCCACCTCGGCGGCGAGCACCGGCAGCAGCTCGCGGCTCTTGTTGGTGAGCCAGACGCGCTGGCGGCGGCGGTCCTCGGGGTCGCAGCTCCGACGGATGAAGCCATCGCGCTCGAGCCGCTGCACGATATGGGTGAGCGTCGCAGCTTCGATCGCGAGGCGCCGCTGCAGTTGGGCCTGAGAGAGGCCGTCCTCGTTGCCAAGGTGAGCAAGCAGCGACCACTGCACGCCGGTAACGCCGAAGCGCTCCAGACGGTGGTCCAACCGGTAACGCATGCGACGATGCAGCCGTCCGATCACGGCCGCTGGCGCCCTGTCCAGTTCGAAACGCGGTTGAGCATCGGCGGCTGCCGTCATCTGCATACCATTAGCTTGCTAAGGTTAGTGTGCTAAGCATATTCGGGTTCTCCCCTACCCGCAAGGGTCCGGATCCGAGCAATCGCCGCAGGTTGCGATCCCGGCCGCGCGTTTCCGTGCGATGATGCAGATCATCGCGTGGCGCGAACGCTTTGAGGTCTGCTATGGATATCGAGCCGTTCCTGCCGATGTACGCGTTCAACACCTGGGCCAATGAGGGCATCCGCGAGGGGCTGCTCGGCGTCAGCGCCGAGTATCTGCGCCGGCCGCTCCACCTCTGGTTCGATTCGGCCTTCGCCATCCTCGCGCACCTGTACGCGGGTGAGCAGATCTGGCTGGCGCGGCTGCGCGACGGCGCGAACCCCAAGCGCTTGCTCTCGGCCGCGGATTTCGAGAGTACCGAGCAGCTGGTCGAAACGTGGCGAACGCTGGACGCGGAGTGGGAGACCTACGTCGCTGCGCTGACCGCCGAGCAGTTGGACGAGATCGTCACCTGGCAGAGCCAGCGTGGCGGGACGTTCAGCCATGTGCGCTGGCAACTGCTGATGCACGTCCCGTTTCACAGCAGCGAGCACCGGGCCCATGCGGGCACGGCGCTCACGCAGCTTGGTCTGAAGCACGGCCCGCAGGACTTTCACTTCCAGTTCATGCCGGAAGAGGCGGCGCCGGCCGCCAACCGCGCTGTCTGGCAGCGCTGAACGGCGCGGGGCTCAGTCAGGACAACGCCGCCCGCAGCGTTTGCTCGTCCTCAAGCGCTTCGGCCACGAGGGCCGCAATCGGTCCGCCGTCGTGCCCGAGCGGCGGCTCCTCGAGCCCGCGATCCGTCGTAAACGCGATCAACGTTTCGAATGCCGCCCGCGCCGCCTGCGCGTCGGCGAGCAGCAGCTGCGGCTCGTTTGGCTGCCAGCCGAGCTGCTGCTGAATCTTGCGGAGGTGCGCCGTGTGCTCGCGGTCATGCGCCGCGAAGCGGTGGATGCGGAAGCGTACGTCCACGTCCAACGAGACCCAGTTGGTCGGCGCGTCGAGATAGCCGTCGCCCACGGCGCCGACGCGCCGCACGATCTCGTCGCGCGTGGCCACGAGGCGGGCGAGCAGCTCGTCCATCGTGCCGTGGCGCTCGGTCTCGCCGTCGTTCGGCGGCAGTGCGTCTGCCGGTGGGCGCAGCGGTCCTTCACCGCCCTTGTCGGCTCGCTCAACGGCGTGCTCGATTGCGACGAGATAGCGTTTGTCCACGGCGATGACGTGCGCCAGTGCCTCGCGCATGCCCCATTCGCCCGGCGCCGGCTGGCGGTCGAACAGCTCGGGCGTGACGCCGGCGAACGCGCCGAGCAGACGGCCGAAATCCGCGCTGCCGCTCAGCAGCGCTCGCTGAGCGAGGCTCGGTGGGCGCATAAGCCAGCCGGGGCCGGCCTCGATCGACAGGCGCCGCGTCTCGTCGGCCAGCCAGCCGACCTGGAACCCGATCGGCGGCATCGCGCCCCGCCAGAGAGAGGGCGACGCCAGCCGCGCCGGGTCCATCGCGGCGACGAGACGGGCCGTCTCCGCGCGGGCGGTGCGCAGTTTGCCGATCAACTCGTCGGCGCTGGCAGGCATGGGCGAAACTCTCGGCAGGCGCGTGTACAGCGCCGGGAGCGATCATGCGCGATCGGCGGATCGCTGTCCAGCCGCGGCTCAGCCGCTGAGCGTGCCCTTGGTGCTGGCGACGCTGCCCTCGCGCCGCGGGTCGATCGCGGCCGCGTCGCCGAGGGCGCGGGCGAGCGCCTTGAATGCTGCCTCGGCGCGGTGGTGGTCGTTCTTGCCGGCCAGCTCGCGTACATGCAGGGCGATGCGCGCTTCAGACGCAAAGCTCATGAGGAAATGCTCGATCAGCTCTGTGGGAAGGTTGCCGATGCGTTCGCCGTGGAAGCGGAGATCGATCGCCGCAAACGGCCGTCCGCTCAGATCGAGCGCCACCTGCACCAGTGCCTCGTCCATCGGCACCGTGCGATCGGCCATGCGCACGATGCCGCGCCGCTCGCCCAGCGCGCGATTGAGCGCCCGTCCCAGACAGATGCCGACATCCTCGACCGTGTGGTGCGCATCGACCTCGATGTCTCCGCTCGCCTCGACTTCAAGGTCCATCAGGCTGTGGCGCGCCAGTTGATCGAGCAGATGGTCGAACATGCCGATACCGCTGCGAACACGCGAGCGCCCGGCGCCGTCGATCGACACGCGCACGCGGATGCGGGTTTCGGCGGTCTCGCGTGCGTCTTCGCCGCTGCGACCGGCGCCATCGACGGCTGCTGACACGGGCATTCCTCCGGGCGGGGGATCGCCGGTTAGTGTCGCATGACGGCGTGCGTGGCTGCCAGAGCCGGCGTGGCCTGTCCGCGGGCCTAACCCCGTCGCGGCTGAAGCCGCGCCTCCGGTTGGAAGTCTCCGACGATTGCGCTGCGGTCATCGGAAGTCTCCGACGGTTGCGCTGCGCTCTGGCCCGACACGGGAAGGGTTCGTTGGGGAACGAAGCGGTTACGGCGCGAGCAGCACGGGCGGTCGCAACACGGGTTCGTCGGAGAACGCGAACGCCGAACGTCGCAGTAACCGCTGCGCGTTTTCTGCCTGCCGCTCAGTCGTCGCGTGGATCTCTGCCAATGGCTCGCCCTGCTCGACAAACTCTCCGAGCGCATGGCGCAGCACAATGCCCACGTCGTGCCGAACCGTGTCGGCTTTCGTGCGCCGGCTGGCGCCGAGGCCGGCGACACAGCGCCCGACCGTGAGCGCGTCGAGCCGCGCGATGTAGCCGCGCCGCGGGCTGGCGAGTTGCCGGACGACGGGCGCTCGCGGCAGCCGCTCCGGGTCACGCACGCACGTCGCGTCGCCACCCTGCGCTGCGACGGCTTCGGCCAGCTTCGCCAACGCCGCGCCGCCGCGGATCGCCCGATCGACCGCGGCAGCCGCGTCCAGCTCCGAGGAACAGCGGCCGGCGAGCACGAGCAGCGCCGCCGCTTCGTGTCGGCACAACGCTCGCAGGTCGGCCGGTCCTTCGCCGCGCAGCGTCTCGATCGCCTCCGCCAGTTCGAGCGCGTTGCCGACGGCGCGTCCGAGCGGCTGCTCCATATTGCTGAGCACCGCCCGCATGCGCCGCCCGGCCCGCTCGCCAATCGCGACCATCAGCCCGGCGAGCCGCTCGGCGGAGGCGCGGTCTTTCATGAAGGCGCCGCTGCCGACCTTCACATCGAGCAGAATGGCATGCGCGCCGCCGGCAAGCTTCTTCGACATAATGCTGCTGGCGATCAGCGGGATGCTCTCGACCGTGCCCGTGGCGTCGCGCAGCGCGTACAACACGCCATCGGCCGGCGCCAGCTCCGCCGACTGACTGGCGATGGCGAGGCCGTGCTCGCGCAGCAGCCGTTTGAATTCGTCGCCAGCCAGCGCGAGACGCAGGCCGGGAATCGACTCCAGCTTGTCGACGGTGCCGCCGGTGTGGCCGAGACCGCGGCCGGTAAGCTTGGCCACGGGCACGCCGCAGGCCGCCACGATCGGCGCCACGACCAGCGTCGCCTTGTCGCCGACACCGCCGGTGCTGTGCTTGTCCACGACCACGCCGGGAACGTCGCTCCAGTCAAGCGTGGCGCCGCTTGCCGCCATCTCCAGCGTCAGGTCTGCCGTTTCCCCGTCGCTCATGCCCTGCCAGCACACGGCCATCAGCCAGGCGGCGATCTGGTAGTCGGGAACCGATCCGTCGACGGCGCCGCGTACCACCTGCCGCAGCTCGTGACGGGTCAGGCGCTTGCCCGCCCGCTTGCGCAGGATCAGCTCGACGATGCCCATGGT
The DNA here is from genome assembly GCA_937879875.1 of uncultured Chloroflexota bacterium. GTDB lineage: Bacteria > Chloroflexota > Dehalococcoidia > CAUJGQ01 > CAUJGQ01 > CALFMN01. The sequence goes on along the minus strand of CALFMN010000034.1, from coordinate 63,626 downwards.
TCACTGCTCGCCGGGCAGGTGCAGGCAGACGGATACCTCGGCAAGCGCGTCCAGATCGGTGTCGGTCAGCGGACGGTAGCTGATCGCGGCGGCAGCGGTCATCCCATCATCCTCCGGCGCCGGCACGGCGGGCGACGGGCGGGGCCGGCACCCGTATGATAGGGCACGACGAGCCTGCGCCGTGGAGTGATCGATGCCGAACAGCCCCCAGCCGGCGGCCCAACGCGACCCGGCCGCCGGCAGTGTATTGCCGCTCGCCGGCCTGCGCGTGCTCGACCTGGCGACGGTGCTCGCCGGGCCGTTCGTCGCGACCGAGTTGGGCGACTTCGGCGCGGACGTGATCAAGGTCGAAATCCCTGGCCGTGGCGATACGCTGCGCACGCTCGGCCCGGTACAGGGCAACACGTCGTACTGGTGGGCGACGGAATCGCGCAACAAGCGCGGCATCACGCTCGACCTGCGCCAGCCGGCCGGCAAGGCGCTGCTGCTGCGCCTTTGCGCCGTCAGCGATGTCCTGGTCGAGAACTTCGTGCCGGGCACGTTGGAGAGCTGGGAGCTTGGGCCGGAGGTCTTGCAGGGCGCGAATCCGCGGCTGGTGATCGTGCGTGTCTCGGGCTTCGGCCAGACGGGGCCATATCGCGGCCGGCCGGGCTACGACCGTATCGGCGCGGCCTTCGGCGGGCTCTGGCACCTGACCGGCCATCCGGAGGCCGAGCCGGTGCGCCCCGGCCTCTCGGTGGTGGACTACATGACCGGCATGCTCTCCACGATCGGCGCCCTGATCGCGCTGTATGCACGCGATGCCGGCGGCAGCGGGCGCGGGCAGATCGTCGATACGGCGCTGTACGAATCCGTGGTGCGGGCGCTCGAGTTCACGGCGGCGCACTTCAGCAGCACCGGCGTCGTGCGCCAGGCGGCCGGCAACGGTGGCCCCGCCACGCCTTCCGGCGCCTACCGCACCAAAGACGAGCGCTGGGTGATGCTGATCGCGGCGGATCTGCGCCAGTTCCAACGCCTGATGCAGGCGCTCGATTGCCCGGCGATGGCGGACGACCCGCGCTTCACAACCAACGCCGCCCGCACGGAGCACCGCGAAGAGATCAACGCGGCGATCGCGGCCTTTGCGCGCGACCATGACCTGGCCGAGATTATGCAGCGGCTGGAGAAAGCCGACATCCCCATGACCGCAAGCTACAACGTGGCCGATCTGTTCGCCGACCCGCACGTGGCCGAGCGCAGCGTGCTCGTGGACGTGGAGGACCCGCAACTCGGCCCGCTGCGCATGCAGGGCGTGGTGCCGAAGCTCTCCGCAACGCCGGGTCGCGTGCGCCAACCGGCGCCGACGCTCGGCCAGCACAACGCGGCCGTGTTCGGCGAGCTGCTCGGCCTGGATGCGAGGGAAATGGCTGTGCTGCGGGAAGCCGGCGTCGTCTGAAGCCAATTGCAGGCGACAAGGGCGGACACGACAGCCATGCCGTGGCCGTCGCGGCCATCCAGCAGCGAGCGTCCATCAGCCCGTGCGTTCGCGCTCTTCGGCGTCGCGTTCCTGATCCAGCTCGCGGCGCTCGCGGTCCGCTTCGCTCTCTTCGGCCGGGCCGGCGGTCTGCGGCGGGCGCGCTTCGAGGCGCGCGCCGAGCATAGCGTAGGAGGCGCCGCCGAGGTAGTGCAGCGGCTTCTCGTCCTCGTCCGCGAGCGTCCACAGTTCGTTATAGGCTTCCTCATCAGCAGAGACCGCCACCACGCGGCCCACAAAGAGGGTGTGGTCGCCGATGCGCAGCGCGTCTTCCAGACCGCACTCGATGTAGGCGACGCAGCCTTCCAGCAGCTTCGCCTCGATCTTGCGGGCGCGGAACGTCGGCAGCTTCGAGAGTTCGATCTTGTCCACGTCGCGGCCGCTGGTGGTGCCGAAGTACTGGCAGTGGTTGAGCAGCCGCCGGCCGGGGATGTTCAGCGCGAACTGCTCGGAGAAGCGGATCATATCGTGCGTGTGACGCGAAGGATGCACGGCCACGCCGATCAAGGGTGGGTCGGCGCTGAGCGGCATGCTCCACGCCGCGGGCATTGCGTCCTCGTTGTTGCGCCACGTGGTGGTCACGAGCACCAGCGGTCCGCAGACCATCAGGCGGCGGGCGTCGTGCTCGGAGAGGTTGCGTCGCATGGAAGCCTCACAAGGGTGGATGGCGGAGGGTGCAGGTATGCAAGCGAGTCTGCAGCTATCAGTGTCTCGCCCGATGCGTCGGTGTCAAGCCGGCGCTGCGGGCCTGCGCCTGCCGGCGAGCATCACCGCCGGCCGCGGCGCAGGCGAGCACGCGCACGTCGCCTACGCCCGCCGTGACGCGATCTCCTCGCTCAGCCGCGCGACGATCTCGGCGAGCGGCAGCGGTCCCAGGTTCTCACCGTTGCGCAGCCGCACCGACGCTGCGTCCGCTTCGATCTCCTTGTCGCCCACCACCAGCATGTACGGGATCTTCAGCATCTGTGCGTGGCGGATCTTGGCGTTCATGCGTTCCGAGCGGTCGTCGACGTCCGCGCGAATGCCGGCGTCGCGCAGGCGCCGCTGCACGATGCGAGCGTAGTCGAAGTGCCGGTCTGCGATCGGGACGATCTGCGCCTGCACGGGCGCCAGCCAGGTCGGGAAGGCGCCGGCCGTGTGCTCGATCAGCACGCCGAGGAAGCGCTCCGTGGAACCCATCACAGCGCGGTGCAGCATCACCGGCGTATGTTCGGCGCCGTCCTCGCCGATATACGTGCAGCCGAGCCGGCCGGGCTGCATGAAGTCCACCTGGATCGTCGAGAGCTGCCACTCGCGGCCCAGCGCGTCCTTCGCCATGAAGTCGGCTTTGGGGCCGTAAAACGCCGCCTCGCCTTCGACCGGGCGATACGCGACGCCGGCCGTGTCCAGCGCGATGCGCAGCGCGTCTTCCGCCTGCTGCCACTTTTCGTCGTCCTGGATGTATTTGCCGCCGGTGCGGTCGCGCAGCGAAAGCTGCACGTAGTTATCGGAGAAGCCGTACGCCGCCATGACCTCGCCGATCACGCTCAGGCAGCGGGCGAACTCCTCTTGAATCTGCTCCGGCGTGCAGAAGATGTGGCAGTCGTCCTGGGTGAGCGAGCGCACACGCGTCAGGCCGGAGAGCACGCCCGCCAGCTCGTAGCGGTAGAGCGTGGCGAACTCGGCGTAGCGCAGCGGCAGCTCGCGGTAGCTGTGCAACTGCGAGTTGTAGAGCGTCATGTGCGAAGGGCAGTTCATCGGCTTGAGCACGTAGATGTCGCCGTCGTCGTCCATCGGCGGCCACATCACGTCGCGGTAGTGCTCCCAGTGGCCCGACTTCTTGTAGAGCTCCGCCCGAGCCACGTTCGCCGTCCAGACGTGCTGGACACCGTGGCGCGTCTGCACCTCGCGGACGAACGCCTCCATCTCGTGGCGCAGGATCTCACCGTGCGGCAGGAAGAGCGGGATGCCGGAGCCCACATCCTCGCTGAAGACAAACAGGCCCAGCTCGCGGCCGAGGCGGCGATGGTCGCGCTTGCGCGCCTCTTCGAGCATGGCGAGATGCGCGTCCAGCTCCTGCTGGGTGGGGAAGCAGACGCCGTAGACGCGCTGCAGCATCGGCCGCGCGGCGTCACCCCGCCAGTAGGCGCCGGCCACAGTCGTCAGCTTGAACGCGCCGATCTTGCCGGTGCTCTCGACGTGCGGCCCGCCGCACAGATCCGTGAACGGTCCGTGCGTGTAGAGGCCGACGTGCGCGTCGGGGATGCCTGCGATGATCTCCAGCTTGTACGGCTGATCCTTGAAGCGTTCGTCCGCTTCGGCCTTCGAGATCTCGGAGTGAACGAACGGCCAGTCCTGCTGCATCTGCTCGCGCATGTTCGCTTCCAGCACAGCGAGGTCTTCCGGCGTGAGCGATCGCGGCAGGTCGAAGTCGTAGTAGAAACCGTGCTCGACCGGCGGGCCGATGGCGATGCGCGCGTCGGGGAACAGATCCACGACGGCCTTCGCCATCATGTGCGCCGCCGAGTGGCGCATACGGTAGAGCCCTTCGTCCATTCCCCGGATTTCACCGTCTGCCGACATGCTGGAACCTCCCCTGAAACAACACAGGCCCGACGCCATCCGCACACCGCGCGAAGCGCGATGCATCGGGACGTGGGGCCTGCGGTCACGTGGTTCCACCCGACTTCGAGCCGCCGCCGGGGGAAGGGCGCACGGCTCCTCGTTGAGCGGCCGCTAACGGGGCCAGCGGGACCGGCTGCGCGTTGCCGTCCGACAGGATGGCGCAACGCTTCGCCGGCCGGCTCGCGGGTGGTATCGTCGCGTGGCGCCTGTGCGAGAGCTTGCAGCCGATGGCTCTCGTCTCTGAGCCGGCGCCGGGCGCGAGACGTGTCCCGGTCAAAGCCGTTGGATATGCGATTGTGGGATGCGGTGGGCGACACTGGACTCGAACCAGTGACCTCTGCGATGTCAACGCAGCGCTCTAACCAGCTGAGCTAGCCGCCCGCGGATCTCCACGATAGCGAGCGACCGGGCGCCCCGTCAAATCTTGTAGTGGTTCAGGACAGGTGAGACGGCCGCAGGGCACGCCGCTTCGGGTGAGGAGCTTCTCCGCGTCCTGGCGCGGGGTGGCGCCCCCAGCGCGCTGGGCAAGCGCCGCGGGTTGTCCGGGGGGACACCGGCCTGGCGCGCCGCCGCCCAGCCGGCGGGATCGCCGTCCGGGCCGCTGCCGTCCCAGGCCGCCGCGGCGCCGGTGCGCGGCCCCCGCGCGACGTTGCCGTGCCGGCCGTGCCGGCCGTGCGCGCCGGCTGCAGGGCACCGGCCGCCTGCGGGGGCGTGCGGGCAGCGCTGGCTCACCCCTCCTGGCACACGACAGCGCCGATCCAGGCCTCGTCGAAACCGAGTTCGTCCAGATGCTGGATCAGCTGCAGGTCGCGCTTGAGCGCCAGCGTCGGATTCTCGCCCACGCGATGGAACGGCGCCATGAAGATGCCGAACTGCATGCGCCGCGGCCGGTAGACCATGATCTGCTCCTTCGGTGAATCGTTGGCTGGTTGGAATCAGAGTCTCAGCAACGCGCGGGCGTTTTCGCCCAGCACCAGCCGCCGGCGGCGCTCGGAGAGCCCGGCGACGCTGGCGCGGATCTGGCTCGCCGCCTCGATGTGTGAATCGATGTGCGGGTAGTCGGAGCCCCAGAGCATGTGCGTCTCGCCCACCAGGTCCATCATCGCGTCGATGCTGCGTTCTTGCGGCTCGGCCACGTACCAGACGTTGCGGCGCAGATACTCGCTCGGCTTCAGCCTGATCGTGTCGGCGTAGCCGAAGTGCTGATGCTTTTCGTCCAGCCGGTCCATCAGGTAGGCCGCCCAGCCGCAGCCGGCCTCGACACAGAGGCATTTGAGCCGAGGGAAGCGGTCGAACAGGCCGTCGAGCACCAGCGCCGCGACGGCCGGGATGATCTGAAACGTGGCGCCCAGCCCGAAGGTGAAGGTGCGGTTGCCCTCGGGAAACCAGCCGCGCATCGCCTGGCCCAGCCCTATCGGCCGTGTGAAACGCACGATCACGTGCAGGCAGAACGGCAGCCCGGCGTCTTCCAGCTCGTGCCAGACCGCGTCGTAGTCTGGATGCGAAGGGCGCTTGCCGTTCAGCGGCTCGGGCGCCAGGAACATACCCTTGAAGCCAAGCTTGAGGCAGCGCCGCAGCTCCGCCAGCGCCAGCGCCGGGTCGTGGAAGGGAACATGGGCGATCGGCAGGATCTGGTCGACGTGCCCGCCGGCGAAGTCCCATTGCCAGCGGTTGTAGGCGCGGGCGTAAGCGTCGGCGAGGCGCGGGTCTTCTGTGTCCCACAAAATGCCGACCGTGGGAAAGACCAGCCCGCCCTGAATGCCCCAGTCCTCGTAGAGTTGCAGGCGCGCCGCGGTGTCCATGCTGGCCGCCGGGGCGCCGTCGAGGTAGCTCACCGCTCCGGGAACGCTGAGCCGCTGCCGCTCGATCTCGACGCCGCCGAGGCCGCCGAGATGGTCGCGCAGCACGACTTGATTGTCGATGCTCAGGCTCTCGTGGCCGTCACCGTCGGTGAAGATGCGGATCGAGGACGTGCGAATCGCCATCGATGATCGCTGTTTCTGCCGGCGCGCCCCACGTCATCCGCCGCACTCCTTGCCGGACGCGCGGAGACCGCCCGCCCTCGGTCTCAGTCTAGCAGTGTGTTGAAGGTCGTGGGGCGGCGGTGGCCGCGAGGCGATCGCCGCGAGAACTGATCGGTGATCGCCGCGGCCAAGGGATCGCTGGCGCTGCTCAGCATGCCCGCCGCGCAGCCGTGCGGCGCGCCCGTGCGGGATTCCCCCCCTTTCGGACAGCACCGTTTAAGTGTAGGGTCGCCATCCACTCTCCCCTGGCAGCGCGTGATCGGCCCCTCCGGATCTGTTTTCTCTCTTGACCGGACTGTTCCTCGGATAACCTGCCCCCTAAAGTAGGTAAATCTGCCAGGCCGTTTGACGGTGACGGCCAGCGGGTGCTCCGCAGCGAGTGGCTGAGATCCCAGGAGGAAGGCGCCGGATGATGGCCGCTGCGCTGCGGATGGCATTGGTGGCGGCGCTTCGCTATGCCGAGGCAGGCGGGGACGCGGACGTTCTGTGCGAGGGCATGAAGCGTGCGGCGAGGCACGGACGGGGCGCGAGCAGGCGGCGCTGCCGCGTGCACGTCCTGGTCCGCGGCCCCATAGGCGCCGCAGCTCCAGCACCAAACTTCAACGAAACCGCGCTGCGAACGCTGGCCGCCCGGATGGTGCAGCCTTGACGCCGTCCGCTGCGGAGGTCGCCGCTGGCAGCACGAGTGCGCACCGGAAACCGATTACACGGCCTGACGGGACAATGGCGGTTCCCATTGTGCGGACGCAAAAACCGATTGCAATGTGCCGATCAGCGTCACATACTACTGAGGTCGCGCCGGTAAGCGGCACGAATGCGGCGGCTCGACAGCATGAGGCGCAGCGAAAGCGAACAGAGGGTGAACGTGCTGGTCGCATACTGCTCCGAAGGGCCGTAGCCAACGCTGAGCCGGGGTCTGGAGCGAGGCAGCATCATCTTGAAGCAGGTCTCATCCAGAAACGCACGGCCCGCCGTTTGCCTGAGCCCATACGGCCGGCCGGACTCCAGCGCCTGGAGAGGAGGAAGTGTATCGCCCAAGAGCAGGATCCGCGGTCGCGGATGGAGTTCCAGGAGAAGCTATGGAAAGAGGCGTTCCGGTAGATCCGGAAGAGGGACCAGCGCGGGTCATCGGCCCTCGGGCAGCGGGCAGCCCGAGCATCTTCCAGCCCGGCGCCTGCAGCAAGAGAGGAACGTCACATGGCGGCAGAGACCAACGAGACAACGGCGCTGGTACTGCGCGATGCCGAGGGCGCATTCTACGTGCTCAGCGAGGACACGATCCGCGCGTGCCGCGCGACCCCGGAGCAGCAGCAAGCGCTCCGCGAGAAGCTCGCCGACCAGGATGTCGTCGGCTACGCTGTCTCCCCGGGCGGCAGCCTGGTCACGCTGGGCGCGATCACGGTCGCCCCGCAGATCAACACCAACGTCGGGGTGCAGGTGGCGGCCGCGAACTTCGCGCCCGTAAACCAGGCGCTCGGCCAGACCGGGCTGAACGTATTCACCATTTAACCTACCGGCCGTGATGCGCACGACCCGAATACCAGCAGCGGTCCCGTCATCCGGGACCACTGACACACACAACGCAAGAAGGAATGAGACGATGGCTATGCAGGGCCAGGCAATCATCTTCCGCGACGGCGAAGGCAACTTCTACCTGGTGTCCGGCGCAACGCTCGACGAAGGCAAGGTGCCGGCGGACAAGGTAGCAGCGCTGCAGCAGGCGCTGGGCGGCGAGGTGTCGGGCTACGGCGCCTTCTTCAGCCCCGACTTCAGCTCGCAGTTCGCCTCCCTGGCGAGCAACCAGCAGAACTTCAACACGGGCACCCAGGTGGCCGGCATCGCCGTCGGCGGCAACATCCTGCAGGGCTTGACCCAGACCGGCGTCAACATCGGCGGTGGCCAGACCTCCGGCCAGGGCACAGTGCAGCACTAGCGCCGGCCGCTCGGGCCCCCGTCCTTCTACTCCAACGGCTCACAACACACGAGAGAGGAACAGCACGATGCCGACGAACGACCAGGCGATCATCCTCCGCGACGGTGAGGGCAACTTCTACGTGATCTCCGGGGCCGCCCTGCAGGCCGGCAAGGTGCCTGCGGACAAGGTGGGCGCGATCCAGCAGGCGATGGGCGGCGAGGTGTCGGGCTACGGCGCCTTCTTCAGCCCCGACTTCAGCTCGCAGTTCGCTCGCCTTACGAGCAACCAGCAGAACTTCAACAGCGCCAGCCAGTTCGCTGGTGCCGCCATCGGCGGCAGCATCCTGCAGGGCGTCACCCAGACCGGCGTCAACGTCGGCGGCCCCCAGGTCTCGGGCCAGGGCACGGTGCAGCACTAGCGACGACCGTTCAGGGGCGTCTCCGGAACTCCCGCCCCGACCGCAATCCCGCTGAGGCGACAGTATGTACTGTCGCCTCGGCTGCGTTGCGGTCACTCACTCGGCGCCGAGAGGTAGGCTCTCACCATGGCCGGCAGTCTCGATCTGCGCTGGGAGCACGACGGTACCCTCACCGTGCGCGGTACGGACTTCGCGCCGCACGAGCGGCTCGCCCTCACGTTGACGGTCACGAGCGGCGGGTCCAGCGTCGTGACCGGCCCGGGGACGCTGATGCAGAGCAGCGGCAGCTCCGTACAGAGCACGAGTCGCACGCTGCAGGCCGACGCGCAGGGCGCCTTTCAGTCGAAGAGCACCGTCATCGCGGCCAGCGATGCCGACGTGACGGTGACGGTACGCGGTGATCAGGGAAGTCGCGCTGAGGCGCACGTTTCCGGGTCGCGCGCGCGCTAGCAGAGCGTGCCGCATCACGCGGTCCGCAGACCTCGCGAGACCTGCCGGCTCCTGCGCTGAAACCTCGCCACGATCTGTTGGCGAGGTTTCCTGCGTCCGATGCTGCAAGCGGGGCAGCGATCGGCGAGACAATGCACGCCATCGCTCACTCGCTGGCCGACGGCGCCTGGCGGAGGAAGACGTGGAAGCTGCTACGCCGCCGGAACGACGTTGCTCTCTCTCCGCGATCGCAGACCATCTCTGGCGTGACCGCAAGACCATCCGTGCCTATCTCGCCGGCAGTCCACTTTTGGCCAGGGCACGCCAACGGGCGCGGATCCGATCACACCCTTCGCCCCGTACCTCGCCGCGCTCCTGCGGGAAGACCCCACGCCCAGGCCATGGCTGTCTATGACGAGGCTGCGGCGCTCGGCTTTCCGCGGAGCTACCCGGCCTTCACGCGCCCTCCGGCAGTTCACCCTCCGACCTCACGGTGAAGTGTGTGCCGAAGTGAAGGGGCGCCCCGCCAATCGAGCTTGCCCACTCACCGCACGAGGAGCCGCAGTGGGACTGACTGGCGCTGCCGGCGACGCCCTGGGCTGGCGAAGCGCGGCTACTCGCCGGTGCTGTCTCACTCCGGCCAATACCGTGCCGTGCTCGCATTCGCCACTGTGTTCAAGTACGACGGCGCTGCCGACGATATCTATGTACCCCGTACCCCGCTGCGCCAACCGCAGCGGCGCGCTGGAGCAGCGTACCGTCTCCTCGCGGGCCGCTGGTGGTGCATCACGACCGCCACGACCGGGAAGGGGTGCGTGGGTCGAACGCATTCGCGCTGGCGTCCGCGGTGGCACAGTGTACTGGTGTGCTACCCGCGGCTCCGTGTTCGCCCGGCTGTAATTTTGCATAACGAAAGTTTCCGGTTCTTCGGGAGGCTATGATGTGATAGAAATCTCGCAACATTACAGCCTGGGGATGTTCATCGAGCAGCCCTGGAAAAATTGGCAAGCGCCTCACCGCAAGGAGATGCAAAGAACGATGGTCGCCGCACGCTTGATCGCACCCCCGTGGTCCAGGCGCGTCCGAAGAACGGTTATGCTCGCCGCGGCCCTCTGGCTCGGCATCACATTCTTCTGGCCTCACGTTCTTGTTGCACTGGCCGATGGTCCGGCTGCTCCGACGGCCCCGGCGGCAACCAGTGGCGGAACACCCTCCGGAACGCCCCCTGCGTCGAGCAGCCCCCCCGCCGCCGCTGCCACGGCGGTTCCGACACCCCCGGCCGCGGCGGCGACTGGCAGCGGCACACCCGCGGCAACCGGGCCAGTGTCCAGCAACGCACTGGCACGGCCTGTCAGCGGCGCAGCGACGCCGCAAGCCACTCCTGCCGCCAACAACGTGGGAATCAATCAAACCACGACCCAGCTAGCAGTGAACGTTGCCACCACGACGGTCGAGCCACCCAACAGCACCGGTACGGCTACTCCCAGCACGAACAGTCATCCCGTCGCCCAGGCGAATGCGCAGCTCGCCCAGAACGCGGGGAGCGTGCAGGTCACTGGCAACGACGACACGGTTACCCTCGTGCAGGTGATTCAGCAGGTCGCGGTCAACGTCGCGACGGCCCTCCTCTTCAACATGCAGAACGGTTCGGCGGGAAGTGTGCAGCTCACGCAGACGAACACGAACCTGGGGCAGAACGTCGCCCAGGTCAATGTTACTGTCGATGGTCAGGTGACTACCGTGAATCAGACCATTTTTCAGGCGGGCAGTAACACGGGCACGATACAGCAGCCGGCCGCCGGCAGCGGACAGACGGCACAGACAGCGCAGGGAAACATCAATTTAGCCCAGAATAGTGCTGTTGTCGTCGTGAGCGGCAACCACGACGTCGTCACGGTCATACAGACGATCATCCAGGTGGCTCAGAACCTGGGGATGACGCTTGTACCGGTCGACGGTCAGACGTCCGCGGTGGGCTCAACGACGCAATCAAACGTCCAGCTGGGAGCCAATGATATCGCCGTCTCGGTCTCCGGCGACGGTAACACCGTCACAATCAGCCAGGGCATTACCCAGGCGGCGCTCAACCAGAACACGCAGCTGCAGCAGAATCCCAGCGTTCAGCCACAACTTCTCTTCGTTCTCCAGCCGGCCGGGCCAGCGCAGGTGGCCAGCAGCACTATCACCACCAGCATCAGCCCTGGAAGCTCGGTGTTTGTGGGCACGGGGGTGAGCGACATGGCGACGGTGACGGGCAGCGCTCCGACCGGAACGATCAGCTTCATCTTCTTCAACAACGGTAGCTGTGCCGGCACGGGTGCGCCGGCAGGCACAGTTCCGCTGACGGCCACCTCATCGACCTCGGCGACCGCTACCTCCAGCAGCGTGGCGCCGACCACCCCCGGCAGCTATGCGTTCATCGCGAGCTACAGTGGCGATGCCAGCAACGCGCCTGCGACCAGCGGCTGTGAGCCGCTCACGGCGCACTGACAGGGCCGTCGGCCTCGGCCTCGCGCAGGAACGCGAGCACGGCGGCGTTGAACGCCGCGGGCTGCTCGAAGTAGACCGAGTGCCCCGCGGCGGGAATGACCTGAAAACGGGCGCCGCGCACCAGTCCCGCCGCCCGCCGGACGATCTGCGGCGGCGTAACGGCGTCATGCTCGCCCACCAGGTAGAGCGCTGGCACGTCGCACTCGGCGATGTAGGCGGTAAACGTGCCACTCCAGGCTGGCGGCGGCGCCAGGAAATCGGCCGGCCGCTTCGGATTGAGCCGCTGAATCTCACGGTAGAGAAACGCCAGATCGGGGCGTTCGCGCACGAACTCGGGCCGCAGAGCGCGCTGCAACAAGGTGCTGCCCGGCGGCAGCGTGGCGGCATAGGCGCGCTGCAACTGGCGTACGCCGGCGTCGGTGGCGCCTGCCGGCGTCCCGGAGAAGATGGCGGCGCGCACGCGCTCGGGCGCGCGGCGGATCAGCCCCGCGCCGGTGCGTCCGCCCATCGAATGCGCCACCACGAAGAAGCGGTCGATGCCGAGATAGCCGGCCAGCGCCAGCGCGTCGGGCACGAACTGCATGCGGCCGCCGGGCGGCTCGCCGGCGTCGCGCGAGCGGCCGAAGGCGCGATGGTCGAAGGTGATGCAGCGATACCACTGCTGAAAGAAGGGGATCTGCTGCCACCAGCTCAGGTGGTTGCCGCCCTGGCCGTGCGCGAAAAGAATCGCCGGTCCGGAGCCGTGCGCTTCGTAGTACAGTTCGATGCCGTTCACCGGCGCAAAAGGCATGGCGGCGCCTCGCAGATCGTTGCTCGCGCTGGCGGCCGCTGCCATTGTTGCATCTGCGGCCATCGGCCCTCACCCCCTCCCTCTCCCAATCGTCCAGATCGCGCGGAGCGCGATGTTGCATGGAGAGGGGCGATCCGGCGTCGGGCGTGCCGGAGGGCGTGGGGTTGGCAAGCCGTTGCAGGGGCGGTTCGTGAACCGCCCGTCGCGGCGCAGCCGCGACCAACGGCGCGCCGCTATCCCGTCTCGAAACCGCTATCTGTAGATCGCCAGCACGCCGGCTGCGGTTATCAGCCAGAGGGCCACGCAGGCCAGCAGCGGCAGATCGCGCACCAGCAGCTCGTCGGGGCTGCCGCCTTCGTCGCGGCGGTAGACGAGGAACAGGTAGCGGAAGATGCCGTAGAGCACGAACGGCACCGTCACCATCATCGCGTGGTTCGTCGGCAGGTTCTCGGCCGTGAACGTGTACAGGCTGTAGGCGATCACCGTGGCCGCCGCGACCGTGCTCGACATCTGATCCAGCAGCGGCAAGGAGTAGGCGGCCAGCGCCGGCCGGTGATTGACCGCATCGGCGTCGAGCAGCAGCAGCTCATGGCGGCGCTTGTTCACCGCCAGCAGCAGGGCGCCGAGTACGGTACAGAGGTAGAGCCAGGGCGAGACCGGCACGGAGATCGCGAAGGCGCCGCCCATCGCCCGCAAAGCGAAGCCGGAGGCGATCACCAGCACATCGAGGATCACGGCGCGTTTGAGCGCGAAGCTGTAGGCCAACACCAGCAGGGCATAGCCTGCCAGCGTCGCCTCGAAGCGCCAGCCGAGCAGCACACCGGCGATCATCCCGGCGGTGTAGCCGGCAAGCGCAGTGAGCAGGGCCGGCCGCGTGCCCAGCGCGCCCGACGCGATCGGCCGCAGCCGTTTGCGCGGATGCAGCCGGTCCGCCTCGACATCGCGCAGATCGTTCACCAGATAGCCGGCGGCGGAGACGGCGCAGAACGCCACGAACGCCAGCAGCGAGCGGCCCAGCAGCGGCAGCCAGGTGTCCGGATAGAGCGGGCGCCAGGCGAGCCGAACCGTAAACACCAGCGGCGCGAACACCACGCCGTTCTTGATGAACTGCTTCGGCCGCAGCGCGAGCAGCAATGGGACGAGCAGCGCGCGCCGCGCCCCGAGCGACGCGATCGCGTGCTCAGCGGGGCTGCGGCGCTCGGCAGCGTTTGAAGCCGGCGTGGTCAACGTACCCTCGTGGCCGGAGCGCGGTGTTCGTTCAGGCGGTAAAGCTGGCGACCCGGCCTCCCGTCAACTCTACCAGCAGCGCCCGCCTTATGCGGAAGACGGCGTGCGGCGTGCCGGCGGCGGCATAGAGCGTGTCATAACGCTCGAAGGCAGCGTCGATCAGAGTTTCGATCGGCGCCGGCTGGCCGAGCGGGGGCACGCCGCCGATCGGGAAGCCGGTGATCGCCAGCACTTCGTCGGGCGTGGCGAGGCGCAGGCGCTTGCGCGGTACGCCGAGCAGCACGGCCAGACGCGGCACGTCGGCCTTGCGGTCGCCGGCCACCAGCGCGAGCAGCGGCCGTGTGCCGGCGATGAACAGCAGGCTCTTGACGATCTGCCCGAGGGCACAGCCGGCTGCCGACGCCGCGCCTTCAGCCGTTGCCGTCGAGCCAGCATGGATCTCGACGCGCAGGTCCGGGTGCAGCGCCGCGATCGCCGCTTGCACGCGGGCGGCGGAGTCCTCGTTCGTGGGTGTGACCATGAGCGGCGAACTTCTCCCGCCTGCGATGGTAGGGGCGGCGGCGCCGCGGAGCAACGCGGCGGGGCGTTGAACCGCCGCGCGATCGGCCGTTACGGTGATGCGTAATGGCGAAGCAGCGGCTCGATCTGGCTCTCGTCGCGCGCGGCCTTGCCGCCTCGCGCGAGCAGGCGCGCGCGGCGGTCGAGGTGGGGCGAGTGCTGGTGGAGGGCCGGCCCGCGGTCAAGCCGGCGATGCTGGTGCCGGCCGAAGCCGCGTTGGCGCTGGTCGCACCGCCGCGTTACGTCAGCCGCGGCGGCGAGAAGCTGGAGCACGCGCTGCGGCAGTTCGGCATCGACGTGGCCGGACTGCTGGCCGCCGACATCGGCGCCTCGACGGGTGGCTTCACGGACTGCCTGTTGCAGCATGGCGCCGCACGGGTCTACGCGATCGACGTGGGCTACGGTCAACTCGACTATCGCCTGCGCACCGATCCGCGCGTCGTCGTGATGGAGCGCGTGAACGCTCGCCATCTCGAAGTGCTGCCGGAGCCGGTCGATCTCGCGGTCGCCGATGTGTCGTTCATCTCGCTCACTAAAGTCCTGCCGGCCGTGGTCGCGTCGCTCCAGCCGCGGGCGCAGCTTGTCGTCCTGCTCAAGCCGCAGTTCGAGGCGCGACGGGGAGAGGTGGGGCGCGGCGGCATCGTGCGCGACCCGCTGCTGCACGCGGCCGTGGTCGGACGCTTCGTCCACTGGCTTACGGCTCAGGGCTACCGTATTCTTGGACTTACGCTCTCCCCCATCCGCGGAGCATCCGGCAATCGGGAGTTCCTCATGCACCTGCAACGACCGGACGCCGCCGCGTGAGATATCAGAAGGCGGGCATCCTTTACCACCCGCGCGAACCGGCCGCGTTCACGCTGGCGCAGGAGCTGGCGAAAACGGTGCTGCGCCCGCTCTCGCCCTGGCTGGCGCAGACCGGCGACACCGCGACCTGCGCGGCAAATTTGGACGGCACCGATCTCGCCGTCTGTGTCGGCGGCGACGGCACCGTACTCTGGGCGGCCCGCACGGTCGCGCCGCGGGGCGCACATATCGTCAGCGTGAATATGGGCCGGCTCGGGTTTCTCAGCGAACTGGCGCCCGAGAGCGCCGCCGAACACCTCGCCGCCATTCTCGACGGCGCCGGCATGCTCGACGAGCGTTCGCTGGTCGAGTGTGTAGCCACGGGCACGGATCCGCGTGATGCGGTCGCCGCGCTCGCGCTGAACGACGTCGTCGTCTACCGCGCCGCGCCCGGCCGGCCGGTCGATTTCTCGGTCGCGATCGACGGCGTGCACCTGGCCAGGCTGCGTGCCGACGCGCTGATCGTCTCGACGGCGACCGGCAGCACGGCCTACAATCTCTCGGCCGGCGGGCCGGTGCTGATGCCGCAGTCGGGCGACCTGGTGCTTACCGCCGTCGCGCCGCATCTTTCGCGCATGCGGCCACTGGTGTTGCCAGGCGAGGCGACGATCGAGATCAGGGTTGAGAATCAGAGCGAAGGCCTGGTGACGGCGGATGGCGAGGTCGTTCGATCGCTCGCCGATGGCTGTGCGGTCGTCTGCCGCCGCTCAGCGCACACGGCCGCATTCATTCGCATGGGGCCGCCCAGCAACTTCTTCGCCCGCCTGGCCGACCATCTCAACCTCTCGACGCAGGGGCGCGACGCGATCCGTTGACCGCCCGGGCGCAGCGTTCGGCCCTCATCCTCTCGTCTCTCCTTCCCCCAATCCTGGAGGGAAGGAGACGATCCTGCCTGAAGCGTTCCGACCGCCACACGGTTACCCCGACGCCGATCGAGTCGTGCTCCGCCGGATCGCCCCTCGCCCAATCCTGGGCGAGGGGACGGGGGTGAGGGCCGCACGCCGCGGGCAGCAAGGCCGTAAGATAGGAGCAGGCGCGGCGATCACAGGGCTTTCCTGCCGCGCCGCGCATCAGCGAACGGCCGGATCGGTTTCGCCGCGGAGCACGGGTGTGCTGCTCGAACTCGACATCAGGGACTTCGCCATCGCCGAGCACGTGCGCGTGCCGCTCGGTCCCGGCCTCACCGTGATCACCGGCGAGACGGGCGCGGGCAAGAGCATTCTGATCGACGCCTTGCAACTGCTGCTCGGCGGCCGGGCCGACGCCGGCACGGTGCGCGCCGGCGCGCCGTCCGCGCACGTCGAGGGCATCTTTACCTTCGACGAGGAGATGCTCGGCGACGGCCTGCGGGAGCAGCTCTCCGAAGCCGGAATCGCCGCCGAAGACGAAATGCTGATCGTCAGTCGCGAGATCTCCCTCGACGGCCGGGCGCGTTCGGCGGCACGGGTGAACGGCCGCGCCGTGGTGCAGTCCTTGCTCGCGGCGCTGGGCACGCGGCTGGTCGATATCCACGGTCAGACGGATCACGTCAGCCTCTTGCAGCCCGCCACGCACATCGAGCTGCTGGACCGTTTCGGCGGACTGGCCGCGCCGCGCCACGCCTTCGCCGAGCCGGCGGCGCAGCTGCGCGGCGTGCGCGCCGAGATCGCGCGGCTCGTGTCGGACGAGCGCGAACGCGTGCGCCGGCAGGAACGCCTGCGCTTCGAGGCGGAAGAGATCGAGGCTGCGCAGCTTCGTCCGGACGAAGAGGATGAAGTTCGGGCGGAGCGCCAGCTTCTCGCCAACGCCGAGCAACTGGCGGAGCTGGCCGACAGCGCGCATGCGGCGCTGGCGGGCGGCGGGCGCGGCGCGGCGGCGATCGACAGCCTCGGCCGCACGGCCGATCTGCTCGGCCAGCTCGCCGCGCTGGACGAACGGTTGACGGAGGATGCCGCGGCGGCGGCAGCATTGCAGGAGCAGGCGGCGGACCTGGCGCGCACGCTGCGCTCCTACCGCGACGCGGTCGAGTTCAACCCGGCGCGCCTCGCCGCCGCGGACGAGCGGCTGACCCTGATCAATACGCTGAAGCGCAAATATGGCGCCACGCTCGCGGCCGTGATCGACTACGGCGCACAGGCGGCGCACGAACTGGCCGAGCTGGAGGGCAGCGAAGAGCGGCTCGATGGGCTGCGCGGCGAAGCGGGCCGCCTGCTGACGGCGCTCAGCGCACGGGCGGAAGAGCTGAGCGCGGCGCGCGAGCAGGCCGCGCGGCGGCTGGTCG
The DNA here is from genome assembly GCA_937879875.1 of uncultured Chloroflexota bacterium. Lineage (GTDB taxonomy): Bacteria > Chloroflexota > Dehalococcoidia > CAUJGQ01 > CAUJGQ01 > CALFMN01. The sequence goes on along the minus strand of CALFMN010000034.1, from coordinate 46,555 downwards.
AAGCCGTCGAGCGCGAGCTGGACGATCTGCGCATGACCGATGCCCGCTTCGCCGTGCAGTTCACCCGCCGCCCAGCCGCGGACGGGCTGCCCTGTGCCGTGCCGCTCACGGCCGTCTTGGAGCATGGCCCGCCCGAGGCGGGCTCCCCCGCCGCGGCAGCGCTGGCCTTCGATCAGTCCGGCATCGATCGCGTCGAGTTCCTCGTGTCGCTCAATCCGGGCGAGCCGTTGCGGCCGCTGGCACGCGTGGCGAGCGGCGGCGAAACGTCGCGGCTGATGCTGGCTTTAAAGAGCGTGCTGGGCGACGCGGACGCGGTGCCGACGCTCGTATTCGACGAGATCGAGGCCGGCCTCGGCGGCCGCTCGGCCGGTGTGGTGGCGCAGAAACTGTCGGCGCTGGCCGAGCGCCACCAGGTGATCTGCATCTCGCACCTGCCGCAGATCGCGGCCGCTGCCGCGACGCATCTCGTGGCCGCCAAAGAAGTGAGCGGCGGCAGGACACGCGCCGCGCTCGCCGCGGTGAGCGGCGAGGAGCGCGTGCGCGAGCTGGCGGCGATGCTCGGCGGCGTCACAGCGGCAAACCTTGCCAGCGCCCGTGAGCTGCCTGGCATAACCCCGGAAACCCGTCCGCGCGCACGCGCGCGAACGGTATCGCCCGGAGGAAGTAGACTATTCTCCTGAGACGATTTTGCGATATACTCCCTCCACCGACCATTTCGGCGAAACGCAAGGAGGGAGCCGACCCATGCAGCGAGATGCCGTGACCTGTCCGTCCTGTTCGACGCAGGTGTCGCTCGCGCCGATTCACGCGAGCAGTGATGGTGAGTCCCGCATCTCGACGGGCACGGTGCTGAAGAAGTGTCCAAGCTGCCGCAAATGGGCCTGGATGAATCCGGTGGCACAGGGGGCGACATAACGGCGATGGCGGACGAGCAGAGCGGCGCGGTCCTGACCTCGGTGAACGGTGCGATGCCGGCGCGGGCGCCGATCGTGGTGGTGGAGAAGGCGCGCGCCGCCGATGCTCAGGACATTCACGCCGTTGTGACCTACTTCGCCGACCGCGACGAGATGCTGCACCGGCCGCTGAACGAGGTCTACGAGAATCTGCGCGACTTCTATGTGGCGCGCGTGGATGGCGAGTTCGCCGGCTGTGTGGCGCTGCACCTCTGGTGGGCGGATCTGGCGGAGATCAAGTCGCTCGCCGTGCGCGAAGATCGCCAGCTCAAGGGCATCGGCTACGGGCTCGTCTCCGCCTGCCTCGACGAGGCGCGGCGCATCGGCCTGGCGAAGGTCTTCGCCCTGACGTACAAGCCCGGCTTCTTCGAAAAGCTCGGCTTCTCTGTGGCCGACGTGATGGAGTTCCCGCGCAAGGTCTGGAACGAGTGCTACCGCTGTCCCAAGTTCGCCAACTGCAACGAGATCGCGGTCGGCATCGACCTGATGGCTAAGCCGGCCGCGCCGCCCGCCGCGCCCTGACGCCATGCGCGTGCTCGTAACCGGCGCCACCGGGCTCGTCGGCAGCCACGTCGTCGAGCGGCTGCGTGCAGCAGGCCACGAGGTACGGGCGTTGGTGCGGCCGAGCAGCGATGCGTCGTTCCTACGCGGCCTGGGTGTGGAGATTACGCCCGGCGACGTGACTGCGCCCGAGTCGCTGGCGACTGCCGTCGGCGGCTGTGAGGGCGTCGTGCACACGGCGGCGATCGTCGGCGGCTGGGGCCGGCCGGAGGCGTTCTTCCGCGTGGGCGTGCTGGGCACGCGTAACCTGCTCAACGCCGCCCGCGCTGCTGGCGTGCGGCGCTTCGTGCATCTCAGCTCGATCGCGGTCTACGGCGACGATCTCGACGGCTGCGTGCTGCGCGAAACCGACCCCTATGGTTATCGTCCGGCTCCCTGGAACCACTACGTGCGCGAGAAGGTGCAGTCCGAGCAACTGGTCTTCTCGTATCAGACGCGCGGCTGGCTGGAGGCGGTGGCCGTGCGGCCCTCGGTGATCTGGGGCGCCCGCGACCGCACCGCGTACCCGGCAGCTGCGGCGCTGCTGCAGAGTCCCTTCGCCGCGCTGATCGGCAGCGGACGTAATCGCATTCCCTGCGTCGGCGTGCGCGATGTGGCTGACGTGGCCATGCGGGCGTTGACCCTGCCGCAGGCGGCGGGCCGCGCTTACAACGTCTCCAGCGCACAGCAGATCACGCAGCGGCGGCTGTACAAGCTGATCGCCATCACGCTGAGCCGCCCGGCGCCACGGCTGCGCGTGCCGTTCCGTATCGCCTACAGCCTCGGCGCGGCGTGCGAGGGCGCCTACCGGCTGGCGCGGCGCTCCGAGCCGCCGCCGATCACCCGCTTCAACGTCGAGCTGATCGCGGCCGACGTGCGCGTAGACTGCACGGCCGCACGCGCAGAACTCGGCTGGTGTGAGCAGCACCCGGTGCCGGAGGCGACTGTGGAGAGCGCGGCGTGGGCTCGTGAGGCTGCCAGCCGTTCCTCACGCTCGCGGCGCGATGGCCGAAACGAAGAACTGACAGAACGCCGGACCGCGGCCGTGACAGAATGGCGCAATGATGATTGATCCGGGTCTTCACAGTAAGACCGTATTGGTGACAGGCGCCAATAGCCCCATCGGCGTCGGCGCCGCCGCCGCACGCGCATTCGCGCGGCAGGGCGCCGCGGTCTTTCTGACGTATTTGCGGAGCACCGTTGAGCCAGTGCCCGGCGAGGCCGTCGCGGGCCAGCCGAGCAGAGCCTGCTACGAACGACTGCAGAACGCACCGGTCGAGCCTGTGCTGGACGGCATTCATGCGCAGGGCGGACGCGCTGCAGCATGGGAGGCCGATCTGGCGAATGTCGAGACGATCGCCCCACTCTTCGACCGCGCCGAAGCCGCGCTCGGCCCTATCGACGTGCTGGTGAACAACGCGGCATTTTGCGAGTCGGATACCTTTCTGCCGCCTTCGGTGCTGAAGCCGGGGGCACTCTCCTCCGGCGGGACGGCGATCCAGGCGCTCGATCCCGCCAACCTGGACCGGCACTTCGCCGTGAACACCCGCGCCGTTGCGTTGCTCATGGCGGAGTACGTGCGCCGCTACTGTGCGCGGTCAGGAACGTGGGGCCGCATCGTCAATGTCAGCACCGACGGCGCCGACTGCTTCCCCGGCGAAGTCTCCTACGGCGCGAGCAAGCATGCGATGGAAGGGTTCAGCCGCAGCGCCGCGGTCGAGTTGGGGCCGCTCGGCGTCACGGTCAACGTCGTCGCGCTGGGTGCCGTGCAGACCGGCTGGATTACACCGGAGATCGAACGGCGCGCCGTCGGCCAGACGCCGTTGCGGCGCATCGGCCAGCCGGAGGATGTGGCCGATGCGATCGTCTTCCTCGCCTCGGAGCAGGCGCGCTGGATCACCGGCCAGCTTCTGTACGTGGGCGGCGGCCACATCATGCCCCGCTGAGACCCCGGGATACGTCACGAGCGGAGCTGCGCAGATCAGGGCCAATGAAGGCCGGGGCTCATGACGGCGCGGGGCGCCTAACCCTGACTTCCCTGGCGGGAAGTCTGTCATTGGAAGTCTCCGACGGTTGCGCTGCGCTATGGCCCGAAACTGGAAGGGACTTCTGGAGCGTTCCAACCACCGTGCGACGGCGGCGGGGCTGGGGTGTCCTTGTGGGGACACACGGATGGTCGGTCTCGCCTCCGTTCGTGTCTCCTCGAACCAACCCTTCCTGTGTCGGGAAGGGACAGATATCGCTTCAGCGATATCAGGGGTAGGTGCTTCGTATGGGCACAGACTCTGCACCATTGCAAAGCTCGAGACGTCGGCTCCGACGATTGCGCCTACACCACGCCGCGCGTAGCGTGGCGCGTGGGAGGGCCGCGCCTTCATGGCCGAGCAGACGCTGGGCAGCGAGCGCATTTACGATGGCAAAGTCGTGCGGCTGCGCGTGGATCGCATTCGCCTCGACAACGGTCACGAAACCAAACGCGAAGTCGTCGAACACAACGGCGCCGTGGCGATGGTTCCGGTCGATGCCGCGGGCCGCATCGTGCTGGTGCGTCAGTTCCGCACGGCCGCGGGCAAGGCGCTGCTTGAGCTTCCCGCCGGCACGCTCGACAACGGCGAAGCGCCCGAGGCGGCCGTGCAGCGCGAGCTGCAGGAAGAGATCGGCTACCGTGCTGCGCAGGTGCGCCGGCTGGCCGGCTTCTTCGTCGCGCCGGGCTACAGCACCGAGTTCATCCACGTCTATCTATGCGAGGGGCTGAGCGAGAGCAAGCTCGACGCCGACGACGATGAGCAGATCGAGGTCGAGCGGTACACGCTGGCTGAGGCGCTGGCAATGATCGCCGACGGCCGCATTTGCGATGCCAAGTCGATCGTCGGCCTGCTGGCCTACGCGAGGGATCATTCGCCGCCGCCCGTGGGCTGAGCGGTCTCACCCAGTCCGGCTCCGGTCAGACCAGGCGATGGGGCGGCGCAGTTGAGCCAGCCAGTGCCGCGCAGTACGATCGGGTTCGGTGAGCGCCGGGCGACGCCCGCGGACGCCGCCGATGTTGAGGAGGCCGGGCGATGGCAACGGAAGCGGCGAGGGCGGGACAGGGTCGGTCTGGCCCCCGCACCGAGCGGCGCGATCTCTGGTGGGTCTTACCGCTCACAGTCGTCATCGTCTTCTCGGCTTTCATCATCTACACGACCTGGGCCGCGCTGCAGGACGCAAACTACTACCGTCAGCCATACCTGTCGCCGTATTACTCGCCGTGCCTCGCGACGCACTGCGTGCACACCACGATCGGGATTTTCGGCTCCTGGTGGGCGTTGTCGCCGGCGATCCTCATCCTCGCCTTTCCCGGCGGTCTGCGCCTCACCTGCTACTACTACCGGAAGTCGTACTACCGTTCCTTCTGGCTGGCGCCTCCGGCCTGCGGCGTGATGGATGCGCGCAAAGGCTATTCAGGCGAGACCCGCTTTCCGCTGGTGTGGCAGGCCATCCATCGCTGGTTCTTCTGGGCCTCGCTGGTGGTGATCGCCTTCCTGTGGTGGGACGTGATTGAAGCGTTCCAGTTCCACGATGGCTTCGGCATCGGCCTGGGCACCGTGATCATGTTCGCCAACGTGATCCTGCTCTCGCTGTACAGCTTGTCGTGCCATTCGTGCCGCTATCTCGTCGGCGGCTACCTGGACCGGTTCTTCAAGGCGCCCGTCCGCTATCACATGTGGCGCGTGGTGAGCCGGCTCAACGCCCGCCACGCCACGTATGCCTGGATCAGCCTGTTCAGCGTCGCGCTGACCGATCTCTACATCAGACTCGTCGCCTCGGGCACGCTGCATGACGTGAGGTTCTTCTGATGGCTGCCGCGGATCAGTTCGAGACGCACGAGTATGACGTGATCGTGATCGGCGCCGGGGGCGCGGGGCTGCGAGCCGCCATCGAGGCGTCCGCGCAGGGGGCGCGCACGGCGCTCATCTGCAAGTCGCTGCTGGGCAAGGCGCACACGGTGATGGCCGAGGGCGGCATCGCCGCGGCGCTGGGCAACGTCTGGCCCGAGGACAACTGGAAGGTCCACTGGCGCGACACCATGCGCGGCGGCAAGATGCTGAACAACTGGCGCATGGCGCAGATCCACGCGCAGGAGGCGCCCGATCGCGTGCTCGAGCTGGAGGAGTGGGGGGCGCTGTTCGACCGCACGAAGGATGGCCTCATCCTCCAGCGCGACTTCGGCGGGCACCGCTACGCGCGGCTGGCGCACGTCGGCGACCGCACCGGCCTTGAGATGATCCGTACGCTCCAGCAGCACGCCGTGCACAAGGGCATCGACGTCTTTATGGAATGCACGATGCAGCGGCTGCTCAAGGATGGCGACCGCATCAGCGGCGCCTTCGGCTACTGGCGCGAGAGCGGCCGCTTCGTGCTGTTCAAGTCGAAGGCCGTCGTCCTGGCCACGGGCGGCATCGGCAAGGCGTGGCGGGTCACAACGAACTCGTGGGAGTACACCGGCGACGGGACGGCGATGGCGCTCGACGCCGGCGCCGACCTGATCGACATGGAGATGGTCCAGTTCCACCCGACGGGGATGGTGTGGCCGCCGAGCGTGCGCGGCATCCTCGTCACGGAAGGCGTGCGCGGCGACGGCGGCACCCTCAAGAACTCCGATGGTGTGCGCTTCATGTTCAACTACATCACCCCCTACTTCGCCGCCGAGACGGCCGACAACGAGCAGGAGGCCGACGCCTGGTACGCCGACAAGAAGAATAACCGCCGCACGCCCGACCTCTTGCCGCGGGACGAGGTGGCGCGCGCGATCAACTCGGAGGTCAAGGCGGGCCGGGGCAGCCCGCACGGCGGCGTCTTCCTCGACATCGCCACGCGCCGCGATCCCGACTACATCCGCAGACGCCTGCCGTCCATGTACCACCAGTTCAGGGAGCTGGCCGGCGTAGACATTACGAAAGAGCTGATGGAGATCGGCCCGACCTGCCACTACGTGATGGGTGGCGTGCGCGTGGACGCGGACACCACGGCATCGACGGTGCCGGGGTTGTTCGCGGCCGGCGAGGTCGCCGGCGGCATGCACGGCGCCAACCGCCTGGGCGGCAACTCGCTCTCCGATCTGCTGGTGTTCGGGCGCCGGGCGGGGCTGCACGCGGCGGAGTACGCCAACGCACTCGCGGCCGCTCCCCGTGTCGACGATGGCGAGGTGGAGGCGGCCGCCAGAACGATGCTGTCGCCCTTCGAACGCGCCGGCGGCGAGAACCCGTACGCCGTTCATGGCGACTTGCAGGACTGCATGCAGGCGCTGGTGTGTCTGATCCGCGTCGAGCCGGAGATGCAGCAGGCGCTGGAGAAGATCGCGGCATTGAATGAGCGCTTGCAGCACGTCACGGTCGAGGGGAACCGCCAGTATAACCCCGGCTGGCACCTGGCGATGGATCTGCACTCGATGCTGACCGTTGCCGAGGTGACCACGCGCTCGGCGCTTGAGCGCAAGGAGAGCCGTGGCGGACACACACGCGACGACTACCCCGATCCCGATCCGAAGTTCGGTGCGGTAAACGTGGTCACGCGCAAGCGGCAGGGGCAGCTGACGATCTGCCAGGAACCGCTGCCCGCGATTCCCGACGAGCTCAAGCCCATCCTGGAGGAGAAGTAATGACCGCCGGCAGCGAGTTCACGATGCGGGTGTGGCGTGGCGATGCCAGCGGCGGCGCCTTTCAGGACTTCCGGATGGACGTCGGCGAGGGCATGGTCGTGCTCGACGTGATCCATCGCATTCAGGCCGAAGCGGCGCATGACCTGGCGGTGCGCTGGAACTGCAAGGCGGGCAAGTGCGGATCGTGCAGCGCCGAGGTCAACGGCAAGCCACGGCTGATGTGCATGACGCGTATGGACATCTTTGAGCCGGGCGAAACGATCACGATCGCGCCGGTCAAGACCTTCCCGCTGATCAAGGATCTCGTGACCAACGTCTCGTTCAACTACGAGAAGGCAAAAGAGGTTCCGGCGTTCAAGCCGAAAGCCAAAGAGGCCGACGGCACGCGACGGATGTACCAGGAGGAAGTGGACCGCGTCCAGGAGTTCCACAAGTGCATCGAGTGCTTCTTGTGTCAGGACGTCTGCCACGTGATCCGTGACCACCCCGAGAACAAGCCCGCCTTCGCGGGACCGCGCCTGTTCGTGCGCTATGCCGCGCTGGAGATGCACCCGCTCGACACGAACGACCGGCTGGGGCTGCTCAAACAAAGGGCCGGGCTCGGCTACTGCAACATCACCAAATGTTGCACCGAGGTCTGCCCCGAGGGCATCCACATCACCGATAACGCGATCATCCCCCTCAAGGAACGCGTGGTGACCGAGTTCAACGATCCGGTGGTGTGGCTGCTGCGCACGGTGACGGGGCGCAAACGCAAGACCGCGGACGGCGCGGGGAGCTGATAGCCGTTCATCTCTACGAGTCTACGGGTCTACGGGGCCACCGTCCGCGGTGACGCGACGGAGCATGGGAGCGAGTCACGATGGCAGAGCGGCCCTGCGACGTGTTCGGCCCCGGCGAGGGGCTCCGCTACGAGGCGCGGGGCAGCGTCATGCACTTCAAGGCCAGGTCGGAGACCACCGGGGGCCGCTTCTCGCTGATGGAACGCACGCTGCCGCCCGCCGGGCGGATGCCGCCGCCCCACGTCCACGTGGACTGCGAAGAGGCCTACTTCGTGCTTGACGGTCAGGTGACGTTCATCCTGGACGGTGTTGAACGGACAGAGGGAGCGGAGACGTTCGTCCTCGTGCCCGGCGGCACGGCGCATACCTTCGGCAATCGCTCGGCAGCGCCGGCGCGGCTGCTCGTGCTGCATGCCCCCGCCCTTGATGGCTATTTCGCCGCGCTCGACGCGCTCTGGCGCGGTCCCCAGGCGCCATCCGTGGAAGCGGAACGCGCCCTGATGAGCCGCTACGGGATGCTGCCGGCGTAAGCCGGACCGCGTTTCCTCCTGCCCAACCGTGAGCACATGCCTGCCCAGGATCGAGGTCGCGTGACGATAACGCCACCCCTGCCCGCTTCGCGCCCGTATACTCTGGCGGAACGCAGGTGGACGGGGAGACCGAGCAGCATGCGGAGCTACAGCGCCAAAACCACGATCGCGGCATCGCCGGACGTGATCTGGGCCATCCTGACGGACGCAGCAAAGTATCCGGAGTGGGATCCGGGCGTGATTCGCATCGAGGGCACGATCGCGCCGGGACAGAAGATCACCGCCTACACGAAGCTGAGCCCGAAGCGCGCCTTCCCGGTCACGGTCACGGAGTTCGAGGCCGGCCAGCGCATGACCTGGGCGAGCGGGATGCCGCTCGGCCTCTTCAAAGGCGTGCGCACCTTCACGCTCACCGCAAACGCAGACTCCGGCACGGATTTCGTCCTGCGCGAGCAGTTCAGCGGCCCGCTGCTGCCGCTGATCGGCCGCTCGATCCCGGATATGACGACGACGTTCGAGGAATTCGCCGCCGGACTGAAGGCGCGGGCCGAAGCGGGATAGACGGGCGCCTGCCGGCAGCGGCTTCACGTAACGCTTCGGCCACGATTGCCGGCCCGACCGCGGGCTGGATATCCCTGGCAGCGGGCGAGGAGGGACGGGAATTGACATCTCCAACCGTGAGGCCTCACGAACTGATCGCGGCAGACGAAGCCGACGTCCGCGCCCTGTGCCGGCAGCTTTGGGACGCGTGGAATGAGCGGAGCGCCGGCCGCTTCGCCGCGCTGTTCGAGGACGCCGGGATGCTGGTCGGCTTTGACGGCAGCTTCATGAGCGGGCGGACGGAGATAGCGGCGCAGCTCGGCGAGATCTTCGCCAATCACCAAACGCCCGCATACGCCGGCATCATCAGACACGTGCGTTTTCTTGCCGCCGACGTTGCCGTGCTGCGGGCCGACGTCGGCATGGTGCCCGCCGGGCAGGCGGAACTGAATCCGCAGCTCAACGCGGTGCAGATGTTCGTTGTTGCACGGCGCGGCGAAGGGTGGCGCCTCGCCGCGTTCCAGAATACGCCGGCCCAGTTTCATGGCCGGCCCGAACTTGCTGAGCGGCTCACGGAGGAACTGCGGCTGTTGCTCTGACGAGCACCGCACCTCTGTTGTCCGCGCAAACCGCCGGCGCGACATGGCAATCCATCCCGTCCAGGTTCGGACCCTGCGCCGGCGCTCGGGCCATAGTGCGCCTCGTCGCTTGCCGCCAGGCAGTATGCGGGATGTCCATCGTTCGTACCTTCATGGACAAGCCTTATCACTGTTTACAAACCGGGGCTTCTGCGTACTATATCCTTCGGACTGCTCCGCTTCCTGACGCTCGCCTTGCAGACTTCATGCACGCGGCGAAGAAGACTCCGCTGGCGCGAGGCCGAGCCCCGCGCGCAACCGACTGCGCAACGAGCCGCGTGCTTCGGCACGGTCGCGATGCTTCGCGCCGGCGCGTGGGCACTGAGCGACACCGGCGGCACGATCGTGGTGACGTCCACGGGGCAGTAGGGCGGCCGGACAAGCGTGCTGCGCCGGCCTGGAAGAGTGAAGGAGACCGCAGGATGGCCACCCGCCCATCGTTCTGGGAGCGCGACGTTTACCGTCTCGTGGCCGCTGTCTGTGTGCTCTTCGTCGTGCTGACGGTTGTCGCCATGCTGCTCTATCCGGGCGGTACGCCGTTCAATCAGACGGGGAAGCGCTACGACTTCTTCGACAACTTCTTCAGCGACCTCGGTCAGACGCGCACGCCTTCCGGCCAATCCAATACCGCCTCACTGGTCTTGCTCGTGACGGCGCTGACGGCGGTGGCCGTGGTCATGGTGCTGTTCTTCGTCGCCTTCGTCGGCTTCTTTTCCGGCAGGCGTCGCCGGCTGGGCCGCCTCGCCTCGCTGTTCGGCGTCGTGACCGCGATCTGCTTCGTCGGTGTGGCCGCCACGCCGTGGGACCTTTACCTGGAGGCGCACAACGCCTTCGTCAAGATCGCGTTCCCGTCGTTCCTCGTCGCCGTCCTGCTCTACACGGTGGCGATCCTGCTCGAGCACAGCGTGCCGCAGCGCTTCGCCTGGGTTTTCATCGCCTACGCCGTCATCCTTGCCGCCTACGTGGTGCTGATCCTGGCCGGTCCCGATGTCAAGACGTCCACGGGGCGAATCATTCAGGTCGCGGGGCAGAAGGTCATCGTCTACGCATCGGTCGTGACCGTGCTCGTACAGTCGCTCGCCGCGGTCACACTGGCGAGCGAGCAGGGAAGCGGCGACCCGGACCGGCCGCGGGTCGCCTGAGATGGCAGGCGCCTGCGACAACCACGCCGCATCACGGCCGCTTGAGAAGATGGCGCCGTTGTCCCTGGGTCGCTTGTTGAGGGAGTTGCGCGCACGAGCGTTTCTGGGCATTCGCATTGTCCTTGACGCGCTGACGCTGGTGTTTATCCTGCTCGTCGGCAGAGGCGTGTCGCTGGTTGCCGACCAGCTCTTCCCGGTCAGGCACCCGGGCTGGCTCGGCGCGGTGGAGGCGTCCACCGACTATCTGGCGGCGGTGGGGTTCCTGATCCTCGCCGGCGCGGACCTCTTCCACTTTCTGCGCGAGGAATTGAAACACTGACACCGCGACGAGAGAGCAGATGTCACGACAATTCCATCTTCCTGCCCACGAACGATCTGGGAAACCTGCCTTAAGGAGGCGATGATGCGACGCGTATTGGGTGTCCTGATTGTATTGGTGCCGTTCCTGCTGCTCGCCGCCCACGGCGCTCAGGCAGACGGCATCTGGCTTGATAACGGCCTTGTGCCCTGGAACACGCCCGGCATGGCCGTGCCGTCCGCGCCCCCGACCATTCAGGTGATCAATCCGGAGTGTGACCCGCTTGCCCGCCCCGTCGAGCTGGCCGACGACCAGCAGGTCGTGGCTGCGGGCTGGAAGCTGGTCGGCGCCTATCAGGGCGGCTGGGGTGTAAATCTCATCATCGGCACGTCGGGCTACGACGGCATGTGCCGGCCGTTGCAGTACCAGGACTTCGTCTTCGTCAACGGTGTGTTCGCCGGCACGCTGTCGCCGGTGCTGATGGACTCACGCACCGACGGCGCACTCGGTCAGGCGCAACTGCTGATCGGTGGGACGGGTATCGCCGCGGAGTTCCTGCGCTACAACGACAGCGACCCGCTCTGCTGTCCCTCGCGCCGCAGCTCCGTCAGCTACACGATCGACGACAGCCAGGGCGCGCCCGTGGTCACGGCGACCGACGTGAGCACCTCGCCCCTCGCCGGGCAGGAAGGGAGCGCGGTGACCGGCGTGCTGACCTACCTGCAGCGCAGCGCCCTGCCGCCCGACGCCGTGGCGACCGTGACGCTGGCCGATGTCTCTCGCGCCGATGCGCCAAGCACCGTGCTGGCGATGCAGACGATCAGCCCGGCGGGTCAGGTGCCGATCGCCTTCAGCCTGTCCTACGACCCGGCCGCGATCGACGCCAGCCACACCTACGCCGTCTCCGCCCGCATCACGGACGGCAGCGGCACGCTGCTGTTTATCAGCATGCAGTCCTACCGCGTGATTACCCAGGGCAACCCCACCAGCGGCCTCGAAATCGTGCTGGGCGCGGTGCAATCGTAGCCGGCACTTCGCCGCCCCTCGGCCTTGATGCGGTCCATCGCGTCCACCAGCTCGCGCACGGCGCCGGCGGACTTTTGCAGGGCGGCGTTGGTGGGCGCGTCCAGCGGCAGCTCGACCACCTGCTCGATGCCGCCGGCGCCCAGCTTCACCGGCACGCCCACGAACAGGCCGCTGATGTTGAAGCAAAAGCTGTGCCTCGGCTGGCCGAGCCGGATCAGCTCCGGCAGAGAGGCGATGGCGGGCGTGTGCCTGCGCGAGGGCAAGACACGGCTGGCGGCGTAGCTCCTCGGCGGGAGCGAAGCACGGCAAACCGAGCGCGATTCCAGCCCACGACGCGGCTCAGCGGCGCCGCTTCGAACGCAACCTGGCGGTGACGCGTGCGTGGCCAGGGAACGTTGGCTCTGCCGAGCCGAAGGGGGTATCGTGGTCTGTCGATGGCAGCGCTCTATTTGGACAACGACGTCGCGACAAGCGTGGCTCGCCATCTCACCGACCTCGGCCACACGGCGACCCACACGCGCAATCTGGACCTGACAGCCGCGCCAGACGGCTATTAGCTGCTGCTTGCCTCCGAGCGGGGCTGGCTGTTGGTCACTCACAATCGGGCGGATTTCGAACTGCTTCACGACGCCTGGCTCCGCTGGACCAGGGCATGGGGTGTCGGCACCGCTCATGGTGGTATCTTAGTACTGCCGCATGGTGAGCCGCGGGCGAACGCCCACCGCGTGCAGACCTTCCTGGCCATGGGCGTGTCATTCGGGAACGCCTTCTTTGACTGGACGCCAAGGGGATGGGTACCGTGGCGACCGAAAAGCGGGATGATGCCATGAACCGTCGCACCCCGTATCGCTTTATCGTCGAGCAGACAGCGCAGATGGACCCGGCCGAGGCGGTGTTAGCGGAGTATGGTGTCCCCGTCTGGGCGATTATCGGCCACCTGAAGGCCATTGACTGGGACATCCAGCGCACCGCTGCGGACTACGATGTATCGGCGGACGCCGTTCACGCCACCGTCCGCTATTACGAGCAGCAGACTACAGCAATCGACGCACGACTGCGCGCCAACCTGCCCCCGGCTCCCACCCGTCGCGCATCAGCCAGGCGAGAGCCAGGGAGTCGCCGAGCAGGCGTGCCGTGAGCCGGCTGACGGCGGCAGGAATCGTCGGCTGCCGACCAGATCGCTCGACCGGGCAGGGGCTCGTAGAGGCAGATTTACCACCCAGCGGCGCGCGGCGGGAAAACGGACTTCTGGCGAGCGCACCCAGCGCCAGGGCGGATTCGTCCGCCCCTACGCACTTGCCGCGGCCTTGATGCGGTCCATCGCGTCGACCAGCTCGCGCACGGCGTCGGCGGATTTTTGCAGGGCGGCTTTCGTGGGCGCGTCCAGCGGCAGCTCGACCACCTGCTCGATGCCGCCGGCGCCCAGCTTCACCGGCACGCCCACGAACAGGCCGCTGATGCCGAACTCGCCTTCCAGATAGGTCGCGCAGGGCAGGATGCGCTTGCGGTCCATCAATATCGCGTCGACCATCTCGATCGTGGCCGCGGCCGGGGCGTAAAAGGCGCTGCCCGTCTTCAACAGCCGCACGATCTCGGCGCCGCCGTCGCGCGCCCGCTGCACGATCTGCTCCAGCCGCTCTTTGGCAATCAGGTGCTCCACTGGCTGGCCGGCGACGGTGGTGTAGCCGGTGAGCGGCACCATCGTGTCGCCGTGGCCGCCCAGCACGTAGGCCGCGACCTCTTCGACTGAGACGCCCAGCTCCTGCGCGATAAACGTCCGGAAGCGAGCCGTGTCCAGCACGCCGCCCTGGCCGATAATGCGCTGCTTGGGCAGGCCGGTTACGTCCTTGACCACGTGACACATCGCGTCCATTGGGTTGGCGAAGACGACGAAGATCGCGTTGGGCGAGGACTTGGTCGCGTTCTCCGCCACGCTCTTGACGATGCCCATGTTCACTTTGAGCAGGTCGTCGCGCGTCATGCCCGGCTTGCGCGGCACGCCGGAGGTGATCAGCACGATGTCGGAGTTCGCCGTCTCCTCCCAGCCGTTGGCGCCGCTGATCTGGCTGTCGTAGCCGAGGATCGGCCCGGCTTCGAGCATGTCGAGCGCCTTGCCCTGCGGCATATCCTCGATGATGTCCTGCAAGACGATATCCGCGTAGCCCTTCATCGCCAGCAGCAGCGCCATCGTCGCGCCCGTGTTGCCCGCGCCGACGATCGTGACCTTCTTGCGCATCGCTTCCGCCCCTGTCTATCGTGCAGTATTCGTGACGCCAAACGGGGGCCGTCTGCAAACGGCCCCCGGAAGCTCGCTGGTTCGCGGCGGCTAGACCGCGGCCTTCATCGTTTGCAGCTTGGCGATGATGCCGTCCGCCACCTGGCTGGTGCCCACCGCGGTCGGGTCGTTGCGGTCGGGCTTCATGTCGTACGTGACGGTCCTGCCCTCGGCGATCACGTCCGCGATCGCCCGCTCCAGCCGGTCGGCCGCGTCGTTCTCCTTGATGTAGCGCAGCATCAGCATGCCGGAGAGCATCATCGCGATCGGGTTGACCTTGTTCTGGCCGGTGTACTTCGGCGCGGAGCCGTGCGTCGGCTCGAACAGCGCCGCCTCGTCGCCGATGTTGGCGCCCGGCGCCACGCCGAGGCCGCCCACCAGGCCGGCGCACAGGTCAGAGAGCAGGTCGCCGTAGAGGTTCGGCAGCACGAGCACGTCGTACAGCTCGGGCTTCTGCACGAGCTGCATGCACATGTTGTCCACCAGCATCTCTTCCGGCTGGATCTCGGGGAAGTCCTGCGCCACCTCGCGGAAGACCTCCAAAAAGAGGCCATCCGAGAACTTCATGATGTTGGCCTTGGTCACGGCCGTGACCTTCTTGCGGCCGTTGTCGCGCGCGTACTGGAAGGCGAAGCGGGTGATGCGCTTCGTGCCCGTGACCGAGATCGCCTTGATCGAGATACCAGCGTCCGGGTAGTACGGCTTCTGGCCGCTTTCGACGACCATCTCGCGCAGCTTCTCGACGTACGGGTCGCCCTTCTGGAACTCGATGCCGGAGTAGAGATCCTCGTGGTTCTCGCGCACGATCACGAGATCGATGTTCTCGTAGCGGCTGCGCACGCCTTTGTAGCTCTTGCAGGGCCGCAGGCAGGCGTACAGGTCCAGCTCTTTGCGCAGCGCCACGTTGACGCTGCGAAAGCCCGTGCCGATCGGCGTGGTGATCGGGCCTTTGAGCGCGACCCGGTTCTTGCGGATCGAGTCGAGCACCGCCGGCGGCAGTGGCGTGCCTGCCGTCTTCATAATATCCACGCCGGCCTGCTGGATGTCCCAGTTGAACGGCACGCCCGTGGCTTCGAGCACGCGCCGCGTCGCCTCCGTGATCTCCGGCCCGGTGCCGTCGCCGGGGATCAGGGTTACGTTGTAGGCCATGACCACTTTCCTCCCGAGCCGCCGCTCACCCACCGTGACCGGGCCGCCGGCTCCCACACACGCTCGCGGGCGGTTGCGCCGCTACTGCAAGACGAGCAGCAGGTCGCCGGCGTTGACGCGGTCGCCCGCCTTCACCGCGATCTCCTTGACAGTACCATCCTGCGGAGAACGGATCTCGTTCTCCATCTTCATCGCCTCGAAGATCAGCAGCAGCTCGCCGCTCTTGACCGCCTGGCCGGCCTCAACCGCGATCTTGAGTACGCGGCCGGCCATCGCCGCGGGCACACCGCCGGGCACCGTGGCTTTCGGCGCGGCCGCCGCGGCTTTGCGGACCGGCGCCGCCGCACGTGGCCGCCCACCCGCTTCGCTCTTGACCGTGCGGTAGCGGGCGTCCACCAGCACCTGCAGTTCGTCGGCGCCGGTGTCGGCCGGCACTTCGATGCGGAAGGGCTGCTCGTCTACATAGACGGTCTTCAGCGGCCCGCGGCCCTCGACGCGCACGCGGAAGCTGCGCTCGCCGACCGTGACTTCGCCTGCGCCGACGCTGACCTCGAACGGTTTGCCATCAACGGTGAGTTTCATCGTTCCTTCAATACCGAGCGCTGGGTTGCCAGGCGAACAGACCAACCGGCCTACCGCGCCCGCACGCCGCGCTGCCGTCCCGCCAGCTTCCAGGCCGAACGGCCGTTGGCGTGCCCGTCAACGGCCGGAGCCGGGCGCGTCTTCTCGGCTTCGGCTGCCAGCGCCGCGGCGACGGCGGCCACCATCTGCGGCTCCGGCTCCGCGCCGGCGTTGCGCCAGGTGAAGAAGTCACGCGCCGGCTGCGGGAAGAGCGCGTAGGAGATCACGTCCTCTTCGCTGCGAGCCAGTTCGCCGATCTCGGCGCGGGCCTTTTCAAGCTCGGGCGGAATATGGTCGGCCGGCCGATCGGTGATGATCGGCTGGTCGTGGTCCACAACCTTGTGCTGCACTTCCTCGTTCACCGGCGCGGGCGCGTGGCCGTAAAAGCCCTGGAAGTACTGGCGCACCTCGCGCGTTACCCGCTTGTACGGCTCGCCGGCCAGCACGTTCATCACCGCCTGCGTGCCGACGATCTGGCTGGTCGGCGTCACCAGCGGCGGATAGCCCATGTCCTTGCGCACGCGCGGCATTTCGGCCAGCACTTCATCCAGCCGGTCCAGCGCGTTCTGCTCGCGCAACTGGTTGACCATGTTCGAGATCATGCCGCCGGGCATCTGGTGGATCAGCACGCCGGCATCGACGCCGAACGAGTCGCTTTCGAACGCCTCGTACTTCCTGCGCACGCCGGCGAAGTAGTCGGCGATCTGCGTGAGCTTGTTCAGGTCGAGGCCCGTGTCCCATTTCGTGCCGCGCAGCGTGGCCACCAGCGTCTCGGTCGGCGGCTGCGAGGTGCCGTGTGAGAGCGTGCTGATCGCCGTATCGACGATGTCCACGCCCGCCTCGATCGCCTTGATGTAGGCCATGTCCGCGAAGCCGCTGGTGCAGTGCGAGTGCAGTTGCAGCGGCACGTCGAGCGCCTGGCGCAGCTTGCCGATGATCTCGCCCGCGGTGAACGGGTCGAGCAGACCGGCCATGTCCTTCAGACAGACCGTGTCGGCGCCCATCTGCACCAGTTCGCGGCCCATCTGCACGGCGACTTCGGCGTCGAAGACGGGGCTGACCGTGTAGCAGATCGTGCCCTGCACGTGGCCGCCGGCGCGCTTCACCGCTCGCATCGCCGTTTCGAGGTTGCGCACGTCGTTGACCGCGTCGAAGATGCGGAAGATGTCCATGCCGTTCTCGACGGCCTTCTCGCAGAACGCGATCACCACGTCGTCGGCGTAGTGCCGGTAGCCCACGGCGTTCTGGCCGCGCAGCAGCATCTGCGTCGGCGTCTTTTTCAGGCAGGTCTTGAGCTGCCGCAGCCGCTGCCACGGGTCTTCGTGCAGGAAGCGCAGGCAGGTGTCGAAGGTCGCGCCGCCCCAGACTTCGAGCGAGTAGTAGCCGATCTCGTCCAGCGCCTCGCAGATCGGCAGCATATCCTCGGTGCGCATGCGCGTCGCCAGCAGCGACTGGTGCGAGTCGCGCAACACCGTGTCGGTAATCTTGATCCCCATTCGCCCCGCCGCTCCCATCCTCTATTCCCTATTCCCTGATCCCTATTCCCTAGAGGGGTATGTTGCCGTGCTTGCGCGGCGGATTCGAATCCGTCTTGTTCTGCAGCATCTCCAGGGCGCGGATCACCTTGCCGCGCGTCTCGCGCGGGTCGATCACGTCGTCGAAGAAGCCGCGCGAGGCCGCGATGTAGGGGTTCTGGAAGCGCTCGTTGTAGTCCGCGATCAGGCGCTTGCGTTCGGCGTCGGGGTCCGGCGCGGCGCGGATCTGGTCGCGCAGGATGATGTCCACCGCGCCGTCGGAGCCCATCACCGCCGCCTCGCCGATCGGCCAGGAGTAGTTGATGTCGCCGCGCAGGTGCTTGCTGCTCATCACCAGATAGGCGCCGCCGTAGGCCTTGCGAATCACGACCGAGACCTTCGGCACCGTCGCCTCGGCGTAGGCATAGAGCAGCTTGGCGCCGTGCAGGATGATGCCGCCGTACTCCTGCGCGGTGCCGGGCAGGTAGCCGGGCACGTCGATCAGCGTCACCAGCGGGATGTTGAAGCAGTCGCAGAAGCGCACGAAGCGGGCAGCCTTGCGCGAGGCGTCGATGTCGAGCGAGCCGGCCAGATACGCCGGCTGATTGGCGACGATGCCGACCGTGCGGCCGCCCATGCGCGCGAAGCCGACGACCATGTTCTGCGCGAAGCCGGCGTGAACCTCCATGAAGTCGCCGCCGTCCACAATGCGCTCGATCACATCACGCGTGTCGTACGGCCGGTTGGACTCGTCGGGCACGATCTCGACCAGGTCCGGCGCCGTGCGGCTCGGATCGTCGCCCGCGTCCACGATCGGTGGATCTTCCATATTGTTGAGCGGCAGGAAGCCGATCAGCCGGCGCACCTCTTCCAGGCAGGCGCGCTCGTCCTCGATCGCGAAGTGCGCCACGCCGCTGCGCGTGGCGTGGACCTCGGCGCCGCCGAGCTGCTGGTGCGTAACATCCTCGCCGGTGACGGCGCGCACGACGTCGGGGCCGGTGATGTACATCTGCCCGGCGCTGGTCATGAAGATGAAGTCGGTGATCGCGGGCGAGTAGACCGCGCCGCCGGCGGCCGGCCCCATCACGATCGTGATCTGCGGGATCACGCCGGAGGCGATCGTGTTGTTGGTGAAGATCTCGCCGTAGCCGCGCAGGCTCTCGACGCCTTCTTGAATGCGGGCGCCGCCGCCGTCGTTCAGGCCGATGATCGGCGCCCCGTTCTTGAGCGCCAGGCTCTGCACTTTAGTGATCTTTTCGCCGGCCGCCTCGCTGAGCGAACCGCCGAACACCGTGAAGTCCTGCGCGTAGACGTAGACCAGCCGGCCGTCGACCTTGCCGTAGCCGGTGACGACCGAGTCGCCCAAAAATTTCTGCTCGCCCAGCCCGAAGTAGCTGGAGCGGTGCGTCATCAGCGCGTCCAGCTCTTCGAAGCTGCCTTCGTCGAGCAGGATGGCGAGCCGCTCGCGCGCGCTGAGCTTGCCGCGCTTGTGCTGCGCCTCGATCCGCGCCGGGCCGCCGCCCTCGCGCGACTGCTCCTTGAGCTTCGTGAGCTGGTCCAGCTTGTCCTGAAACGGCATCGGTCGTGTGATCCTCGACTCGCGCTGGTCGCGTCGGTCATGTGCAATTTGGACGGTGCGGGCAGTTGGCGCGGCGCACGGGAAAGGCCGGGCCACACCGAGCGGGATGGTAGCACCGGGGGTAGTTGTGAGCAAGGAAAGCGAGGCGGCGCGGCCCCCATCCTCACCCCCTCCCCTCTCCTTCTCCCAATGTGTAATCGCGCGGAGCGCGATGTCGAATAGAGAGAAGGAGAGGGGCGATCGTGGGGAGGAAATGCGGGGCGGCGTCGGGTTATCCGGCGCGCCGCTGGGCGCGTGCCACGCGCCCGCAAGTGGCCGCCCCAGTCCCGCCCTCAGCCCCAGGGCCAACGCATCTAAAAGCAACGGAGGCGAAGGAATAGCGGCGCGGGGCTGGTAGGCTGAACTGGTGCCGTTATGGCACGCGGAGCCTGCTCATGGAGCCCTCGCCCGCCCGTGCGCTCAGTACCTATTTCGCCCAGCTCCCCGATCCCCGTGTCGAGCGCAGCAAGCGCCATCCGTTACTCAGCATTATCACGATCGCCCTCTGTGCCGTCATCGCCGGCGCCGACTCCTGGGACACCATCGCCGCATTCGGTGAGATTCGGGCGGCGTGGTTCGCCAGCTTCCTCGACCTGCCGCACGGCATTCCCTCCCATGACACCTTCAACCGCGTCTTCGCCGCCCTGGATCCCGACGCGTTCCGGACGGCCTTCGCCGCCTGGATGCAGGCGATCACCGGCGTGCTGCCCGCCCAGGTCATCGCCCTGGATGGCAAAACGCTGCGCGGCTCCCAGGACCGCACGTTGGGCAAGGCCGCGATTCACATGGTCAGTGCGTGGGCAAGCGCCAATCAACTCGTGCTGGCCCAAGTCAAGGTGACCGACAAGTCGAACGAGATCACGGCGTTGCCCCACCTCCTGCAGCAACTGGCTATCGCGGGGTGCATCATCACCATCGCTGCGATGGGCTGCCAACGCGCGATTGCAGCGCAGATCGTGGCCCAGCGAGGCGACTATGTCCTGGCGCTCAAAGACAACCAGCCAACGCTGCATGCCGATGTGCAGGAGTGTTTTGCTCAGCTCGACGCGGTGCCCACCGCGGCGGCGGGGCCCGCCGCGGGCGTGGACCGGGCCACGACGACGGATAAGGGGCACGGGCGGCTGGAAATTCGGCGGCAGACGGTGGTGCGCGAAGCGGAGACGCTGGCCTGGCTGCAAGCGGCTCACCAGTGGCCGGGACTCGCGGCGATCGGACGCGTGGAGGCCGAGCGGCGCAGCGGGGAGCAGCTGAGCCGCGAGACGCGCTACTATCTGCTGAGTCGGGCTCTCAGCGCGGGTGCGTTCGGCGCCGCGGTGCGCAGCCACTGGGGGATTGAGAACCAAGTCCATTGGGTGCTCGACGTGACGTTTGGTGAAGACCAGAGTCGGGTCCGCGCACGCCATGCGGCGGAGAACCTTGCCGTGCTGCGTTATCTCGCCCTCAACCTGGTCCGGCGGCTACCCAAACCACGTATGAGTCTCAAAGCCCGCCGTCTGGCCGCTGGTTGGGATACCGACTTCCTGCTCCAGATTCTTCAGACTCCGTAGATGCGTTGGCCCTGCCCTCAGCCCCGACGCCCCGTACCACGATCTCCCCTTCCCCTATTATTGGGGGCCACGGGTCTTTCAGCCCGCTGCCCGTAATCACGACCACCGCCGCATCATCCGCCGCGATGGTGCGCTCGGCGACCAGCCTCGCAAGGCCGGCGACGGCGGCGGCCGAGGTCGGCTCGGCGTAAACCCCTTCCAGCCGCGCCAGCATGCGGCCCCAGCGCATGATCGCGTCTTCGGTGACGGCCACGGCGCCGCCGCCGCTCTCGCGCATCGCCAGCAGCAGGCGCGCGCCGCGCGGCGGGTCTGCGATCGCGATGCCGCCGGCAATCGTCGGTTTCGCCTCGACCGGCACGGGCTGCTCCCAGCCGTTCGCCAGCGCCTGCACCAGCGGCGCGCAGACCTCCGGCTGCACGCCGAACAGCGGCCAGCGAGCGGGCGGCAGGCCCAGGCTCGCGAAGCCCTCGAAGCAGCCGGCAAGCAGTGAGCCGCCGCCGACCGGCATCACCAGCGCTGCCGGTGTCTTCAGCTCGTCGGTCAGCTCGAAGGCGAGCGTTTGCGTGCCGGCCACGAAGGCGTCGTTGGCGTTGTGATTGAGGTGGTAGACGCCCGTCGCTTTCGCGGCGCGCTGGGCGGCACGGGTCACATCCGCACGGCTGCCCTCAACCAGCACAACGCGGGCGCCGTAGGCCTCCGCCTGGCGCAGCTTGGCAGCGGGAGCGGTCGCCGGAGCGTAGATCGTGCAACGCAGCCCGGCCCGCGCCGCGTACGCCGCCGCCGAGGCGCCGGCGTTGCCCGACGAGTCTTCGACCAGTTGCCTCGCGCCGATGACGACGGCCTGAGAGATCGCCGTCGCCGTGCCGCGGTCTTTGAACGAGCCGGTCGGATTCTGGCTCTCCAGCTTGAGATACAGCCGCGCGATGCCGACCGCCTCGGCCAGCCGCGGCGCCTCGATCAGCGGCGTGCCGCCCTCGCCCAGCGTCACGCGCTGCGCCGGCGCGATCTCCGCGAGGCCGAGGTTTCCGAAACGCCAAATGCCCTGCGACGCGCTCATCGATCGTTCAGGCCGTTCATTGGTAGATGATCACGTTCGGCCGCGGCGTCAGCCCTTCGATTTGCTCCGGGCTGAGCAGCACGCGGTCCTGTTTATAAAAGAGCTTGATGCCGGCGTATTTTGCGCCGAACTGGCGCACCAGCGTGTCGTACTTGCCCAGCTTGCCGCTCTGGTCGCCGAAGCCGTCCATATCCAGCACGGTATCGACGCGCGGCTCGTCGAAGCGCAGCTTGTCCTTGTTGGTCAGCATGTCGTCTTCGAACTGATGTACGAGCACGATCTTGTTGGGCAGATTCGCCTCTTCGACCAATCGCTCGATCGTATCCAGCGCGTCGTTTACCTGCAAACAGTCGAGCGAACCGATGAACATGCCCGGCCGGTAGCCCGGCAGCGTCACGAACTCCGGGTCGATCGCGAGATGCACGTGCGGTTCGTGCAGATACGGCAACACGTGCGGCAGCTCGTCTTTCAATGAGCTGCGGCCGATCTGCAAATCGAGGAAGAGCAGCATGTGCTGGCCGCGGGTCAGGTCGATGAAGTGGCGCACGGTGGCGTCGTCGGTGCGATATAAATACAGGCCATCGTCCGAGGTCAGCGCCTGCGCGACTTCGTAGACCAGGTGCAGCGCCGGCACCACGGCCTGATCGGGATTCAGCGCCTGGTAGACCGCGGCCTGCATCTTCAGCCGCTCGATCATCGCGTCTTCGCTGCCCTCGCCCAGCACGCCCATCGAGGGCGAAAGCGGATGGCCGTAGTACGAAACGATCTGCGACGTGGCGAACAGTGACTGTCCCGGCGTGAACGGCGGCGCGGTCGGCGTTGCAGCGGGCGCCGTTGCCGACGCGACGGCAGGTGCGGCTTCGGGCGCGGGCGAACGTTGCGCCGGCGGTATGCCGAGAGCGGCAGGCTGGCCGGCCGGAGCACGGCCGGCGATATTCACCCCCGCGACATGCAGGACGCCCGTCGCGCCGATCGCCCCGAACGCGAAGCCGCCGATCAGCAGGCACCAGAGTCGCAACGACCGCATCGATGCTCCCGCGGATCGAGTCCGGCCGCGAGACCGGCACAGCAGGGCCATGCTATCACGCGCGCCGGACGCGACGGACACCGCGTTCTGTCGCTGCCCGATTGGCCGTAGAATGCAGGTGCCGGCTCACCGCCGCATTCAGGAGCTGCTGATGTCGCTGCCGTCCCGCCCGCGACTGCGCCCGCTGGAGATCAAGCGGCTGCGTCAGGATGGCCGCGAGTATTTCTACTTGCGCGATCTGCTCTCGCTCTCAGGCCAAGAGCTGTTGGTGCCGCTTGAGCTGGGGCCGGCGTTGGCGCTGTTCGACGGCGAGCACGAGTTGCCGGTGATTCGCGCCCGTTGTCTGCTGAACGCGGGGCTCGACCTCGCGCCTGCCGACCTTCTTGAACTGGTGCGCTGGCTCGACGCCGCGCTGCTGCTCGACGGTGAGCGCGTGGAGCAGGCGAAGCGCGAGATGCTGAATGCCTTCCGCGGTGCGCCCTGCCGCCCGGCGGCGCTCGCGGACCGCGTCTATCCCGGCGAGCTGTCGGCACTGCGCACCCAGCTCATGGCGTTCGAGCTGCGGGCGGAAGGCGTGCCGCCGCCGGCCGCGGCCGTCGCGGGCGTGCTCAGTCCGCATATCGACTACGCGCGCGGCGGGCCAGTCTACGCGGCCGGCTGGCGGCAGGCAGCCGAGGCGGCGCGCGCCGCGAAGCGCGCGGTCGTGCTGGGCACCGACCATGCCGGCAGCGGCGGCCGCCTCACGCTGACGCGCCAGCACTACGCGACGCCCTTCGGGACGCTGCCTACCGACGTTGAGCTGGTGAATGCGCTGGCCGGCGTGCTGGGCGAGGAGCAGGCCTTTGACGAGGAGTTGCACCACCGCAACGAGCACTCCGTCGAGCTGGCGAGCGTGTGGCTGCAGCACGCGCGCGGCGGCGAACCGATACCCCTGCTGCCGCTGCTCTGCGGCCATCCTGGGCCGTTCTTGAGCGGCGGATCGCTCGGCGGCGATCGCCTGAATCGGGCGCTCGACCTCCTGCGCGGGGCCGTGGCCGATGGCGCGCTCGTCGTAGTCGCCGGCGATCTGGCGCACGTCGGCCCGGCGTTCGGCGATCCGCGTCCGTTCGGCGTGGCCGAGCGCCATGCCGTCGAAGCTGCGGACCGCGCGGCGCTCGCGGCCTGTGCCGGCGGGACCGAGGCGCTGCTGCGCGAGGTCGGCGCGATCGAGGATCGCTACCGCATCTGCGGCCTGACGCCGCTGGCGCTTGCATTGGCGATTATGCCGCCGGTGCGGCTCGATCTGGCGGCCTACGCGCAGTGCCCCGCGGATGAGGTCGATGCCTCGTTCGTGTCGATCGCCGCCGGCTGCTTTATCGGCCAATGAACCGCTCCGCATAGCGGGCAGAAGGATGGGCGTGCATGCCCCTGCTGAAAGTAGCGGTGGTTGGTCTGGGCACCATGGGCGGGCGCTACGCCGAAGTGCTGGCCACGGGCCGCTATGCCGGCGCCGAACTCGACAGCGTTTGCGACATCGATGGCGCCCGTGCCCAGCGCGTTGCCCTGATGTACGGCGTACCGGGCTTCGGCTCCGTCTCCGAATTGCTCAGCGCGCGCCGGCCGCAGGCAGCCTATGTGGCGACGCCTGATGCGCTGCATCAAGCGCCGGGCGTGGCGCTGGCCGAGGCCGGCGTGCCGCTGCTGATCGAAAAGCCGCTGGCGACGACCGTGGCCGACGCCGAGGCACTGGCGGCCGCGGCCGAACGCGGCGGCGCGCCGGCCGAGGTCAACTTCAGCAACCGCTGGAATCCGCCCTTCGTCGCCGCGCGCGCCGCGATCGAAGCCGGGCGGCTGGGCGAGGTAATCATGGTCACGGCGCGGCTCAACAACGTGATCGCCTCGCCGCGCGACCGGCTGCGCTGGTCCGGCCAGACCACGCCCGCCTGGTTCCTGATGTCGCACTGCCTCGACCTTGCGCACTGGCTCAGCGGCCGTGCGGCGGAATCGGCATACGCGGCCGGGCACAAGGGCGTGCTCACGGGCATCGGCATCGACACCTACGACTACGTTCACGCGCTGATCAACTACGAGGGCGGCGTCGTGGGCGTGTTCGAGTCCACCTGGGTGCTGCCCGAATCGCATCCATCGCCGATCGAGTTCGAGTTCCGCGTGGTCGGCACGCACGGCGCGCTGACCGTGGATACGACAGAGCAGATGATCCGCGTCGAGTCGGATGTGGTGACGTACCCGCAGGTGCTGGCCTGGGCGCCGGAGCGCTTCGCCAGCTTCGTGCGCAACGTGCACGGCGAGAATGCGCCGCGCGTGCCGCTTGCGGCCGGCGTCGAGAACACACGCACGCTCGTCGCCATCCATCGCTCGCTGGAGAGCGGCGCCGTCGAGCCGGTTTAAATCCAAACGGTCTTGCCTGCAACGGGATCATGCGGCGTCGCGCTGCGGTCCTACACGGTCACGAGCGGCACGCCGATCAGGCTGGCGGCTTTGCCGATGGCCTCGGCCTGGTGGCCCAGCCCGAGGGCGCAGTGGTGCGTTGGGCCGGCCTGGCACCAGGCATCGACGAAGCGCGCAGGGTCGAGCGGGAAGCGCACGCGGCTGTTGGTGTTGCCGATCGCCAGCGTGGGACCGGGCTCGGTCTGGCCTTGCGCCGCGATCAGTTGGAAGCCGCCGTCCGCCGTCTCCCCCAGGCCGAGAACCGTTACCGGGCCGGGCCGCATGCGGCATTCGATCGAGACCCCGGAGCCGGACTTGCCGTGCAAGACGCGCAGCTTCCTCAGCA
This sequence comes from uncultured Chloroflexota bacterium, assembly GCA_937879875.1. Lineage (GTDB taxonomy): Bacteria > Chloroflexota > Dehalococcoidia > CAUJGQ01 > CAUJGQ01 > CALFMN01. Next base: position 20,887 of record CALFMN010000034.1, on the reverse strand, counting down.
GCGGCCGGCCTTCGGCGGCGCCGAGGTGCGCCGGGCCGTCGTGGCCAAGCAGGACGATGCCGTCATTGAAGTCCATACCGTACAGCTCGGAGAAGCAGCCGGCGCCGCCCAGCCGCTCCATCAGCAGCATCGCCGCCACGGTCTTGATGTCGCCCTCACCGCCGCAGGGCACACCGCGGGCCGTCAGCAGCGACATGCCGGGGATCATCCCCGTGATCAGGCGCTCCGACTCGTCCAGCCCGCGATAGTAGAAGGCGATGCCGTCGAGATCGAAGTCTGCAACGAGCTGATCCAGCCCAACCGCGACGCGCGCGGACCACGCCAGGTCCGCTTCTTCGATCGGCGCGGAGATGGGGTCGTCTTCAGCAGGCGCAAGCAGGTCAAAGGTCGCGACGAACTCCGCGCGCTTCGCCGCGATCTGCGCGGTCGTGGCCGACGCAGCCCGCGCCGCCAGATCCTCGACTTCGAGCAGTTCGACGCGCGGCCCGAGCTGCGCCTGCAAACGCGTATGGTCCGTGTAGAGATCGAGCATGCCGGGATACGTATGGCCGAGGAAGCCGATGCGGTCCTCGCGCAACGCCCGCGCCGCCGTGGCCGCGCGAATCCACTCACCGATCTCGTGCCAGGCGCGCTTCCCCGCCGGCCCGTGCTCCTCGAACAGCAGACCGGAGACGGAGCGGAAGACCAGCCCGGCGCGGCGGCAGGCGTTGGCGATCTCCGGCATGGCGAGCGCCGTGCAGGACTGCGCCAGCCACTCGGCCGTGCCCGCCGTGGTGTAATCGATGGCCGGCACCGGCTGCAGGTTGAGCACCACGCCCGGCGCATGGGCCGCCTGGAGCACGGGCAGCGCCAGCGAAGCGGTGGCGTAGGTGCCGACGAAGCAGAAGACGAGGTCTACCCCCGCTGCGGCCAGCCGCGCCCCGGCTTCGCGCACAGCGTGCTCCGTGTCCACCAGCCCGGCGCTGACCACCTCGGCGCCCAGCGCGGCGATGCGCGCCTCGGCGTGGCCGCGGCTGGCCTCCAGCGTGTCGCGCAGCCCGGCGAACTGCGGCCAGTAGGCCGCGAGGCCAACCGTGAAGACGCCGACCCGCGCCGGCCGCACCGGGCGCACTCGCTGCATCCGTCAACGTCTCCGCCCAGAGCTCAGGACACCCTTTCCTCGCAGGAAAGGGACAGACTTCGCCTGCGAAGTCAGGGATAGGTCAGCCGCCCGCCGGGCCGCCCTCGAGGCCGGGCTTGACCATCGCTTCCGGGTTCAGAATCTCGTCGAGCTGCGCGTCCGTCAGGTCCGTCTCGTCGCGTGCGACCTCGCGGATCGTGCGCCCGCTCTTGCCGGCCAGCTTGGCGATCGCTGCCGCCTTGTCGTAGCCGATCACCGGCGCGAGCGACGTGCAGATCGCCAGGCCGCGCTCGACCATCTCCGGCCCGCGCGGCGTGGCCTGCAGGCCGCCTACGCACTGGCGGGCGAAGTTTGCCGACGCCTTTGCCAGCAGATCGATCGAATCGAGCAGATCGTAGGCGGCGACGGGCAGCATCGTATTCAGCTCAAAGTAGCCCCACTGGCCGCAGACCGCGATCGTCTCGTCGTGACCGATGACCTGGGCGCAGGCCATGATCAGCGCCTCGGCGATCACCGGGTTGACCTTGCCGGGCATGATCGAGCTGCCGGGCTGGACTTCGGGCAGGGAAAGCTCACCGATGCCGGCGCGCGGGCCGGAGCCCATCCAGCGGATGTCGTTGGCGATCTTCATCAGGCTCACGGCCACGGTGCGCAGGGCGCCGCTGGCCGCGACGACGCCGTCGATCGTGTTCTGTGCCTGGAAGTGATTCGTGCTCTCGCGGATCTCGACGCCGTTCAGCTCGCTCAGCCGCCGGCAGACGCGCGCGGCGAACTCCGGATGGCTGTTCACCCCGGTGCCCACCGCCGTGCCGCCCAGCGCGACTTCGGACAGCTCCGCCTGCGCCTGCTCCAGCCGGTGGATGCCGCGTTCGACCTGTCCGGCAAAGCCCAGAAACTCCTGGCCCAGGCGGATCGGCGTCGCGTCCTGCAAATGCGTGCGGCCGGTCTTGATCACCGGCCAAAACTCCGCGCTTTTCGCCCGCAGGCTCTGCTCCAGCTCGCGCAGGGCCGGCAGCAGATCATGGGCGAGCGCGACGGCGCCGGAGACGTGCATCGCCGTGGGGATCACGTCGTTCGACGACTGGCACAAATTCACCTGGTCGTTGGGGTGCACCAGCTTCGAGCCGAGCTGGCCGCCGAGCTTCTGGCTGGCCAGATTCGCGATCACCTCGTTGGCGTTCATGTTCGTCGAGGTGCCCGAGCCGGTCTGGAAGATATCCAGGGGGAACTGCGCGTCGAACTGACCGTCCGCGACCTCCTGTGCCGCTGCCTGGATCGCCGCCGAGACGCGCGGTTCGAGCAGACCCAGCGCCTCGTTCACGACGGCGGCGGACTGCTTGATCTGGCCGAGCGCCTGAATGAAGCGGCGGGGGAAGCGGTAGCTGCTGATCGGAAAGTTCAGCACGGCGCGCTGTGTCGAGGCGCCGTAGAGCGCTTCGGCGGGCACGTCCATCGGCCCCATCGAGTCGCGCTCCACGCGCGTTTGGCCGGCGAGTTGGGTCATGGCGTTGCTCCATCGCGGCCGGTCGGCGTGGGCTGCCACACGGCCGCTGATCACGGTTTGCATCTCTGCTTCGACTATAGACGGGCGGCGGGGCACGGTCATCCGGCGCATTGTTCGCGCATTGTTCGCATGATGGTGCGGTGATAGGCTCGTGTGCGGCGGCGCGGGCGGCGCCACGGCAGGAGCGGCGGCGTGGCGTACGAGTTCGGCTTCGACGTGGTGCGCATCGAGCTTGAAGAGGTCGACGTCGAAGAAGCCGAAGAGGAGCGTGAGTTCGAGATCGAGGCGTTCTCCGGCGATGTCTCCGCGCACATCGCCGCGACGGCTTCGGGCCTGCGCGATTTGCTGCGGGCGATCGACGCGGCTTCGGAGGAGCCGGATGCGCGTGCGGGTGGGCCGTGGGAGCCGCAACTGCCGCAGATGCGGGGGTTCATCTTCCATCCGCGTATCTTCCTCGATCACTCCGAAGTGCATCCGCCGGTGCACGACCCCGACGAGGAGATCGACTTCTGGGAGCTAATCTTGGACGACGAAGACGGCTCGCGCCTGATGCTGCGCACCAGCGAGCAGACGGTACGCACCTTGCAGCGGCGCATCGCCGAGGTGCTGTTCAGCGTTTGAATGGCTGGCGATCGGTTGCGGCGTGCGCTATACTAATCGGGTCCGCTCTCGCGTGAGCGGCTTCGCGGAAGTGGCTCAGTGGTAGAGCATCTCCTTGCCAAGGAGAGGGTCGCGAGTTCGAATCTCGTCTTCCGCTCCTAAGACATGGTTTCAACACCGGCGAAGCCCCACGGCTGCGAGCACGACGACGTGCTGCCGCGCCGGTGTTGAAACCATCTGTGATGAGTCCCGGCGCTGAGCCGCATCAGCCGCCGGGCCTTCCCGTTTTGCGGGCCGAAGTGGCGGAATAGGCAGACGCGACGGTCTCAAAAACCGTTGACCTTCACCGGTCGGTGATTTCGCGAGCATGCGCCAACCTACGCGAGCCTGATTCCACCATCACCGCCAATGCTGTTTCGCGATCGACTATGCACCCTCACTCGCCTTGAGGGGGTGCGCCCGTGTCCGACGAGCCGCTGTCCGCCGCCGTCGAAGCCTGTCTGGGCGTCTGGACCGTCGAGCGCAAGGACCCGCGCACCGTCGCTTGGCATCACGAGAAGCTCGGCCACCCCGGTTCCACGCACGGCAGGGGCTCATCGATGCGACGCATCCCCTTCGGGTCAGCGCAGGCTGGCGGCAGCGCGATGGAAGGGCTGTGGCCTCTCCTCGCACCGAGTCGCGTACGCCGCTCTCGGTCGGGCGCTGCCATGATATCTTGACTCGATTAGCGTATACGCTAACATCATGGTGTGCCGTGTGTGCTGCGGTTCGGCCCGTACAGTATCTACGTTTACCGCGAGGTGGGCGGGCAGCACTACGGCAGGCACTGTCATGTGCGCTGGGCTGATGGCGACGTTTCCGTCTTGCTGCCCGAGATCGTGCCCATGCACGGCACCCGGCTGCCGGCACGAGTGCTGCAGATCTTGCGCGACCATCAGGACGTGCTGCTGGCCGCGTGGCAGGCGTTGAACGAGTAAGGATGAGACAGCGAATGGCGCGCTGGCAGGCAGCGGATTACGCCCGCATCGAGTCCGTCACGGAGCACGACGGCATCGTGAGCGTATGCTTCCGTGACGGCGACTGCGTCTCGTTGCCGGGCGCGCGGCTGCTACCGCCGGGAGCGCCCGCGTCAGACTGGCGGGCGCTGCACTGGACGACCTACGACTTCAGTGTGCCGACGGCACACGGCACCATCACCGTGCCCTGGGACGCGGTGCGCGTGCTGACGGACCCGGCGTTCAGCCGGCACATGGCCGAGGAGGCGGCGGGGCAGGCCCGACGAGTCGGCAGCCGGCTGCGCGCCCTCCGGCACCAGCGGGGACTGACAGCGAAGGCGTTGGCGGCGCGGGCGGGCATCTCGCCTGTTAGCCTCTCGCGTATCGAGACCGGCCGGCACGACGTCGTGCTCTCGACGCTGGAGCGGCTCCTGGCGGCGATGGGTTGCTCGCTGCGCGACCTCGCCGAGCCGGTTCTTGGTGAAGCGATGGGCGCCGGGGAGACGGCAGCCCCGGACATCGCCGATGATGAAGCCGCAACGGTGGCGTGGTCGCCGGCCGGCGCGGTGCGGAACGGGGCAACCGCGCCCCGATAGGAGGAGCGGTGTTCGATCTGCATTGCGAAGGGTGTGGCACGAAGATTCCGCTGTCATCAATCCGGCGCCGACGCGGCCTCGCCGGTCTGGCGGAGCAGGCGCGCGCCTGGCGTGGGATGCGTCGCCAACTCGTTGTCTTCTGCCCGAACTGCGCCAGGCGGCTGCGCGAAGACCCGATCGGCACCCTGCTTCCGCGGCAGTGAGGCGCTGCGCGCCGCGCATCGGGTGTGACGAGGAGTGGTCGGTCAAGGGCCGAGGCCGCGTGGCGAACGCATCCCGCGTCCGTACCGGGTTACCCCGACGGCGGGATCCGGACGGTGATCGCTGCCGAGTGGGCGGGGTGTGCAGGCCCAGCATCCACACCGTCTGGCGCACCCTCGCGCACGCTCTGCGCCCCGGCTTAACCGGAAGGTCAATGGACGGTATACTGATGCGGGTACGGGGGTGCTGGTTGCGATAGGAGCGGCGGTGCACGCTGGATGACGCGCCCGACGGTGCGGAATCCACGCGCGAACGGGCCGTTTTCCGGGCCGAAGTGGCGGAATAGGCAGACGCGACGGTCTCAAAAACCGTTGACCTTCACCGGTCGTGCCGGTTCGATCCCGGCCTTCGGCACCCGCCCGATCTTCTCCGGCTTCAGCGGCGCACAGCATTGCGGCATTCCCGCGCCGCGGTCACCGCAGGCGCGCCGCCGGCGCCGATCTCACCCTTAGAACCCATCCCAGTAGGCCCGCTCAGTCGCCAAATTCACGCCTGATCCGGTCGGCGCGAACGCCTATCGGGATAGGCTCTTAGCTACGCCCGCTTCAGCGATGTACGTGCCTCGACCACGACCGGCCGTTCGCCACGGATACGTTTTGCGGCTCCTTGCCCGCGTCGCAGACGACCAGCGCCTGACGATCGAACCCTCGTTGCTGAACAGCGCTTCAACAATCGTTCCGTATGTCCCGCCCGAGTCGAGCGCTGATGCGCCGCGATCCAACCGGCCGCGCGGCGGTCAGTGAATTCGGCCGCTTCGCCGCATCACAATACGATGTCGCACTTCCGCGCGAGCCGCGGAACCCACTGCGACGGCGCGCCGGTTCAGCCGACGCTCAGGCAAGGAGGCAGCGATGGTGGCCTACGCGCACTCGGCGAATACGGCAGGCGAATGGCACCGACTGGAAGACCATCTGCGCGCTGTCGCTCAGTTGGCCCGCGAATTTGGCGAGCCGTTGGGGCTGGGTGAGGAGAGCTACTGGGCGGGCTTGCTGCACGACATCGGCAAGCTTGAGCCGGACTTTCAGCGGCGGCTGCGCGGCGAACCGATCAGCGCCCCGCACGCCGCCTACGGCGCCTGCATCGCTGCCGACGCCGGCGCGGTAGAAGTGGCCCTTGCTGTCGCCGCGCACCACACCGGTTTGGACACTGGGCACAAACTTCAGAGCGTCCGCTCGGATCGGCCGCCGCTTCATCCAGACGGACCCGACTATGCCACCCGCGCCCGCCTGATACGTCAGGAGGCGCAGGCGCTGTTGCCTGAGCTGGCCGAATCGCCACCTCGGACGGCGCTCGAACGCGACCCGCGGGCCCGCGAGGAATTCGATCTGCGCACGCGCTTCATCCTTAGCTGCCTGGTGGACGCCGATCGGTTGGATACTGAGGCGCACTTCCAGCCGGAGGCAAGCGCCTCGCGCGCCCGTGAGTTTCCCTCGATGGAAGCCCTGGCCGTGAGAGTTGAACGGTATATCGATGAACTGCAGGTCGGCGCCGCGCCCAATGCCGTCAACGACGCTCGCCGGGAGGTTCTGGCCGCATGCGTGTCCGCGGCAGCCGGACCGTCCTGCCTTGCCACGCTGACGGTGCCCACCGGGGGCGGCAAGACGCTTGCATCGCTGCTCTATGCCCTGCGGCACGCCGCTGCCAACGGCCTGCGCCGTGTGATCGTCGTCGTGCCGTTCCTCGCGATCATCGAGCAAAACGCGCGTGTGATTCGCCTCGCGCTCGCCGACCAGGCTGGACCAGATTCAGAGGCTCCGCTGGTGCTGGAGCACCATTCGGCCATCATCGGTGACCATAGCGACGGTCATGGCGATGGTGCGGCGCAGGGCGGGCAGCAGATCTGGCGGCGGCTGGGTATCGAGAACTGGGACGCGCCGATCATCATCACCACGGCCGTGCAGTTTTTGGAGAGCCTGTTCACCGCGCACCCGTCGCGCGCCCGCAAGCTGCATCGCGTCGCACAGTCGGCTGTCGTCTTCGATGAGGTGCAGACACTTCCTCCGCGTCTGCTGGCGCCGATTCTCTCGATGCTGCGACAACTGAACGAACGCGTTGGCGTCAGCTTCTTGTTCTGCACAGCGACACAGCCGGCATTTGAACAACAGACGGACGGTCCTGGCCCGCGTTGGCCCGCGGGAACGATGCGCGAGATCATGCCCGAGCCGGACAGAGTCTTCGCGGCGCTGGACCGCGTCAAGGTCCAATGGCCGCGGGAAGATGAGCGGCGGACATGGCCCGATCTTGCGAGCGCTCTGGTGCGCGAGGAGCGGGCACTGGCGATCGTCAACACCAAGCGACAGGCTCGCGACTTGTACGAGGCAGTTCGTCTTGCTGCTCGTGAGGCTGGGACGCGAACGCCGATCGTCCATCTGTCGGCGCACATGTGCCCGCGCCACCGCTCAGCCGCCTTGCGGCGCGTGCGCGGCCTGCTCGCATCGGGCAAGCCGTGCGTGGTCGTTGCCACGCAGCTGGTAGAAGCGGGCGTCGATCTCGACTTCCCCGCCGTCTACCGCGCCTTTGGCCCGCTCGACGCGATCGCGCAGGCGGCAGGCCGCTGCAACCGTGAGGGGCGACTGGTTGATGGCGGAGGGAGCGCGGTTCCCGGGCGCGTTGTCGTCTTTCGCCCTGAGGACAATACTCTGCCGGGGGACACGTACTGCACGGCGACAGACGTCACGGCTTCGATGCTGGCCTACGCCGGCGGCGCGCTCGACATCTCCGATCCGGCGCTGTTCAGGCAGTATTTCGATCGGCTGTACACCGTCTCGGACCTGGACCCGGCAGGCGTGATCGAGGCACGCCAGAAGCTGGAGTTCAGCCGCGTCGAGCAAGAGATGCGCCTGATCGACAACGACGATACCCAGGCGGTGATCATGCCATGGGGCAAGGGCCAGCAGCTCATCGATCGCATCAGCCGCGGAGAGGTGCTCGATCGCGCTCTGACGCGACGCTTGCAGCCCTTCGGCGTCAATCTGTACCGCACGGAGTTTCAGAAGGCATTGCGCGCCGGCGCGCTCGAGCCGCTGGCGGATGGCGCGATCTACGCGGCATACGCTGCGAACTACGATCGCGACCTCGGTTTCGTCAGTGATGCAGATCCGTCCGACTATCTCGTTTAACCAAAGGGAGGGTCGCTTTTATGCGTCAAAGCTCTTCGCTGCCCTGGCGACCGTCCCGGCTGCGCGCTCCGCCATCCGCTGTCAGCAGGGTGTTCTCAACCACAGACAGGAGGAACTGGCATGCCATTGAGCGAACCGCTGCGTGTTCGCTTCTGGGGCGACCTCGCCTGCTTCACGCGGCCTGAGCTCAAGGTCGAGCGTGTGAGTTATGCGGTGATGACGCCCTCGGCCGCGCGTGGCGCCCTCGAAGCCGTGCTCTGGAAGCCCGAATTTCGCTGGATTATCGACCGCATCGTGGTGCTGCGGCCGATCAAGTTCTCCGCCTTCCGCCGCAACGAGGTGCAGGTGAAGGCGCCCACGGGCTCGATCGACAGCTGGATACGGGCCGGCCGCGACCCGCTCGACTTTCAGCCATTGTTTGCCGACTCGCGTGGCCAGGGTGGGATCGCCACACAGCGCAACACGCTGGCATTGAAGGATGTGGCGTACGAGATCACGGCCCGCGTCTTTGTCTCGGACCGTGCGGCCGCCGGCGGCGCCACAACGATCAAGTACGTCGAGATGTTCAACCGCCGCGTGGAGCGCGGGCAGTGCTGGCACCGCCCGTATCTGGGCTGCCGCGAGTTTGCCGCCGAGTTCGGGCCGCCGGAGCGGGGTGAGCGGCCGCAGGCTGGCACGATGGACTTGGGGCTGATGCTGTATGACATCGCCTTCAGCCCCGGCGGCAACGTGCCGGTCTTCTTCCATGCCCGCATGGAGGATGGCGTGATTGCAACCGATCCGGCGGCTGTGCTGCCGGACGTGCAGACGCGCGTGAGGCTTGGGCTATGTTGATGCACCGCCTGCGCGAATACGCGGAAACCGACGAAGAATTGGCCGGCGCGTTGCAAGACGCGAACTTCGAGGAAGCGCCCGTGAGATTCCTGGTGGAGCTTGCAGACGACGGGCGCTTTCTTGGCCTGATCGACCGGCGCGGCGCGGAAAAGCGCAGCCCCGCGCTGCGCATCCCGAAAGTTGGCGCACGAACCGTCGCCCCTGTTCCGAACCTGGCGGTCGACTTCAGCGGCTACGTTCTGGGCCCTGACCCTGCCATGTCCGACGCCGAACGGCGCAAGACGGCGAACCAGCACCAAACCTTCCGCGCACTGCTGAAGACGGCCGTAGAGCAGAGCGGCGATCTCGGCCTGCGGGCGTGCGCCGCCTTCTACGACGACGCGGCGAGCATCGAACGGTTGCACGACCAATTGCAGGAGAAGAAGGCCGAGGCGCCTGATCGCCTTGCATTTGCCCTCCAAGAGGACAACGGCAGGCCCGTGTGCCAGCGGCCGGCCTCGGTGGCATTTTGGAACGCGCACGCCGCGGCAAGGCTGGCGGCGCGGGCTGCAAAGGGCGCGGCGCCAGCGCGAGGCAAGAAGGCTGCCGCGCTGGAGCCTGCCACGAGCCGTTGCCTGATTTGCGGCGAGGTCAAGCCGTTCGCCGACCGGCACATGACCAAGATCATGGGTGTGCCCGATGGGCAGCCGGCGGGGACTTCGCTCGTCTCGTTCAACGAACGCGCCTTCGAGTCCTACGGTTGGGCCAACGCTTCCAATAGCCCCACCTGCACCGACTGCGTCGAAGCGTATTCGCGGGCACTGAACAAGCTGCTGCGGCGAAGCAATGCGCCACGCACGCGCTACGACTCGGCCGGCGTGGCCGTGCTCTATTGGACCATTGGCGGCGATGCGCTCGACCTGGCCGCGGAGTTGCTGGATCAGCCGGACCCCGATCGCGTACGCGAACTGCTGAGCGCCGCGCAGAGGGGCGCGGCGCCCGCAGCGGGACTCGATGCTATCCGCTTTTGCACGCTCGCAATGCAGGGCGCCGGCGGCCGCATCATGGTGCGCGAATGGCTGGACACGACGATCGGCGCCGTCGAGGCCGCGCTTGGACGCTGGTTTGCCGATCTGAACGTTGTCACCTGGCGCGACCAGCGGCGCGGCGGCGAGACGGTGCGGCGGGCCGGCGATCGGGCGATGCCGCAAGGCATTCGCAATCTGCTGGACGCGTTGGCCGGGCCGGGCAGTGACCCGCCGGCACACTTGCTGCCGGGCCTGTTGCGCGCGGCGCTGACCGGCGCCCCATTGCCGGTTGCCGCGATGGCTGGCGCCGTCCACAGGCAGACGGCTGAACTGGGCGGCAACGATATGTGGAACACCCCGGCGCGTATGGCATTGATTCGGGCGACACTGAACCGGCGCCCGGAAGCGAAAGGAGAGCGCCCCATGTCGGAAGGCCTTGACGAGGGCCAGCGTTCACCCGGCTATCTCTGCGGACGGCTGCTTGCCGTATTGGAAGGCGTGCAGTACGCGGCCGTCGGCGATGTTGGCGCGGACATCGTCGACCGCTTCTACGGCCGCGCCGCCAGCGCGCCGGTATCCGCCTTTCCCATCCTCATGCGTCTGGCGCAGAGTCACCTGCGCACGCTCAAGCGCGACAAGCCCGGCCTTGCCGTCACGCTTGAGCGGGAGATTCAACAGATCGCTTCCGGGCTGCCGGCGAGCAGCAGCTTTCCGGCCTTCCTGCCACTGGAAGAGCAGGGCCGCTTTGCGCTCGGCTTCTATCACCAGAAGGCGGTTCGCTTTACCCGGCAGCCTGCCGCGGACCCAGTGGCCGCGGTAACCACGTAGGCGGGCGGCTGGCCAGCGCAAGGCCGCCGTTCCTATCGACATCAACAAACACATAACGAACGAGAGGTATCCAATCGTGACGCTCTCCACTGTTGGCGTAGACCCCGTCGCCGTTCGCCACGACTTCGTGCTGCTGTTTGACGTGCGCGACGGCAATCCCAACGGCGACCCCGACGCGGGCAATATGCCGCGCATCGACCCGGAAACTAATCATGGCCTCGTCACTGATGTCTGCCTGAAGCGCAAGATCCGCGATTTCGTCTTCGCCGCGCGTGGCGATCGCGAGCCGGGCTTCCGCATCTACGTGCAGCACCAGAGCCGCGGCGGCAGCGTCCTGAACGCCCTTCATCTGGAGGCGCAGGACGAGACGGGGATGAAGGGCGCCACCCCCGAGGTGCGGCGCAACCCAAAGCCCGAGCAGCGGGAAGACGCCCGCCAGTGGATGTGCCGCAACTTCTACGATGTGCGCACCTTCGGCGCCGTCATGAGCACCGCGGTCAACGCCGGCCAGGTGCGCGGGCCGGTGCAGATTACGTTCGCCCGCTCGATCGATCCCGTCGTGCCCACGGAGTTCGCGATCACGCGCGTAGCGAAGACGACCGAAGCACGAGCCGAGGCGGCAGGCACCACCGAGATCGGCCGCAAGTACTCGCTGCCGTATGGGCTGTACCGCGCGCACGGCTTCGTTTCACCGTCGTTCGCGCGGGACACGAAGTTCTCCCAGTCCGACCTCGATCTGCTCTGGGAGGCGCTGACCAAGATGTTCTGGGACGACCGCTCGGCCAGCCGTGGCGAGATGGAAACCGTGGGCCTGTACGCCTTCCGGCATTCGTCTCCGCTTGGCGAGGCGCCGGCAGGGCGGCTCTTCGAGCGCATTCGCGTCACGCGCCGTTCCATAGACACGCCGCCGCGTTCGTTCTCCGACTACGAAGTCACCGTGGACGACGCGAATCTGCCCGGCGGTGTCGAGCTGCTGCGCATCGTTGGGTAGCTTTCTGCGGCGCCGGGCCGCGCCCGCTGGTGTGGGCCGCGCGTGGGGTTTGGGGGCGCGGCCCGGCGCACTTTCCGCGGTTCATGCGTGTGTACGGCGCTGGCCGTCTTCCAAAGAAGCAGCGGTGTCCGGGTTGAGGAGGTGGTGGACGTGGTAGAGGACTGGCTGGATGAGGCGCCGGAGGTGACGATCTCGGCGCTGGAGCACTGGAGCTACTGTCCGCGGCAGTGTGCGCTGATCTACGTCGAGCAGGTGTGGGACGAGAACCAGTTCACGATTCGCGGCACCGTGGCGCACGAGAAGGTCGATGCGGGCGACCGCGAAATCATGCGCGGCGTGCATCTCGTACGGGCGATTCCGCTCTGGTCGGAGCGGCTGGGTCTTTCGGGCAAGGCCGACTTGGTCGAGTTCCGGCCGCAGGGGCCGTATCCCGTGGAGTACAAGGTCGGCCGGCGGCGCGGCGAGCACGCCGAGATCCAGCTCTGCGCCCAGGCGCTCTGCCTTGAGGAGATGCTGCAAACCGCCGTGCCGCGCGGTGCCGTCTTTCACCACGCCGAGCGCCGCCGCTACGAGGTGGAGTTCGATGCGGCCTTGCGGGCGCGGACCGAGGCGACCGTGGCCGCGGTGCGCGAGATGCTGCGCACGCAGAATCTGCCGCAGGCGCCGAACGACGCCCGCTGCCCGCGCTGCTCGCTGATCAACGCCTGCCTGCCGGGCGTGGTGGCGGAGCGCTCGCGGCTGGGCGGCCTGCAAGGGACGCTCTACCGCCTGTGGGAGGCCGAGCCGCCGGACGCCGTCTGGGGCAGGGCCGCGCCGGCAGCAGTGATCGCCGAGGATGAAGAGGGGGACGGGGTGGAGGACGACGATGCATGAGCTATTGAACGTGCTCTACGTGCTGGCCCAGGGTTCGATGCTTCACCTTGACCACGATACGGTGAAGGTGGTGCTGGAGGGCGAGACGCGGCTGCGGGCGCCGTTGATGCGGCTGAGCGGCATCGTGATGCTCGGCCAGGTTTCGATCAGCCCGTTTCTGATCCAGCGCTGCGCCGAAGACGGGCGCAATTTGGTCTGGCTCGACCGGCGCGGCCGCTTCAAGGCGCGGGTGGAGGGCGAGACGCGCGGCAATGTGTTGCTGCGGCGGGCACAACATCTCGCGCTCTCCGATCGCGCCCGCTGCCTGCGCATCGCCCGGCAGATCGTGGCCGGCAAGATTCAGAACAGCCGCCAGTCGCTGCTGCGGGCGGCGCGCGAGACGCAGCAGCCGGAGGGCGGCGAGCCGCTGCGCGAGGCGGCGGCGCGCATGGCCGGCATCGTCGAGCGGCTGCCGGCGATCGGCGATCTGAACGAGCTGCGCGGCGCCGAGGGCGAGGCGGCGCGGGCCTACTTCGGCGTCTTCGGCTGGATGGTGCGGGCCGACCGGCGCGCCTTCGGGCCGGATGGACGCACGCGCCGGCCGCCGCGCGATCGGGCGAACGCGCTGCTTTCATTTCTCTACGCGCTGGTGCGGGCAGAGTGCGGGGCGGCGCTGGAGGGCGTGGGGCTCGACCCGCAGGTGGGCTATCTGCACGCGTTGCGTCCCGGCCGGCCGGCGCTGGCGCTCGATCTGATGGAGGAGCTGCGGCCGGTGATCGCCGACCGGCTGGCGATCACGCTGGTGAACCGCAAGCAGTTGCGGCCGGAGCACTTCGAAGATCTGCCTGGCGCGGCCGTGCGCCTCACGGACGATGGCCGCAAAGCCGTGATCGGCGCCTATCAGAAGCGCAAAGAAGAGGAGATTCCGCATCGCGTGCTGGGGCAGAAGGTGGCCGTGGGGCTGTTGCCGCACGTGCAGGCGCGGCTGCTGGCGCGCCACCTGCGCGGCGACCTGCCGGAGTATCTGCCGTTCCTGGCCCGCTGAATCAGTCCGCCCCTGATCAGGCGAGCGGTTGAGTATTGGAGGCTACCACGCTGAGGGGCTGGCGACGGCGCCGCAACAGGCCGAGCCTTACCAATTGAACAGGACGATTTGCGGAGTGGCACCTGGCCTCGCTCCAGGTGAGGATTGAAATCCAACTAAAGAGGGTGAGCGAAGCGTCGCACGTCGCGCGGGCTGAAGCGGAGGCCGGTGGTGGAAGTGCTGGTGGCGTACGACGTGGCGACCGACAGCCCGGAAGGGCGCAAGCGACTGCGGCGCGTGGCGAAGATCTGCGAGGCGCACGGCCAGCGCGTGCAGAAGTCGGTGTTCGAATGCATCGTCAACGCGGCGCAGTTCGAACTGCTGAAGCACAAGCTGCGGCAGGCGATGGACGAGCGGGAAGACAGCCTGCGCATTTACCGGCTGCACGAGCCGCGTGAGCGCTACGTGGAGGTGTATGGCCAGCGCCCGGCGTTCGACTTGCGCGAGCCGCTGATCCTATAATTGGCGGCGAAGCACCCCAGGCGCGGACCCCAGGCAGTGGTGAGCCACGCGTGAGGTCCGCGCGCGAACGGGTGCAATGAAGGCCGGGTGCGACGCAGAACAGGAGGTGTGCGGGCCGTTTTGTAGCTGCCTTTGGGTGAGGAAAGGCGGAGCGGACGGCCGGCAGAAGAACAGTCAGGCCTAAAGAGGGCCAAAGCGGCGTCTATGAGGGGTGAAATCCCCTCTGTGGTGCCGTCGCACCCGGCCTCACCGCCGGGTGAGGATTGAAACATCCCGACGGCCGGGCAGAGCGGCGGCACGGCAACCGGTCGCACCCGGCCTCACCGCCGGGTGAGGATTGAAACGCGAGGGCGCTGCTGTTCATCTGGAGATAATTACCGTCGCACCCGGCCTCACCGCCGGGTGAGGATTGAAACCCACTGGCCGCCGGACACCTGCGCCGACACGACCGGGTCGCACCCGGCCTCACCGCCGGGTGAGGATTGAAACGCCGGGTCGTCGGTCCAGAAACCGGGCGGCTGCTGTCGCACCCGGCCTCACCGCCGGGTGAGGATTGAAACGTTGGTAATAGGCGTAGGCCTGACCGCCGGCCGCCCCGCAGAGTCGCACCCGGCCTCACCGCCGGGTGAGGATTGAAACGGAGTGACTGCCGCTACCGTGCTGAAAATCTGTCGTCGCACCCGGCCTCACCGCCGGGTGAGGATTGAAACGACCTGCTCGGCACGCCGGACCACCAGTTGCAGCTCGTCGCACCCGGCCTCACCGCCGGGTGAGGATTGAAACGGCGGCGACGCCGGCACCACGCCGCCGCTCACCGCGTCGCACCCGGCCTCACCGCCGGGTGAGGATTGAAACCTCATCGGGATACTCGTAGGTGTGCGGCCACAGCTCGTCGCACCCGGCCTCACCGCCGGGTGAGGATTGAAACACGCGCATGCGGAACTGGATGTCACCGATCACCCGGTCGCACCCGGCCTCACCGCCGGGTGAGGATTGAAACTTCTGCGCCTCGGTCACCCCGGCAAGCGAAGGGGGCGTCGCACCCGGCCTCACCGCCGGGTGAGGATTGAAACGATAGCGGGCTGGAATCGCTGCACGTCATGGCCGAGTCGCACCCGGCCTCACCGCCGGGTGAGGATTGAAACAGCGGGCCGGCGAACGTTGTGAAGGCCTGGAGATGGCGCGTCGCACCCGGCCTCACCGCCGGGTGAGGATTGAAACTTCGAGCATATGAAGCGCGACCCCATGAGCGGTGTCGCACCCGGCCTCACCGCCGGGTGAGGATTGAAACGCCGGCCCCGCTGCGCTGAAAACGCTGGCGATCTGCGGTCGCACCCGGCCTCACCGCCGGGTGAGGATTGAAACGCCGCCGCCTGCATGGTGCTCAGCCATGAGGTGGCGTCGCACCCGGCCTCACCGCCGGGTGAGGATTGAAACTGGTCGGGGCGGCCCGCCATAACACGCCGTAGGAGTCGCACCCGGCCTCACCGCCGGGTGAGGATTGAAACTCGCGCACGGCGCTGATTGACTGCGGCACCGTGACGGCGTCGCACCCGGCCTCACCGCCGGGTGAGGATTGAAACCGCCTCTTGCAGCGCATCGGCGTACAGGTGGACATGTCGCACCCGGCCTCACCGCCGGGTGAGGATTGAAACTTGCATGGGTCAGTCGCGTATACCGTGCGCTTACAACGTCGCACCCGGCCTCACCGCCGGGTGAGGATTGAAACGCGTACGTCGCCCGCTGGCCGCGGGGGCGCTCCTGGGAACGTCGCACCCGGCCTCACCGCCGGGTGAGGATTGAAACGAGTACGACGGAGCCGACGCCGCCGCCAGCATGGAGCGTCGCACCCGGCCTCACCGCCGGGTGAGGATTGAAACGTGACGCTGGAGGACGAGTGGAGCCTGAGCAACGTGATCGCCCTCGGCCTCACCGTGGTCTGCGCTAGCTGCGTATGATGATCCCGTTCACGTGCCGGCGTCACCGGGCAATCACGCCGGCCCGCACGGGGGAACGCCATGCAGTTCGGCGTACACCTGCCCCACCTCGGCCACCAGGCTGACCGCGAGCATTTGCTCGGCTTCGCCCGCCGCGCCGAAGCGCTGGGCGTCGATTCCGCCTGGGCCAGCGACCACATCGCCTGGCCCGCCAGCCTCGCCTCCCGCTATCCCTACTCCGAGGGCGGCGACTTTCCGGCGCCGTTCAACATTCCCTGGCTCGACGCTCTCGGCACGCTGCTCTTTGTCGCCGCCGCAACCGAGCGCATCCGCCTCGGCACCACCGTGCTCATCCTCGGCTACCGTCCGCCCGTGCAGACGGCAAAGCTGCTCGCCACGCTTGATGTGCTCTCCGAGGGCCGTGCTATCCTCGGCGCCGGCGTCGGCTGGATGGAGGAAGAGTTCGACGCGCTCGGCATGCCCTTCGACCACCGCGGCGCCCGCGCCGACGAACAGTTCGAACTGTTCGAAGCGCTGTTTTCGCAAGAGTCGCCCGCATTCGACGGCCGTTTCTACCGCTTTCCCGCAATCGGCTTCTCGCCAAAGCCGCCGAATGGTCATATTCCGGTCTGGGTTGGCGGCCACACCGATCCTGCCCTGCGCCGCGCTGTCCGCTACGGCGATGGCTTCCACGCCGCCTTCACGCCGCCCGACGTGCTGGCCGGGCAGTGGCAGCGCGTGCGGCAACTCTGCACAGAGGCCGGCCGCGACCCGGCCTCGATCGAGCTTTCGGCCCGCGTGCATCTGGGTCTGCATGGCGGCGTGAATCCGGCAACCGCGATCCACGGCAGCACACGCGAGATGCTCCAGCAGATCGCCGCCTATACCCAGATCGGTGTCTCGCACCTGCTGCTCGACATCGTCGCTCCGCACGGCGTCGCCGGCCGGCAGGAGGCGATGGAACGGTTCATGCAAGACGTGCGGCCGCGCGTGGCGTGAGCCGCGCCGCGATCCGCTGATCGTGCGTCCCGGCACGCCGCACGATCGCCTCGCCGCTCCGAAAGCTCGCCGGCTGCTGTACCCTGCCTTCTGGCAGATCTTCGTCCGACGAGGCGCAGCATGACACAGACCGCCGCTCTTTCCGCTCTCACGGCCGGCATGCCAATCCCCTTCGGCGGCGACCGCGTGAGCCTTGTCTCGCTAGAGCTTGCCGCGCGTTTTCGGCCCGGCGACCGGCTGGTCGTGGTGCAGGAGAGCGGCGACCTGCTGCTGATTCCCGCCGCGCAGCAGCGCATCGCCGCCGAGACAGTCGGCCGCGCCGCCGCCGCGTTCGCCGCGATGGGGACGGTGCGCGACGAGCAGATTGCCGCCTTCTATCACGCTTTCGCCCGCCGGCTCGCGGACGACGCGGTCTGGAACGAGATCGCCGCCGCCAACGCGCGCGATGTCGAGAGCGCCCAGGCCCGTGGCCGCTCCACCACGCGCCTGCGGGCCGGAGAGCAGATGCGGCGCGAGATGATCGCCGGCCTGCACGACTGGCGCGACGCGCCGCCGCAGCGCGATCGGGTCGTGGAAACGGTGGAACAGCCGGGCCTGGCCGTCGATCTGCTGGTCGCGGGGCTCGGCGTCGTCGGCTTCGTTTTCGAGGGCCGGCCCAACGTCTTCGCCGATGCGACCGGCGCGCTGCGCGGCGGCAACACCGTCGTCTTTCGCATCGGCAGCGACGCGCTCGGCACGGCGCAGGCGATCGTGTGCTGCGCCCTCGACCCGGCGCTCGCCGAGGCTGGTCTGCCGCCCGGCGCCGCGTCGTTGGTGGAGAGCGCCGACCACGCCGCCGGCTGGGCGATGTTCAGCGACCGGCGCCTGGCGCTGGCCGTCGCCCGCGGCTCCGGACCGGCCGTCGCCCAGCTCGGCGCCGTCGCGCGGCAGTCGGGTATCCCCGTCAGCCTGCACGGCAGCGGCGGCGCCTGGCTGATCGCCGGCGAGACGGCGCCGGCCGGCGCATTCGCTTCAGCGGTGTACAACTCGCTTGACCGTAAGGTCTGCAACACGCTCAACGTCTGCTGCATCGTGCGCGAGCGGGCGGCTGAGCTTGTGCCGCTCTTCCTCGACGCGCTCTGCCGCGCGGGCGAACGCCGCGGGCACGGCAGCAAGCTGTACGTGGCGCAGGGCAGCGAGTGTCACGTGCCCGCCGCCTGGTTCGAGACGCGCACGCGCGTGCGCCGCGCCGGCGGCGATGTCGGGGAACCGCTGGCGGAGTCCATCTCCACATCTGAGCTGGGCCGCGAGTGGGAGTGGGAAGAGACGCCCGAAGTCACGCTGCTCGTGGCCGAAAGCGTGGCCGAGGCGGTCGCGCTGTTCAACCGGCACAGCCCGCGCCTCGTTGCCAGCCTGATCGCCGCCGACGAGGCGCAGCAGCGCTGGTTCTATCAGGCGATCGACGCGCCGTTCGTCGGCGACGGCTTCACGCGCTGGGTCGATGGGCAGTATGCGCTGGGACGGCCGGAGCTAGGGCTCTCCAACTGGCAGAACGGGCGGCTGTTCGCGCGCGGCGGCGTGCTCAGCGGCGACGGCGTCTTCACGCTGCGAACGCGCGCCCGGCAGAGCGATCCGGATCTGCACCGTTGAACCGGCATCGCGCCGGGCATACCGTGGAAGGCGCCTGCCGGCAGACGTACGGGCAGTAAGACAACAATACGAAGGCGGCGGCCATGGCGACGATCGAGGATCTGCGTGCCCTTGCCTATCCGCGCACCTATACACCCGCCGTCGCCGGCCCGGCCGGCGAGCGCGCGGTGCTGTTTGTCGAGACCGAGCGCGGACCGGAGGGCGTGGCCGTGCGCCCGATACTCCTCTGCCAGGACTGGGATGGGCGCGTGGTCATCCACTGGGAGGACGATCGCGGCTCGCGTACCTATACCGTGCTCGACGTCACCGAGGACAGCCCGCAGCGCTTCGCCTTCGCCCGCGCCGATGAGCCGGCCGGCGCCGTCTGGCTCACGCCGCTCAGCTTCGAGCGCTTCGAGAGCGAGTGGCGCTCGCTCGACCCCGAGGCCGGCAACGTGCCGCGCTTCGAGTCCGAGGAGCAGTTCCGCCGCTTTTTCTTGCCCGGATAGACCCGGCCGAGCGCGTGGCCGGCTCGGTTTTCCGCTGCACATGCTCCACTGACTTGCGCACGAGGGGAGTAGAATAGGGCACCGGCAGCCGTTGCAGCAGGTGCAACAAAGGATGTGAACACCGTGGCGCAGCCGACGAACCGCCGCCTCACGACCCTCGATGCCTCCTTTCTCTACGTCGAAAAGTCAAACCAGCCGATGCACGTGGGCTCGGTCGGCGCCTACGAAGGGCGGCTGACGCGCCAGGACGTGATCGACGTGCTCAATACGCGGCTGCACCAGTTGCCGCGCTATCGCCAAAAGGTCGTTTTCCCGCCGTTCGGCATCAACCACCCCACCTGGGAGGACGACACGGCCTTCGATATCCGCAACCACATTGAAGAGGCCGCGCTGCCGAAACCCGGCGACGACCGCGCCCTCTCCGACGCCGGCGGCCGGCTCTTCGCCCAGGTGCTCGATCGCGCCCATCCGCTCTGGAAGCTGGTCGTGATCCACGGCCACGAGAGCGGCAACACGATGCTGCTGTCGATGGTGCACCACGCCATGGTCGATGGCGTCTCCGGCGTCGATCTAACGATGATCATGCACGACCTCACCGCCGACGCCGAGCCGCCCGAGCCGCCGGCGGCACGCTGGGAGCCGAGGGCCGAGCCCGATCCGCTCACCCTGCTGCAAGATGCCGTGCGCGACCGCATGACCGAAACGGCGCAAACCTGGACCGATGAAAGCTTCCGCCTCTTCCGCCCGCAGGAGCTGAATGAGCGCGCCGAGCAGATCACCAACGCGATGACTACATCGATGCCGTTCCTGATGCAGCCGGCGCCGCGCACGCCGTTCAACGGCCCGCTCTCCGGCGAGCGGCAGTTCTCCTGGGCGCAGTTCTCCTTCACCGAGGTACGGGCAATTCGCGCGACGCTGGGCGGCACGGTGAACGACGTGGTGCTGGCGGTGCTCGCCGGCGGGCTCGGCCGCTATCTCGAGCGGCACGATTATGCGACGAACGGCGTCGAGCTGCGGGCGATGTGCCCCGTCTCGATGCGCCGGCCGGAAGAACAGGGCGCGCTCGGCAACCTGGTTTCGATGATGTTCGCACCGCTCTACGTCGGCGTCAAAGACCCGGTGGAGCGGCTGAACGCCGAGCGCCGGGCGATGGAGCGGCTGAAGACTGGTGGCCAGGCCGCGGGCCTCTACGCGCTCACCGACTTCGCCCGCAACGTGCCGCCGACCTGGCAGGCCTTCGTCAGCCAGTTCGACGTGCCGAATACCCTGCTCAACACCGTCTCCACCAATGTGCCGGGGCCGCAGATCCCCCTCTACCTCGCGGGCAAGCGGCTGCTGCACTGGTATCCACTCGGTCCGCTCGCCTCGAATATCGGCCTGTTCGTCGCCATCCTCAGCTACAACCAGGTGCTGACGATGGGCGCGACGGTGGACCCGAAACTCGTGCCCGATCCCTGGGTGTTCGCGGACTGTCTCAAGGCATCGTTTGCCGAGCTGCGCGACGCTGCCGCCCAGGCCGCGGCGGGCAAGGGATCGCCCATGCCGGAGCCGGCGGCCGCGCCGAACGGCAGCACGACGAGC